>NZ_JAMQQF010000210.1 GCF_023716945.1 Frankia sp. AiPs1 | reverse complement strand
GCCCGCGGCCCGCGGCCCGCGGCGACTGGTGCCGGGCGCGGCGGCGACCCCGCGGCGGGACTGGGTGTCCATCGCGGCGGTCTGCGCGGCATTCGTCACCTTCGGCGCCGCCGTCCTCGCCTTCTACGGCCTTCGGGTAGTGGATGCCAACCACCCGGTCGCGGCGTCGAGCGTCGCGCAGGGCCGGGACTCGGCCGGCACCGCGGCCGCCGGAGCCCGGTCGGGCCGGCTGACCATGATGGCGGACTCGCGGACGACCATCGTCCCGGCCGATGTCGGCCAACACGGCAGACAGCTGCTCACGGGGCAGATCGCGGGTTCGGTGACGCTGCCCCTGCCGCTGACCGGACAGACCGGGGACACCAGCGATGCGGGAGCCGTGGCGGCGCCCCCGTCGGCGGGCGCCGTGCCGTTCCAGGCGGTTGCCCCGGCCGCCGCGCGCCGTTCGGCCTCCCTCGTGGCGGCACCGCCGGCCACGGCCGGCCAGCGGCTGCGCGCCCTGCTGGACACCCCGGATCTGCGCTCCTGCTACCAGAGCCTCATCGCCCAGTCGGGCGGCGACATCCTCGCGGTCGACCGCGTCCGGTACGACGGTCAGCCGGCGCTGCTGATCGTGCTGTCCATCCCCATGCAACCCGCGGCGGCGCGGGTGCTCGTCGTCGACGCGCACTGCGGCGTCGTCAGCGTCTCCGCCGCACTGTGGTACAGCGCAACCACGCTGCGCAGGTAGCGTGACCATCGACACCGATGGTCGCCGGTTGCTCGGCACCGGCGGGTACAGGATGGAATCAGACGCCCTCGAAGACCGTTGTCGCTGTCGGACACCGTCTTCACGGATCAGACCCACGACCAGGGATCCCGACGCACCACCGAAGCGATAGGCACCCACGGGTCCGCCCCGGCTGACGGGGAATCGCGCAGCGTGAAAGGAGCGGGTGTGACAGCCCAGCAGCAGGTCCAGGACGTCACCGGTCACGGTGATCGACTGGTAGACGACGTGCGCGATGTCATCATCGTCGGCTCGGGGCCGGCGGGCTACACGGCCGCCATCTACACCGCCCGAGCCAACCTGCGGCCTCTCGTCTTCGAAGGCGCGGTCGCCGGCGGCGGCGCGCTCATGAACACCACCGAGGTCGAGAACTTCCCCGGCTTCCCCGAGGGCGTGCAGGGCCCGGAGCTGATGGAGAAGTTGCGCCAGCAGGCCGAGCGGTTCGGCGCCGAGCTGGTCGCCGACGACGTGACCGAGCTCGACCTCACCGCCAACCCGAAGATCGTCAAGGTCGAGGACCAGACGTTCCGCGCTCGCACGGTCATCGTCGCCACCGGCTCGGCCTACCGCAAGCTCGGCGTCGGGCACGAGGACCGGCTGCTCGGGCGCGGGGTGTCGGCATGCGCGACCTGTGACGGCTTCTTCTTCCGCGACCACGACATCGCCGTCGTCGGCGGCGGCGACTCGGCGATGGAGGAAGCGACGTTCCTGACCCGGTTCGCCCGGTCGGTCACAGTGATCCACCGGCGGGACAAGCTGCGGGCCAGCGCGATCATGCAGGAGCGGGCCTTCTCCAACGAGAAGATCCGGTTCCGGTGGAACGCCGACGTCGCCGAGCTCCTCGGCGAGGACAAGCTCAGCGGCGTCCGGCTGCGCGACACGGTCACCGGTGAGACCGACGACCTCGACGTCACCGGCCTGTTCGTCGCCATCGGCCACGACCCGCGCACCGAGCTGGTCCGCGGCCAGCTCGAGCTGGACGACGCCGGTTACGTCAAGGTCGCGCATCCCACCACCAAGACGAACCTCGACGGCGTGTTCGCCTGCGGCGACGTGGTCGACCACACCTACCGCCAGGCCATCACCGCCGCCGGCACCGGGTGCGCCGCCGCCCTCGACGCAGAGCGCTTCATCGCCGCCGGGGAGGGTCCCGGCGAGTCGACCCTCGAGGCCCCGCGGGTCTCCACCCCGGCGCCGCAGCCGGCCTGACGCCGCTCCCCCGCATCGGCCGCCCAGCCCACCGCCGACTTCCAGCTATCACCAATGCCCAGCCACCACATCCAGCAGGGAGAACAGCAATGGCAGGCACCACGCCCGTAACCGACAGCACCTTCACCGCCGAGGTCCTCCAGAGCGACGTACCGGTCCTCGTGGACTTCTGGGCCGAGTGGTGCGGCCCGTGCAAGATGGTCGGACCGGTCCTCGAGGAGATCGCCAAGGAGCACGGCGAGAAGCTGCGGATCGTCAAGCTGAACATCGACGAGAACCCGGAGACGGCCCGGAACTACCAGATCATGTCGATCCCGACCATGGCGGTCTTCGTCAAGGGCGAGGTGGACAAGAGCATCGTCGGCGCGAAGCCGAAGGCCGCCCTGCTGCGCGACCTCTCGCCGTACATCTGATCGCTTCCTGACAACTGACCTTCTCGACGGCCACGCGGCGCGCCCACCCCTGACGGATGGGTGCCCGGCAGGCCGCCGCCGACGGCCCGCCGCGCGTTCCTGCCGGCGGGCCGTCGGCGTATCCAGTGGACCGGGACTTCCCCCAACACTCCTGTCGCCACCGCACCCTCGTCGCCACCGCACCCCGCCAGCAGCGCACCCCGCCAGCAGGCGCACTCGCCTACCAGCGCGCCTTGCCACCAGACAATCCCCGCCGGGTGCGGCGAGGCCGGGCGGGGGCGAGCGGCGAGAATCGGCCTGCCATAGCACAGCGTGGACAGAATAGTCACGCTAGGTCAATGACGGAGGATCCTGTTCGCGGCCGGTCGGGACCACGTGAGCATGCCCTAGGCTTGAGATTCAGCAATCGGCAGTCGGGAAACAGTTCGTCGACGCGGCGGCCCCGACCACCGGGTTCCGCCGGGGAACACGTTGGGGGCAGGCAAGCTGAAAGGTACACGTTCGTGAAGCTGTTGCGGCTGGGAGACCAAGGTTCCGCCGTCGCCGAGGTTCGGGCGGCCCTGACTTATCTCGGTTTTCTTCCCGCGACCCCCCGGCAGAGCGGAGAACAGGGCGTAGCGCCGCCGCCCGGGGCACATCCCGAGGATTCGACCGGGGCCGAGCCGCCGGCGGCGGTCGCCCTGGCCGCCCCGGCGACCGCGGATGGCGCGCACAGCCCGGTTGCAGGGCCGGCCGGCGGCGCGGGCGATGCCCCGGCCGCTCTCCCCGACCGGTTCGATCGCGACCTCGACAATGCGCTGCGGGCCTTCCAGCAGAGTCGTGGCCTGTCCGTCGACGGGATACTCGGTCCGGACACGGCGCGGGCGCTCGAGGAGGCTCGCCACAATCTCGGCGACAGGTTGCTCTATTTCAGCGCCGCGCACCCCTTCGTCGGAGATGACGTGGCCGCGTTGCAGGAGCGTCTGTTCAACATGGGCTTCGACATCGGCCGGACCGACGGTATCTTCGGTCCCCGCACGGAGAGCGCGGTGTGCGACTTCCAGCGCAACCGTGGCCTGGATCCGGACGGTCGGTGCGGTCCGCGGACGCTGCGTGAGCTCAAGCGGCTGCGCCGCACCGTGACCGGTGGTCGTCCCGATGTGCTGCGCGAATCCGTCCGTCTGCTGGCCCGCGGCACCTCGCTGCTCGGGGTGGTTGTCGCTCTCGATCCCGGGCATGGCGGTGACGACCTCGGCATCGTCAGCGGTGGCCTCTGCGAGCGGGACCTCATGGCTGATCTCGCCACCCGGCTCACCACCCGCCTGCTCGACTCGGGCCTGGAATCCCACCTCATCCACGGCCCCGACGAGTCACTGAGCGAGGAGGAACGCGCTGCCCGCGCGAACGAGCTGGAGGCCGACCTGCTGATCTCGCTGCACACGGAGGGCAGCACCTCCCCCCACGCGCAGGGAGTATCGGCCTACTACTACGGCAATGCCCGCGGCTCCTCGGCCGTCGGCGAGCGATTCGCCCAACTTGTCCAACGCGAGATCGTCTCCCGCACCGACATGCTGGACTGCCGCACCCACCCGAAGGTCTGGGACCTGCTCCGCCGTACCCGGATGCCGACGGTCCGGCTCGACCTCGGCTACCTGACCAACGAGCACGACGCGCGTGCACTCGGCTCCACCGACTTCCGCGCCGCGGTCGCCGAGGCGGTCCTCGCGGCGACGCAGCGGCTGTTTCTCCCGCCGGAGATGGACGCCCCGACGGGACAGCTTCATGTCCCGCGGCTCGCCGGTCGCGCCTGACGGGTCCGCCGGTCCCTCCCGCGGAGGACGGGGCGGATGAGCTGGCCCGCCGGCCCGCACCCGTCCGGTTCGAGTCGCGAGAGCGGTTTCACGTGAAACGGACCCGGTGCGTCGAGGGTCGATCAGCACCGGTCGGCCTAGGCTGATGCCAAAACGGCCGCCGTCCACGCAATCGGTGGGGACGGCGGCCGGTGGCCGACCGCGGGAGTGCCCTTTCGATGAGCCGTCGCATCGCGAACATCACCCTGGACAACATCGACGACATGCCGCTGCCCTGCCGCCGCTGCGTGTTCTGGGAGCTCGATCCGGTAGCGCGCAGCCGCGCGGAGGAAACCGGAGCCACCGACCTGGAGAAGGAGGCCTGGGTTTCTGCGGCGCTACTCGAATGGGGGAGCTGCGGGAAGATCGTCTACGTTGACGACGTCCCGGCCGGTTTCATCATGTTCGCGCCGCCCGCGTATGTGCCCCGCTCGGTCGCCTTCCCCACCAGCCCGGTGTCGCCGGACGCCATCCTGCTGATGACGGCGCTCATCGTGGAGGAGTTCGCCGGCCAGGGCCTCGGTCGCATCCTCATTCAGTCCGTCACCAAGGAGATCCTGCGGCGGGGGTTCAAGGCGGTGGAGGCATTTGGTGACCTGCAGAACTCGGGCGCCCGGTGCGTGGTGCCCGCCGACTACCTACTGGCCGTCGGCTTCAAGACGGTGCGGCCTCATCACCGGTGGCCCCGGTTGCGCCTCGAAGTCAAGAACACGGTGAGTTGGCGCGAGGACGTCGAGGTCGCGCTGGAACGACTGCTGGGCTCGATGACGCCGGAGGGCGTGCTCCGCAAGGTCGGCCAGGCCGGCAACCCCGCCTGACTGCCGCCGGGACGCCGCGCCCCCGCGTCCCATACCGGCGGCCACTCCCCCGTCGGGCACCGTTCCTGGAGCTGCCAGCGCCACTGCCGCCGCCGAACCCGCAACGTCGGACGGCCGGCGCCGACGCGCCCCGCCAGGTCGGACGGCCCAGTCAGACCGGCCCAGTCAGACCGACCCAGCCATACCGACCCAGCCATACCGACCCAGCCGTGCCGCCCCAGCCCCACCCGATGTCGACCCAGCCGTGTCGACCCAGCCGTGTCGACCCAGCCATGTCGACCCGGCGACGGCAACGGTGACGCGGCCGGGACGGCTAATGCGCCGAAGCGGCGTCCGGCGCGGTCGCGGGGGACATCGCCGCGACGATCCGCTCCAGGTCCTCCATTGAGCCGAACTCAACCGTGATCTTTCCCTTGCTGCGGCCCATATCGACCTTCACCCGCGTCTCGAAACGGTCCGACAGCTGGTCGGCGAGACGCGACAGGGTGGGTGGGGTCGAGCGAGGACCGCGCGGGGCACGCTTGCGCGGCGTGTCATCGTCCAGCGCGACGATCTCCTCGACGGCCCGAACGGACAGATTCTCCGCGACGATGCGGGTGGCGAGCCGGTCCTGGGCCTCGGGATCCCGCAGCGAGAGCAGCGCTCGCGCATGCCCCGCCGAGAGCACGCCGGCCGCAACCCGCCGCTGCACCGCCGGCGACAGCCCGAGCAGGCGGATGGTGTTGGTGACGTGCGAGCGGGACCGGCCGAGCCGCCCGGCGAGCTCCTCGTGGGTTGCCCCGAAATCCTTGAGGAGCTGCTCGTACGCCGCCGCCTCCTCCAGCGGGTTGAGCTGCTGGCGGTGCAGGTTCTCCAGCAGGGCGTCGCGCAGCATGGCGTCGTCGGCGGTCTCTCGCACGATCGCGGGGATACGGGTCAGCTCGGCGAGCTGGGACGCCCGCCAACGCCGCTCGCCCATCACGAGCTCGTACTGCTCCGGCCCCACCTCGCGGACCACGACCGGCTGAAGCAGGCCGACCTCGCGCAGGCTCGCCGCCAGCTCCTCCAGCGCGTCCTCGTCGAAGTGCGTTCGGGGCTGGCGCGGATTCGGGACGATCGACCCGACCTCCAGCTCGCGGAAGGTGGCGCCCTGGACGGGCAACGGACCGGTGTTCTCGCCGCTTCGCAGGCCGAAGGCGCCGAGGGGCCCGCCGCCGGCGGAGCGGTCGGCCGCAAGGCGATCGGCGCCGGGCTCGTCCGCGGGCGGGGGAGCGACGGGGATGAGCGCCCCGAGCCCGCGCCCCAGACCGCTGCGGCGCGCGCTCACCTGACCGCACCGTTCGGCTCGAGGCCTCGCTCGGCGAGTTCACGGGCCGCAGCCAGGTAGGACAGGGAGCCGCGGGAGGTCGGGTCGTAGGTCAGCGCCGACTGCCCGTAGCTCGGGGCTTCCGCGAGCCGGACGTTACGGGGGATCGTGGTGCCCAGCACCCGGTCCCCGAAGTGCTCCTTGACCTCGTGTACGACCTGATCGGCCAGCCTGGTGCGCGAGTCGTACATGGTGAGCAGAATCGTCGTCAGGCGCAGGTCCTGGTTGAGGTGGGCCTGGACAAGCTCCACGTTGCGCAACAGCATGCCGAGTCCCTCCAGCGCGTAGTACTCGCACTGGATCGGGATGAGCAGCTCCCGCGCCGCGACCAGCGCATTGACGGTCAGCAGGCCAAGCGACGGGGGACAGTCGATGAGGACGTAGTCAACCTCCCGCTGCATGCTCTGAATGGCCCGATGCAGGCGGTTCTCCCGAGCCACAAGCGAGACCAGCTCGATCTCGGCGCCGGCCAGGTCGATCGTCGCCGGGGCGCAGAACAGGGCCGGCGCCTCGGCCGAGGGGACGATGACCTCGTCAAGCGGGCGGTCACCGAGCAGCACTTCGTAGATGGACGGCACGCCGGAGTGGTGGTCGATGCCGAGCGCCGTCGACGCGTTTCCCTGTGGATCGAGATCGATCACCAGAACGCGGATGCCGTGCGACGCCAGGGCCGCGGCCAGGTTGACCGTCGTCGTCGTCTTACCCACGCCGCCCTTCTGGTTGGCCACCGAGATGATGCGCCGCCGAGTGGGACGGGGGAATGGTTGTCGTCGTTCTGCCGCCAAGGCTTCCACTGCTGCTGCCGCCGCCGCTCCGATCGGGGTCGACCGGTCGAGAGGGTCCAGCGGGGGGATGGCGGAGTCGTGACCCCGATATCCCCCACCCACGGATCCGCCTCGGCCCGTCGACGCTGTTTCACGTGGAACGAGACTGCCCACGCGTCGGGTGGTCACGATCGACCTCCCGTGATCGTCGTGAGTCCCGCGCCGTTCGTCTGACCTGTCTGCCATCGTGCCGCTCACCGTCGCCGCGCCCTTTCCTGCCTTCGGCCCGGGAGAGCTGGGATGACCGCACGGCACGGAGGACGCGGGTGGGTTCGTCCACCCGTCCTTCTCCGCACACCACGACATCCACGGGATGCCACCCCTGGGTTCCGAGACTGCCGCGCGCGTCCTGCAACTCCTCCAGGATCCGCGAACCGCGCATCGCCAGCATGACACCACCCGGTTGCAGCATCGGAAGGAGGATTGCGCCCAGCCGCTCGAGCGGGGCGACCGCGCGTGCGACGGCTACCCCGAATCTACGACCCTCCGGGCCGATTCCGGCATCCGGCGCGCGGCCACGCAGGACGGAAACCTGGTCCTCCAGTCCCACGGCAGCCACAACCTCCTGAAGAAAACGGCAGCGTCGTTCCATCGGTTCGAGCAACACGACTCGCACGTCCGGGCGGGCCAGAGCGAGGGGGATTCCCGGCAGGCCGGCGCCGCTGCCCACGTCAACGGCGTCGACACCCTCGGGAACGACCTCGGCGAGGACCCCGCAGTTGAGCACGTGCCGCTCCCACAACCGGTCGGTCTCCCGCGGACCGATCAGCCCGCGTTCCACTCCCGCGGTCGCCAGCAGTTCGGTGAAGCGCTCTGCCGCCGCAAGCCGTGGGCCAAACAGCTCGGCCGCGGCCGCCGGCGTCGACGCCGGGGGACCCGCGGGACGCACCGGCCGCGAGGGATCGGAGTCGGTCATCGCACACCCGCCCGGGCCAGTCCGGAGGTGCCATCTCCTGTTGCCCCGCCATCCGTGCTGTCACCGATGACGACGGGTGGGCCGGGCCGGCCGGCTTCCCTGCGGGGCAGCGGATCGGGTGGGCCACCGCCGGGCGCCGCGAGCCGGGGGAGACAGGACGGGAGAGGGAGAGAACCGCGCACCCGACAAGCATCCCCGCCGCGCCCGGCGAGGCGCGCGCCGCGTGCCGCCAGATCCCGTCCGCCCGCATCGGCCGCGGCCCGCCCAAGCCAACCCAGAACCCCAAACCAACCCAGAACCCCAAGCCAACCCAGAGTTGCAAGCCAACCAGGGCCGGGTCAGTGGTAGGCGACGATGACCCGCCGGGGCGGTGGGACGCTGGGAGTGCAGCGGTCGTAGCGGGTCAGCACGCCGGTCAGCCGAAAGTTCCAGTCCTGGGTCGCGCACCAGCCGGCCCGGTGCAGCGACGCGAGCTGACCGGACAGGCCCGTCCGCTCGATGTCGAAGACGAAGACGAGCAGATGCCCGGGTAGGACGGGGCGGTGCGCAAGCTGGCCCAGTAGAGCGGGCTCGGCACCGCCGAAGAAGACGGTGTTCCCCCGGGCGATCCGGGCGGGCGCACCGACCCGGCCCATGGCGGGAACCCGGGCATCCGCCACCGGTCCCGCGGGCCGGTGGTCGCCGACGGCGCTCACCCCGCCGGCCGCAGAACCGCCGGTGACGGCGGCGGCGCCGCGCAGCGCCGGCACCGTCACCACCGAATCGACGGCGGACGGCTCATGCGCGGACGGCTCATGCGCGGACGTCACACCGGCGGACGTCACACCGGCGGAGTTCGCGGATGTCACACCGGCGGAGGCGGAGTCGGCCGTGCCACCTGCGCCGCCCCGTCGCGAGCGGCCGTCCCCGCCAGGGCCGGGCTGGCGATCGGCGGGCTCGCGCGGCCCGTCGTCGCTGGCCTCCATCGCGTAGAGCCAGCCCGGCCGGGCGAGTCGGCCGCCGACCGCGACGACGTCGCCCGGCCGGGCCACCCGTCTGGTGACGACGGCTGCGTCGACCATCAGGTCAAGGCCGCGCAGGCGGTCCCGGTGCTCCCACAGCGGCCGGCTACCCGACAGGGACGTCTGCAGGAGCAGCACGCCGCAGCCGGAGATCGCGACGACCGCCGCGAGGGGAAGCGCCACCGCGGCGTGGGCCAGGCCGACCCGCGAGCCTGCGGG
>NZ_JAMQQF010000020.1 GCF_023716945.1 Frankia sp. AiPs1 | reverse complement strand
ACGCTGGTCGTGCGGGTGCCGTTGCCACCGGTGCCCGACGCGGCCGGCGGGATCGACGCGGCCCGCACCGTCGCCGGCGCCGAGGCCTACCTCGAGGCCGGGGCGACCATGGCCGTCGCCGGTCCCAACCACCGTCTGCGCTCGGCCGCGGAGGCCGACGAGCTGATCGAAGGCCTTGCGGCCGCGGCGAAGACACTCTGAGCGGCCACTTCGTCACGTCTGTTGCGCGGGTCCGTCGGAAGATCCAGGATCGGAGATCATCATGAGTCTGCGGGGGAGGGTGGCACTCGTCACCGGGGCGGCGTCGGGCATCGGCGCCGCGACGGCGAGGGTGCTCGCGGCCGACGGGGCCAGGGTCGTCGTCGCCGACATCGACCAGCAGGGGGAGGCGGTGGCGAAGGAGATCGTCGCGGCCGGCGGCGAGGCCGTGTTCCAGCGGGTGGACGTGCGCCGCCGCGACGAGGTGCGGGCGGCCGTCGCCGCCGCCGAGTCCACCTTCGGTCACCTCGACACGGTGATCGCGAACGCGGGCACCGTCGGCGGTCCGGCCGTGGCGCGCCGGCTGGAGGACCTCGACGAGGAACGGTGGACCGCCATCCTCGACATCAACCTCGCGGGCACCATCCGCACCTTCGCCGCCGCCGTCCCGGCCCTGCGCCGCGCGGGCGGCGGGGCGATGTCGGCGACCGCGTCGATCGCCGGACTCACCGGGGTGGCCGGGCAGGCCGCGTACAGCGCGTCGAAGGGCGGCATCATCGCCGTCGTGCGGGCCCTCGCCTTCGAGCTGGTCGCCGATCGGATCCGGGTCAACTGCGCCTGCCCGGGCGGGGTCGCCACCAACCTGTTGGCGAACACCGACGTGCTGCCGGTGCTCATGGCCCAGGCCGAGGCGCAGGCCCGCGCGGACGCGGCGCCGGCCACCGCGCCCGCCACCGCGTCGGCCTCGGCCGGACCGGTCGGCGGGCCGGGGGCGCAGGCGCTGATGAACCGGGCCGCGGACCCGGTGGAGGTGGCCCGGGTGCACCGCTTCCTGGTCTCCGACGAGGCATCGCTCGTCAACGGGCAGGCGGTCGTCTGCGACGCCGGCAGCTCGGTGGCTAACCTCTGGATGGTCATCGACCGCTGATCCGGGACACTCGCCGCTCGGGCGAACTGCCGCTCGGGCGAACCGGTGCTCGGACGAAACTGCTGCTCGGGCGAAAACGCTGATGGGACGAAAGGGAGAGGCTGCATGCCTGACTTACCGGACGACCGCGGGCCGGCCGAGATCGGCTGGCGCGCGGGCACGGTCCTGCACCGCTACTGCCGGGCGATCGACCAGGGTGACGCGGGCGCCCTGCGGGAGGTCTTCGCCACGGACGCCGCCCTCGTCGTGGCCGCCGCGACCGTCGATGGCGGCCCGGGACGCGAGCAGGTCTTCACCGGGCGCGACACCGTGGTGGCCATCCTCGCCTCGCTGTTCGACCAGCGGCAGTGGGCCCGCCACCTCGTGTCCAACCTGCTCGTCGACGTGGAGCTCGACGGGTCCGTCGACGTGCGCAGCTACTTCCAGTACTGGCTGGGCCGGGCCGACGGCACCGCCCACGGCGTCGGCGACTACCACCTGACGATGCGCGAGGCCGACGGCCGTCTCGCGATCACGACCCTCGCGGCGACCATTCTCCAGGAGATCACTCTGCCCGCCGCGGCCCCGGCCGTCTCGACCGCAGGAGCAGCGACGGTATGACGACCCTGGCAGCCGAATCGATCGACCTGTACTCGCTGGCGAGTTTCGAGCACGGGCATCCGCACGGGCTCTATGCCCGGTTGCGCGAGCACGACCCCGTGCACTGGAACGACGAGCCGAACGGGCCGGGCTTCTGGGCCGTCACCCGCTGGGCGGACATCCGCGCCGTCAACCGCGACGACGAGAACTTCTCCCACTGGCCGGTCTCCATGATCGAGGATTTCATGGAGACCGAGGACAAGTCGATGGTGAACCTCGACCCCCCGCTGCACACGGTGATCCGGCGTGCGGTCGTCCCCGGGTTCATGCCCTCGGCGGTGCGCCGGCGGATGACCAACTTCGTCGACGCCGCCGAGGCGATCGTCGCCGAGATCCGCCCGGCCGGCGGGTGCGATCTCGCCGTGGACGTGGCCGGGAAGATCGCCGCCTACGTGACGGCCGACGTGCTGCGCATCCCCCGCGAGGACGCCGTGCGCCTCTACGAGTACATCGAGATCGGCCTCGGCGGCGGTGCCTATACCGAGCAGGAGCGCCAGGGCGCGACCGAGGCGTTGATCCGGTATTCGATCCAGGTGTGGGAGGACCGTCGGGCCAACCCCGGCGACGACGTCTGTTCGATGCTCGCGGCCTGCGAGGTGGACGGGGCGCCGATGAGCCTGGAGAACTTCTCGGCGAACATGACCCTGCTGATCGTCGGCGCCGGTGACACCACCCGGCACCTGATCGGCGGCGGCCTGCACGCCCTGTTCACCCATCCTGACCAGCGCGAGCTTCTGCAGGCGGACCTCGACGCCCGGATGCCCGCCGCCGTCGAGGAGATGCTGCGCTGGGTCACGCCGGTGGTGTACAACCGCCGCACCGCCCTGCGCGATGTCGAGATCGGCGGGCGGACGATCAGCGCCGGCGACAAGGTGTGCGTCTACTACGGCGCCGGCAACCGGGACCCGGAGGAGTTCGCCGACCCGGAGCGGTTCGACATCACCCGCTCGCCCAACCGCCACCTCGCCTTCAGCGGTCTCGGCCAGCACTTCTGCCTCGGCGCCCACGTGGCCCGGGCGGAGGCGATCGCGATGATCACCGCGCTGCTGCGGGCTTTCCCCGCCATCCACCCCGTCGGGGAGATGGAGTGGACCCGGTCGAACTTCGTGATGGGCCCCGCGCACCTTCCCGTCACCTGGTAACGACATCGGTGCCGCAATGACATCGGTGCCGCCTGACATCGGCGCCGCCTGGCGCCGGCGAGGGGCGGCGTCGTGCGGCGCAGGTGAGGGCGAGCCCTCCCCGGTCGGATGGCCGGGGAGGGCTGCCGGTGGGGCGGATCGCTACTGGGTGATCTCCCGTCCGCAGCGGTCCCGGTCGACCACGTCGAAGGCCGTGCCCGTCGGGTTGACCTGGACGAACGAATAGCAGTTCGTCGTCCTGCCGAGCCCGGTGGCGAAGTCGACCGGCGCGATCAGACCGTCCGCGTCGTAGTGCGTCACCGACCGCAGCCCGTCGATGAACGCCCGCCGGGTGGGGCAGGGGCCGGCCGCCTCCAGTCCGCGGATGAACATGTCGGTGTCGACGTAGGACATCAGCGCGAAGTCGTGCTGCGCCTGCGGGATCTGGGGTGCGAAGCGGGTCACCGCCGTCTCGTAGGTTTCGACGGCGGCGCCGCCGAGTTCGAACGGGCGGTAGAAGACGGGAATGACGAGCCCGGCCATCTGCGCACCCGCGGTCGCCAGGAGCTGCCGGTCATAACCGGTGACCGCCAGGACGAGCCCCGGTTGCCGACCGGTGCCACGCAGGGCGTGTAGCACCTGGAGGTAGTCGGGCGGCTGGATGAGGAAGATGACCGTGTCGGCGCCCGATTCGACGATCCGCCGCGCGGTGTCCTCGGGATTGTCGGCCTGCGACGAATAGCTCAGGATGCCGGCGAGGTCGAGCCCGGCGGCCCGGATGCTCTGGTCGTATTTCGAGGTGAGCTCCGAGACGCTCGCGGACAGTGCGGCCTGAACCAGCAGGACGCGTTTTCCGCCGCGGTTGTGCACGAAGGTACCGAACGTGTCGACCGCGTTCCCGTCGGTGTAGGAGAACGAGAACATGTTCCGGTAGTGCGACCAGATGTCCTCGGTTGCGATTCCGGTGACCGGAACGCCGCGGTCGGCGAGGTACTGGGCGCTGCCGCTGGCGGAGAAGGAGGATTCGATGACGCCGAAGACGTTCTGCCGTTCCACCAGGGTGCGGGCGCCCTGGATGTTCGCCTCGGCGGTCCCGCGGTCGTCCTGCCAGTCGTAGACGATCTTCCGGCCGTGGACGCCGCCGTGCTCGTTGGCCAGGCCAAGTCGGGCGTCGATGCCGGCCCGGGAGGAGCTGAAGGTGGGGGCGAGAACCCCCGAGTCGGGATAGAGCAGACCGATCCTCACCTCGTTCGGGGTGACCCCGGGACTGTCGCACGCGGCCGCTTCCGTCCCCTGGGACGTGCAGCCGGTCAGCGTTGCGACGGCGAGCAGGACCAGCGCGGGGGCTAGGCGGTAACAGCGGCGCATAAGAGGGGGAACTCCGGGGTCGGACGGTCTTCCGAGGAAAAGGCGTGGGCCGGTTCGCCATGCGTCCGGCCGAGCGGGCCGGACCCCGCAATGCGGCCGCGCCGGAATGCGGCGCCGGCGGCCGCCGGGCGGGACCGTGGGATGGGTATCGAACGGGTATCCGTCATTTCGGCAGCTTAGGGTGCCGTAACCAGCGGGTAAACCAATATGCCGGCGCGGCCTGTCGGGTTCTTCGGACCGGCCACCGGCCACCGGCCGGCGTCGCCGGACAAGCGGGGGCTTGTGCGGATCGAGATTGTGCGGGGCCCGAAAAGTGAACAGGCTGAACACGGCCGGCTCGTCTGACAACGCACCAACGACTGGAAGGACTGCTCGTGGACAACCACGTGCGGTCTCTTCTTCGGCCATCGGCACGCCGAGCCTGGCAGCGTCACCAGAAGAGCCGGCTGGCGAGAGGCCGCCCCGGACGCCGCGCCGTATCCGTTGGTCGCGATCTCACGGCTCCCGGGATCTAGCTGGGCGCGGGGCGGGAGCCGTGGTGGGTGGCGTCCGGGTCCGCTGGGTGTGGCCAGGTGATGGTGATGCGGGCGGGCTCGGGGCTCGGTCGAGGGTCCGGCCCGGTGGCAGGCCGTGGTCCGGGGTGCCGAGGGGGTGGGCAACGGCTTGACCTTGCCCCTGGGTCAGGGTTCCAGCATGGCGGCATGACCGCTACCGACCCCGCGATCGAGGTCTCCGGACTCACCAAGTCCTACGGCGACCACACCGTGCTGGACGGCGTCGACCTGACCGTCCCGGGGGGCGCCGTCTACGCGCTCCTGGGACCCAACGGCGCCGGCAAGACGACCGTCGTCAACATCCTCGCCACCCTGCTGACCCCCGACGACGGCGAGATCCGCGTCGCCGGCTTCGACGTACGACGCCAACCCGCCGAGGTGCGCGCCGCGATCGGTGTCACCGGGCAGTTCTCGGCGATCGACGAGCTGCTTACCGGAGCTGAGAACCTGCGGCTGATGGCCGACCTGGCGCATCTGGAGCGGGCAAGGGCGACCACCGCGGTGACCGTGATGCTGGCGCGCTTCGACCTCGTCGACGTGGCCGACCGGCGGGCGCGGACCTACTCGGGCGGGGAGAAGCGGCGGCTGGATCTGGCGATGACGCTCCTCGCCCGGCCTCGGCTGATCTTCCTCGACGAGCCGACGGCGGGTCTCGACCCGCGCAGCCGCCGCGACCTGTGGGCCATTGTGCGCGAGCAGGTCAGCGACGGCGTGACGGTGCTGTTGACGACGCAGTACCTCGAGGAGGCCGACCAGCTGGCCGACCGGATCGGGGTCCTCGACAACGGCCGCCTGGTCGCCGAGGGCACGGCCGCCGAGCTGAAGCGACGGGTGCCCGGCGGGCACGTGTCGGTGCAGTTCCACGCCACCGTGGGGCTGGCCGCGGCAGCGGCGGCGCACCCGGCGGCCACCACCGACGCCGAGGCACTCACGCTGCAGGTGCCGAGCGACGGCAG
The DNA here is from genome assembly GCF_023716945.1 of Frankia sp. AiPs1. Classification (GTDB taxonomy): domain Bacteria; phylum Actinomycetota; class Actinomycetes; order Frankiales; family Frankiaceae; genus Frankia. The sequence continues at coordinate 27,535 of NZ_JAMQQF010000020.1, read as the reverse complement.
CATCGCCGGGCTGCGCCGCGTGCTCGACGGGCTCGACGACGACGGCGTCGCCGGCCTGACGGTCTCCTCCGCCGACCTCGACGACGTGTTCCTCGCGCTCACCGGCCGCGCGGCGAAGGTCCCCGCAGCCGAGGTGCCCGCAGCTCAGGCGCCCGCAGCCGAACGGATCCCCGCATGAGCGCCTCCTACACCGCCCGTGACTCGGCGACGATGCTGCGACGCAACCTGCTGCACATCCGCCGCTATCCCTCGTTGTCGATCATTCTGGTCGCCCAGCCGATCGTGTTCCTGCTGGTGTTCGTGTACGTGTTCGGCGGGACTCTGGGCGCCGGCCTGCCGGGCCAGGATGGCGGCGCAGGCCGCGGGGACTACCTCGTCTTCATCACGCCGGGCATCCTGTTCATGACCGTCGCCAGCGTCGCGCTAGGCACCGCGATCTCGACCGCGACCGACATGACCACCGGGATCATCGCCCGGTTCCGCGCGATGAACATCGCCCGGGTGTCGGTGCTCACCGGCCACGTCCTGGGCGCTGTCATCAGGACCGGATTCGCCGTGGTCGTCGTGACGGCGTTCGCGTTCCTGCTCGGATTCCGCTCCGACGCCGGACCGCTGCGCTGGCTTGGTGCGATCGGGCTGCTGATCCTCATCGCGTTCTCGCTCACCTGGCTGACCGTCGGCCTGGGCCTGGCGGCGGACAGCGTCGAGACGGCCAGTAACACCCCGCTGTTCCTGATGATCCTGCCGTTCGTCAGCAGCGCCTTCGTGCCGACCGACGCGATGCCGGCCGGGCTGCGCCAGTTCGCGCAGCACCAGCCGTTCACCCCGATGATCGACACCCTGCGCGCACTCGTCACGGGTGCTCCGACCGGCTCCGAGCTGTGGTTCTCGATCGGCTGGTGCGTCGCCATCGCTTTACTCGGCTACCTCTGGTCGCGTCGGCTGTTCCTCCGCGTGCCCGCGAAATAGGAGACTGGCGCGGTGCTCACGATCAGCCAGCTGGCGTCCTACGCCGGCGTCACCGTGCGCGCGGTGCGGCATTACCACGCCAAGGGTCTGCTGCCCGAGCCGGAGCGCGACCACTCCGGCTACCGGCGCTACGGCGCCGCGGCCGTCGTCGAGCTCATCAGGATCCGGACACTCGCCGACGCCGGTGTGCCGCTCGCGCGCGTCCGCGAGCTGTTGGCCGCCGGCGAGGAGGAGTTCGCCGCCGCCGTCGCCGACATCGACCGGCGCCTGCGCGCGGAGATCAGACAGCGCCAGCGGCACCGCGAGCGGATCGCGCAGCTGGCAGCCGGGGACAACCTGGCCCTGCCGCGGGAGGCGGTGGCGTACCTCGACCGGCTGCGTGAGCTCGGACTGCCGGACCGGATGATCGAGGGTGAGCGGGACGCCTGGATCCTGGTGGCCGCTCAACACGCGGAGCAGATGTCGCTCTACATGAAGCTCAAGCAGCAGCAGCTCGACGACCCGGCGACGGTCGACCTCTACCGCGATCTCGCCGCGATGATCGACTGGGCGGCGGACGACCCACGAGTGGCGGCCGTGGGCGACCGGCTCGCCGCACTGCTCGAGGCCGCCGATGCCGAGGGAGGGGAGAACCACGACCAGGAAATGACCGACGAGCTCGCGGAACTCCTCGACTCGGTCTTCCTCGACTCGGTGCCGATCGCCCGTCGGCTCATGGGGCGGCTCGAGGAACGCGGCTGGCGCGGCTGGACGAAGTTCGAGCGGATCGATCCGACGTAGAGCTGTCATCGACGTGAGTGGTTGTCTGCGACCGAGTGTGTACGCGACCGGTCTCGTCAGGCGGCTCAGTCCGACCTTGCGACCTCGCTCAACATGCTGACCAAGAGTCGTCGGTCAATCTTGGTCGACGACAGAATGGGTAGATCCGCCGGTTGGATGATTTTTATCACCCGCGGGATCTTGTATTCGGACAGCGTGCTGCGCAGCGATCGACGGATGTCCTCCGCGCGCAGGGCGACTCCGCCCCGGGCGACGACGATGGCGCCGACGATGCTGACCCGCTGCGGGTCGGGCACGCTGACGACGATCGCCTGTTCGATCCCCGGGAGGATCGCCAGAGCGGCCTCGACCTCGCGCGGGGAGACGTTGGCACCCGACGATTTGATCATGTCATCGAGTCGGCCGTGGAAGAAGATGTGGTCGCCGCGGTACGAGCACAGGTCACCGGTGTGGTACCAGCCTGCGGCGTCGAAGCAGGCTTCGCGTACCTGCTTCACGAACCCGGCCATGAGGGCGTCGCCGCGGACGAGCAGTTCGCCGAGCGCCTCCGGGGCGACGTCCATGCCGCTGTCCGGGTCGATGAGGCGGTGTTCCATCCCGGGCATGACCGGCCCGAGTGTCCCGGCGAGTTCGTCGGGATAGTCGGGGTGCGAGACGGTGTGCGGGCCGGCGGTCTCCGTCATGCCGAGGGCTATCCCGAAGACCTGGTTGCGCGGTCGCTGGCCGGGGGGCAGCGCGGCGAGGAGGTTGCCGCCGCGTAGGGCGCTCAGATCGCGCCGAGGGAACGACGGATCGGTCTCGAGCGCGGTCAACAGATGGGGCCAGCCGGTGAGGTAGGTGACGCGCTCTCGCTCCAGGAAGTCGAGCAGCGCCGAGCCGGTACTGCCGCTTCCCAGCAAGGTGCAGCCGACGTGCATGGCGGCCAGGACGGTGTACGTCAGGCCGCCGACCCAGAAGAACGGCATCGGGGTGAAGACGCGATCGTCGCGCCGGTACGGCATGATTGCGCCGAGCTTCGCGGCCTGGCGCATGAAGCCGTTGTGCGTGTGCATGGCGCCCTTCGGCGCGCCGGTGGATCCCGAGGTGTAAATGATGCTGACGGGATCGGCCGGCGACACCTCACCCTCGATCGCCGCCAGTAGTTCGCGGGAGACACCGCTCGGCGCCGACAGATCGAGAGCGCAGGCCCACGGCGGTGCCGAAGACCCCCACACCCAGACGCCGCGGAGATAGGGAGCGTCGCGCAGCCGCAACGCACCGCCGGACTCGGCGAGTCCCTCGACGGCGCTCTCCAGGCTGGCGGGGTAGTCATGGTTTCTGTAACGGTCCGTCGTAACCAGCAGCGCAAGGTCGGCGTGCCGGATGACGGACCCAAGCTCGGTGCCGGTGGACAGCGTGCTGATGGGTACGGCGACAGCTCCGATGCGGACGATCGCCAGCCAGACAATGATGAATTCAGGGCTGTTGGGGAAGATCATCCCGACCCTGGTTGCCTTTCCGACCCCTGCCGCCACGAACTGGCCGGCCAACAGCGCGGAGCGCTCGTCGGCCTCCCCGTAGGTCAGCCGCCGGGCATCGAACACGCACAGCTCGCGCGCCGGGTGGTGGGTGCTGCAATGGCGGAGCAGCGCAGGCACGGACGGCTCGACATCCGCGACGCCGGTCCAGTCGGCAACGCCGCTCATGTCGCCGTAGAGGTCTCCTAGCCGGTGCACGGGCAACGCCCTTTCTGTCCTGATCGATCGGAGCCGGAGCCGGAGCCGGAGCCGCAGCCGCAGTTGCAGTTGCAGCCGGGTCGGAGCCGCAGTAGGAGCCGCAGTAGGAGTCGCAGTCGGAGCCGGAGCCGGGGTCGAGGCCGCGTTGGCGTGCCAGCTGACTGCCGTCGGCGTATGCTCGACAGTTCTATGGCCGTCGAGTTACATCATCTTCGTCATTTCGTCGCCGTGGCCGAGGATCTCAACTTCAGTCGGGCCGCCCGTCGGCTCTGTATTGCACAGCCCGCGCTCAGTCAGTCGATCAAGCGGCTCGAGGTCTCCCTCGGACTTGAGCTCTTCGTGCGTTCGCGCACCAATGTGGAGCTGACGCCTGCCGGTCAGGCATTCTTCGTCGAGACGAAGGCGACGCTGCTGCAGGTGGACCGTGCGGAACTGACCGCACGAAGGGTGGCTTCGGGGGAGCAGGGAAGCCTCCGGTTAGGTTATGTCACCCCGGCGGTGTTCGAGGTCCTGCCGGCGATTATCCGCAGCTTCAGCCGTGAGTCGCCGGACGTCGAGGTGATCTTCGAGGAACTTTCGGTAGAGGATCAGCTAGAGAAACTTCGAGGCGGCGAAATCGACCTTGGGATCATCATGGGCCGACGCGAGCTGCCGCCGGCAGTCGAACTCCACTTCATCGGTCACGTCGACGTCGCGGCGGCTGTGCCGTCGACGTGGCCGCTGGCCCGCCGCCAGCAGATTCGACTGACGGACCTGCACCATCAGCCACTCATCATGGTGCCCCGCGAACGACACCCGGACATCTATGACGACTTCATGTCCGCCTGCCGTCGACTGGGATTCTCGCCGACCGTCGCGCACCGAACCTCGAACCCGATGACGACCCTCAGCCTGGTGGCCGGCGGGATGGGCATCGGGCTCGTTGCGGGCGCGTCCACGAGTTTCTGGGTACGCGACGTGACGATAGTGCCCATCGTGGACTCGCCGGGGGACCCGATCGCCCGCAGCATGTTCGTCGCCTGGATTCCTCGTGCCCAGAATCCTGCCCTGGAGCGATTGCTGTCGAGTGTCATGGCACTGCCGCCCGCCACCCGACCACAGCGACACGAGGCATAAGTCCCTTCGGCCGGTGTTGTCGACGAATCGTGTCATCGCGACCGCAACACTCTCACCGAGTGCCGCCTGCGTCCAATATCAATCGTGTCGATATCCATACCGGCCACGTATGAGCGCGCTCCCGCTCCGGCCGGCAGGTGTCGGCGCCGTCATACGTCAGCGATATCAGGGTACACGGAGGTCATATTGGACAGAGTCGGGTGCGTGGAGCCAGTCTCGAGGCGGCGCACCTCACGCCCGCCCTGGAGACCCTCATGACGGGACGTACCGACATGCCCCTGCTGCAGCCGGAAACACCTGCTGAGCGTCGACCCATCGACTCGGACGGCCACTACTACGAGCCCTACGACGCGTTCACCCGCCACATCGAGGAGAAATACCGCTCGCGGGCCGTGAACGTGCGCGTCAGTGCGCGGGACGGGTTGGGACGGCTCTACTACGGGGACCAGAAGGCCGGCCTCATCCGTGTCGTTCAGTGCGACTACACGGGCGCACCCGGCAGTCGAGCGGGCGCCTTTCTCGGGATCCACGACGACGAGGACCCGGGCGGCTGGAGCCAGCCGGAAATGATCAGTGCCCATGATTTCCCGGCGATGATGCACCGGGCGAACCGCCTCGCGCTCCTCGACGACCAGGGCCTCGACGGCACGTTGCTGTTCCCGAGCTTGGGTGTCTCCGTGGAGCACGAGCTGCACGACGACACGGCCGTCCTCTACGCGAACCTTCGCTCTTTCAACCGCTGGTTGGAAGAGGACTGGGGTTTCGCCGCGGATGGCCGTCTCTTTGCGGCGCCGATGATCTCGCTGGTGGACGTCGAGCAGGCGATCGCCGAGACCGAGCGCGTCCTCGCGGCCGGCGCACGGCTCCTGCACCTGCGGCTGGGGCCGATCTACGGGGAGTCCGCCGCCGACCCCAGGCGTGACCGTTTCTGGGGGCTGGTGCAGGAGGCCGATGTTCCGGTGAGCTTCCATGTCTCGGACGCCGGCTACCACGAGCTGTGGGGAGCGCAGTGGGGCGAGCTACCGCGGCCGCCGCTGCAGCACCAGTCCCCGTTCAACAACTACCTCGCCGGGACATCGGCGCAGGACACCTTCGCCAACCTGATCCTCAACAACCTTTTCGGACGCTTCCCGCGGCTGAAGGTCCTGAGCATCGAGAACGGTGCCAGCTGGGTCAAGCCGCTGATGAAGCGCCTCGACAAGGTGGCCTTCATGACGCGCGGGCAGGCGGGCGTCGGTGGCCCCATCGAGGGCCGACCGTCGGAGACCTTCCAGCGCAACTTCTACGTCTGCCCCTTCTTCGAGGAGGATCCGGTCGAGCTCGCGGAAGCCATCGGGTACGACCATGTGCTCTTCGGCTCGGACTGGCCCCATCCCGAGGGGCTGGAGCAGCCGCTCGGCTTCGCGGACAAGCTCGTGGACCGAGCGGATCCGGTGGAGACGGCCCGGGTGATGCGTGACAACATCGCCGGACTGATTCGGGTCGACGCGTGAGGCGCGCCCGCGCCCGCGTTCGTGGCCGCGCGAGCGAGGCATCATGACGTCACGTCCCGACACAGGTGAGCCCGGGTTCGGCACGACCCTCCCGGCGGAGGTCGATGTCGCGGTGATCGGGGCGGGCCACAACGGCCTCGTCGCGGCCTGCTATCTCGCGAAGGCCGGCCTGCGGGTGGCGGTCGTGGAGGCGGCGAACCTGCCGGGCGGGATGACGACGTCCGGCCCGTTCATCGCCGAGGCGCCCGGACACACGGTCAACACGTGCGCTGTTGACATCATCGCGCTCCTGCACTCACAGATTCCACGTGAGCTCTCGCTGCGGGAGCACGGGCTGCGCATGGTCAAGCCTGATCCGAGTTACGTCTCGCTCCACCCGGACGGTTCGTCCCTCGCTCTGTGGCGTGACCCCCAGCGCACCGCCGAGGAGATCCGGGCCTTCTCGCGGCACGACGCCGCCGCCTTCCTTGACTTCATGAACCTGCTGGACCGGGTGATGGCCACGGCAATTCCGGTCATGGGCGCCGACACCGCGCGGCCCTCGCCGTCGCTCGTCGTCGGAGTCGCTCGCGAGCTCGTGAAAAGCCGCAAGCGGATGTCCGACATCGTCGCCCTGCTCACCGGCAGCGCCAGCATGGCTGTGGACGAGCGGTTTCAACATCCGGTGGTGCGCGGGGCCCTGCTCAACCTCGCGGCGGGCGCCGGACCGGTGTCGGAACCCGGGAGCGGGCTCGGGTTCCTGCTGTTGGCCCTGTTGAGCAGGGTCGGGGTAGGCCGACCCATCGGTGGAATGCAGTCCCTCACCACAGCACTGATCAACTGTCTGGAGAGCGCCGGCGGAACCGTCACCGTCGCCGCCCGAGTCGCCGAGATAATGCGTGCCGGGGACACCGTTCGCGGTATCCGGCTGACCGACGGTCGTACGTTGGGCGCTCGCGCCGTCGTGTCGTCGGTGGACCCATGGACCACGCTGCGCGAACTGGTCGATGGTGACGCGATCAGTCAGTCCACAGCCGCCCGTCTCGACCACGCCAGCGCCAACCGGATCGGATCCGGGGTTTTCAAGATCGATGTGGCTCTCTCGGAGCAGATTGAGGTCACCGGCCATATCCGCGCCGACGGGGTCGACCTTCGCAAACCCACCCTGCTTCTCGGCACAGCGGAGTCGGTGGTCGATTCCTACGCGGCCGCCAGCCGCGGTGAACTGCCGGTCGACCCGGCGCTCTGGGTCGCCGCGCCGTCGGGGGAGGACCCCACCCAGGCGCCCCCGGGCCAGGAGACGCTCTACCTCTACGCCCTTGCCGTCCCGGTGCACCCTCGCAGTGGCTGGGCTGCCATCCGGCAGTCGGCTGTCGACTCCGTTCTGACCAAGACGGGCAAATACGTCCAGCCGCTGGAGCAGGCCGAGATCGGACGCCTCGTCGAGTCACCGGAGGACATCGCGGCCCGCCTGCACGTCCGCAACGGCTGCATCACGCATCTCGACATGGGTTTTCTGAATTCGGGACCGTTGCGCCCGGCGGTGGGACTCGGGCTTGGCAGAACCCCGCTCAGTGGTCTCTTCCTCGGCGGGTCCGGTACCCACCCCGGCGGTGGAGTGAGTGGCCTCCCCGGCCGGACGGCCGCGCACCGTGTCGCCCGCTACCTCAGGAAGAACGGCTAGGCGTCCTGGTCCTAGTACTCCAGCCCGACTTCTGTGATCGTTTAGATTTGGTGTGTCATGGTTGGGTGGCGGGGCTGAGGAGGGACGCGGGTCCGGGAACGTAAGAGGCCACCGGTGATCCTCGCGGTTTGTGACGACACGTGAAGATCGGCCGGTGGCCGTGTGCCCCAGCGCAGACCCCGACGCGTTGCCCTTGCCCGTGGCGATCAGTTCGAGTGCCTCCCGCTCGCGGGAGGTACGTTGTGGGAAAGAAGCGACGGTGGGGCGCGGCGCTGTCGAGAAGTGCGCGATCACCCGCCTGGCGATCTACGGTCCGAAGATCGCTTCTCCGGCCGCCGCCGCGCTGATCGCCCGGAAGATTTCGTCCTGGTCGGCGCCCTTGAGCAGGTAGCCCTGGGCGCCGGCCCGCATCGCGGCGAAGACGGAGTCGTCGTCCTCGAACGTCGACGCCGGGCATTACAGGACAGGCGACCAGGACATCCAGGTCGCCTGCGACGCCGGCTGCGACGTCAGGAGCGCTTACGTGACACCCAAACCCCTCTCCGCGGAACCCGAATATGGATCACGCGGAATCGCCGGAGGGAAAGGGCACGCCCAGTTGGTGCTGTGGGTCATAGGGCCCGGGGACGACTTCGATCACCGCATCGGAGTGGAAGGTCACGGTGTAGTCGTGGATGACGCCGAGGACGGACGGGAGTCCCGCTTTCCACAGCACGTCACTGGCGGGCCGTTCATAGAACCCGCTTTTGTCGTGGAGTGCCACGTGGCCATTGATTTCGAACCCATAGGGGACACTGAATCTCGCGGTGATGACGTTGGACCATAGATAGCCGGTAGCCGAGGATTTCGCGGGTACTTCGTAGTCCACACTTGGTGCGTCCACGTAGCCAGGGATGTAGTAGTCGTCTGCATCCTCCCACTGTGTGTACCACTGGCGGCCTGCGCCGAGACTGCTGTGGCCCACTACCCGGCCTTTGATGCGAACGACGTCCTCGACGGCTATGCTGCGCCAGATCCTGCTGCCGGTCCCGAGTACCGTTGACCCGAACAGGCTGCGGCTGATGGTCGCGCCCGCGCCACCACCGCTCAGGTCCCAGCTAGAGGATGCAGGGTCTTCGGGTTTTCCCATGTCCCAGGTATGGGAAGCGGGGTGGTCGACTTGGTTGTACCATTCCGAATGGTCCAGGATCACCGGCTTGGTGTCCATAATGACAGGCGTGATGGGTGAGTTGATGATAGTGACGGTGACCGGCCGCCAGCCATTGACGGCGTAGGCGTTACCACCGCGACCTGACTCCAGTGTGGTGGGATCGTGCAGGAACCACTGGTCCGGCGTCCTCCCTTCAGTCAACCACGTGCAGGCTTCCAGGATCTTGGCCTCCTGGTCGAAACCGAATACAGCGGCCTCGTCGTCGGTGATTGTGTGGACCAACTTACCAAACGCCGACACACCGCAGTGAGCACTGATCGTGCTAACGGCGATCGAAACACCAAGAACATCATCATCATCATCGGCCACAGACTTCTCCGTTCCTTGGTGGTTAGTTGACCGTGCCCATGGGCGACCTGTCAGTGTGGTGACCCAAGAAAGAAGATCTTCCAGTGCGTTGTCTGCGCACTTCGCTCGGGCAGGCGGACGTATATCGCGGCCCACCTTCATACCTACTGAAGAGGGCACTACAGTAGTTGGTGGCGAGAGCAACTCGGGGAAGCTTCGCCAGTCTAAAGATGCTGGATGTCAATCGTCAAGATTGCTATGTGTTTCCGTAGCCATGCTCCGACTTTCCCGTGACACCCCCGTGGCCCATGGTACGCTTCTCCTTCTAACCACCTGCGGATGCACTGGAAGTGGACATCCGAACAATCCGCCGGCCGGCACGCCGGCAGCGTCGGCCCGGGGCCCTGGAAATGAAGGGCGAAGACGGGCGTTCAGCGTCAGGAGGCGAGTAGGACGCGTTTGCGGAGTAGGTCGAGGTTGGCGTGGCCGTACATCTGCCCTTTGATCATTTTGATGCGGTTGACGTGGTCTTCGACGGGGCCGGAGTTGTGGGGCAGGGTCAGACCGGCGGTGACCGCGTCCAGATCGCGTTCGAGGCCGGTGGCGTAGGTTGCGCAGTACGGGTAGGTCGTCGCCGCGGACCGCGGTGATCCAGTCGGCGAGGGTGGCGTCGTCCGGGCGGGTGAGCGGGTGCGCGAACGCGCCGACGTGGCGGGCGAGCGCGTCGAGTTCCGGGCAGCACGCGCGTGCATCGCGTGGCTGGAGTTGTTCGTCGTCGTGGAGTCGGTCGGGGCGGGTCAGTATCCAGCGGCTGATCGTCCGGGTCGAGTGGGGTCGGGGCGGCGGAGGCTGAGCGTTTTGGGACCTGGACACCCCTCGCTCGTTCGGCGTCGGCCTCACCGGCCCGCAAAGCGGAGCGGAGGCCCTCGGCCGCCGGCGAGTTCGGCGGTCGCTCCCGGTCGATCAGCGTGTGACCCCGCGACGAGCGGTAGGCCAAAAACGTCCCGACCTGGCAGTTCTCGACACGGCCAGCCGTCCCTGAGTACTGCCGGGCGACTCCCGCCGAACGGACACCCTTCTTCAGGAACCCGGTGTCATCGACAACCAGCACCGCGTCCGGCGCGCACCGAGACGCTCGACGACATAGGACCGCAGATCGTCACGGACCCCGTCAACGTCCCAGTCCGCCAACCGCAACAACCGCTGCATCCTGTCCGGCGACGCCTCACCAGCCCGCTCCGCAAGCGTCCACCCGTCTTCCGATCCAACCCCGCGACCAGCCCTGAGACCTCAACCTCGATCACCGGGAAGGTACGCCCTCCCCAACCGATCCACAGGTCTCAACCATTGCTCCCGCCGTCGCGTAGTGGCATCCGGGTCCTGGGCGTCCCGGTCCTGGGCGTCCCGGTCCTGGGCGTCCCGGTCCTGGGCGTCCCGGTCCGGAGACTCGTGTGCAGTGGTATCCGCTTGTGTCGCTGACCTGGTCGACGGAGCAGAGGACCCCGTGGGTCGGGCATCGGTGCTGTGGCTCGGTGCTGTTGCTCGGCTTTGTGGCTCGGCTCTGTAGCTCGGTGAACCACCGCTCCATCTGGTTGAGCCAGGAGGGCTCGACTCGGTGCTCGACGGTGACGACGATCTCGTCCTGAAGGACACGCCTGAAACCCCAGGTCGATGCCGGTTCCCAGGTCAATGTCGGTTCCGGGGTTCTGGCGCGCCACCGGGTGTTGTGGGTCGGTTGACTGTTCTGGGCGGGCGTGCCTAAACTGCAACCAGTTACTGAAACTAGTTACATTTTCCTCGGTCGCCGCCGGTTCGCTGGTGCGCGTCGCCGCGGCTGACCGGCCGACCGACTAACCAGCCCGAGCCCGTCCGCTGTCCGGCCCGGGTTTCCCGCCATTGCGTGGCGCCTGTCCGGGCGTTGCCGGGCCGGGCGCCCCGGCCCGCCGTCTGGCCGATCACCGATCCCGAATCGGCAGGGAAAGGAAGACCAACGTGGTCGAGAAAGTGATCGTCATCGGTGCCGGCGTCTACGGCGCGGCGGTGACCGCCGCACTGGCGCGGCGGGGTGCCCGCGTCCTGCTCGTGGACGCCGGTGCACCGGCGGGCGGCACGTCCGGTTCGACGTTTTCGTGGACCAACGCCTCCACCAAGCATCCGCGGTCCTATCATGATCTTGGTGTCGCGGGCATGGCAGCCCACCGCGGACTGGCAGCCGAGGTTCCCGGCGGGGACTGGTACCACGAAGGCGGCAACCTGCAGTGGGCAGCCGGCGCTGACGAGCGCGAGAAGCTACGAAGAAAGGTCGCGGACGTCCTCGACTACGGGTACGAGGCGCGCTGGCTCAGTCGGGCCGAGGCACTGGAACTCGAACCGGACCTCGACCCGGCCGAACTGCCGGCGGACGAGATCGTTCACTTCCCGCGCGAGGGGTGGATCGAGCCGGCCCGGCTGATCGATCACCTGCTCTCCGGCGCGTTCTCCCGGGGGGCGGTGCTGGTGCCGGACGACGCCGTCATCGGCCTGGAGGTCGTCGGCGCGGTGGTGTGTGCCGTCCGGCTTGCCTCGGGCCGGCGGTTGGTCGCGGATGCGGTGGTGAACTGTGCGGGGCCGCGGGCCGGCGCGATCGCCGGGCTTGCCGGTCTGAACCTGCCGATGCGCAACACCCGCGGCGTGCTTGTCCGTACCTCCCCGGTCGAGGTTTCGATATCCCGCGTCATCCACGCACCACAGGTGCACCTTCGGCCGGCGGGGGCCGGCCGGCTACTGCTGCACACCCGCGCCATCGATGGTGCGGTGCGCGTGTCCGACACCGGCGAGACCAGTGCCGACGAGTCGGCGGTTGAGGAAATGCTCGAGGCGAGCCGGGTGCTTTGTCCGCGGATCCGGCCCGCGACCGTGGAAAGCATCCGAGTCGGTGAACGGCCCATCCCCGGGGACGGCCTGCCGGTGCTGGGACGGGCGGTCGAATTGCCCAACTTCTTTTTCGCCGTCTCGCACAGCGGCGTGACCCTGAGCGTGTACGCGGGTGACCTGGTCGCGGCGGAGGTGCTCGGTGAGGACCGGGACGAGGCCCTGGCCGCCTTCCGATTCGAGCGGTTCAGCTCCGAGCGGTTCAGCTCCGAGCGGCCCAGCCCGGCGGGCCGGTGAAGGAGGAGCGGTGCGCACGATTGTCATGCATGGCGGCGATCTGGTCGACGGCCGGGGCGGGAGTCCGCGGCACGGCGTCGACATCGTCGTCGCGGGGGAGAGCGTGCGCGAGATCATTCCCTCGCGCCCCGCAGAGGCATACGGAACCGTCGACGAGATCGTCGACTGTGCCGGCAAGCTGGTGATTCCGGGTCTCATCAACAACCACACCCACGGCACCGCGTACGGGCCCCTGTTTCCCAGCGGGCATGTGGGCCTGCCGCGCGAGCAGGTGCTGGCCAACCTCGACCGGCACCTGCTGGCGGGGACGACGACGGTGCTCTGCGTGGACGGTTTCGTCACCGCGCAGGATCTCGCCAGCACCGACGAGGCGCATCCCGTCAATGTCAGACTCGCCTCCTGCAACACCCCGGCGTGCCTGCACGCGGCGACCGTCGCCGACGGCGGCGGTCTCACCGAGGCGAACCGGCGGTTCACCGCGCGGCACGCCGTCGACGCCGGTGCGGTCGCGCTCGGCGAGATCGGGGCGGGGCACACCCTCGGCGGGGGAGGGGCGAGTTACCTCCACATTCCGGCCGAGATCGCCAGACGTACCGGTGTGACGGTCACGCCTCGGCAGGCGAACGACCTGAAGATCGCCATACTGGGCCGGCACATAGCGGTGTCGGCGTTCGACCGCGACGCCGTCGAGCAGGCGCTGGCGGCCGCGGAGCTGACCGGCAGACTCTCGGTCGAGGAGGCGCGCGAGATCGTTTCGGCCGTGGTGCTGCCTGCCTTCGACATCGCACTGCACGGGCTCGCCGAGGCCGCCGATCAGGCCCGCGAACTGGCCGTCCCGGTGCTGGTGCACAATGCGGCCGCGTCGATGACCCAGGTCGCCGCCATCGCGAGAACCGACGTCACAATGATCGCCGGGCACTCCAACCACTCGAGCTTCGAACTGCGTGAAGCCCTCGAGCACGCCGAACGACTCAAGGAGGCGGGCGTGGTCGTGGATGTCTCCACCCTCGACACGTTCGGAGCCCGCCGGCTCACCACCGGTCCGGAGCTGCTCTACGCGATGTTCGCCGCAGGACTGGTCGACACGATCTCCACCGACTACGCGGGCGGCCACCACGACCCGATCCTGCTGGCGATCGACCGGTCCGTCCGGGCGGGCGTCGTGAGTCTCCCGGCCGCGGTCGCCATGGCTACCGCCAACGTCGCCGACGCCATCCCGGGTGTGGCGCCCCGGCGCGGCCGCGTGGTGCCGGGTGCTCTCGCCGACCTGGTGGTGACGGACCCCGCGGAGCTCCCCGCGGTGAGCACCGTCCTTCTCGGCGGCGAGATCGTCGTCCGAGACGGTCGGCGGGACGCCGGTCAGGGGAACCGGGGCGCGGGTCGGGGGAACCGGGACCCTGGTCAGGGGAACCGGGACGCTGGTCGGGGGAACACGGGGCGACCATGGTGAGGCGGGCCACCATCGGCGATGTCGCCGCGCACGCCGGCGTGTCCACGGCCACGGTCTCCCGGGTCCTCAACGGCGGCGCCGTCACCGAGGCGACGGCCGGCAGGGTGTGGGCGGCCGTCAGCTCGCTCGACTACACCCCCAACGCGCTCACCAGGGGCATTTTCGCCGGGCGCGCCAGCACGATCGGGGTCGTCATCCGCGACCTGAGCAGCCCCTTCTACCTCGACCTGATCCGTGGCATCGACGCCGTGGCCGCCGCGAACAGCAGCCTCGTCATGTTCGCCAACACGTTTCGTCCGAGCGACCACGAGATCGCCCTGGTCCGGATGATGGACGAACACCGGGTGCGCGGACTGATCGTGACGACCGGCGAGAGCACCGACAGCCGCCTTCGGCGTATGGCCGAGAGCGGCACACCCTGCGTGGTCGTCGCGCGCACCGTGCCGGGCCCGCCGCCCGGCCTGCACTCGATCAGCCTGAACGACGCCGCGGCCGGTCGTCTGATGGCCGGGCATCTGGCCGAGTGCGGACGGTCGTCCGTCGGGGTCGTCACCTCCGGGGGCCGTCCCTCGCAGATCGCGCGCACCGCGGGGCTGCGGCAGGCTCTCACCGATCTGGATCTGCCGCTGCCCGAGGACGCGGTGACCATCGCCGCCACGGAGAAGGACGTCGACCGCGCCGTCGGTGAGCTCCTCGCGCGTGCACATGATCGAGGCAGGCCGTTGGACGCGGTCGTCTGCACCACCGGCCGCCTGACCGTCGCCGTCCACGCCGCCCTGACCGCCCGAAGCGTCGCCATCCCCGACGACATCGCCTTTCTGACGATGGACGACTTTCCCTGGGCCGCCGCACTCGGGATCAGTGTGATCACTCAGCCCGCGTACCAGATGGGTCGACGGGCGAGCGAACTCGTCGTCGAACGCCCGAGCAGGGCGGTCTCCGTCCTCGTCGAACCGACGTTGGTCGCCCGCAGCTCCTGCGGCGAAAATTCCGCTGGCAAGGACCGTGCCGATGCTTTCCGTCCGGAGGTGTCCTCGTGACCAGATTACCGGTCCGGGAACTCCTGCTGAGGGTTCTTTTCGCTGGGCTGATTCCTGCCATGGGAATCCTGATCACAGGCGCCAACCAGGCGCAGGAGGCCAATGGAAGGCCGTTGAAATGTAATGGAAAGGTGATTGGCCCGGGATATTCCTGCGTCCGCGGACGGGGACGTGGACGCCGGGTGAGGACGCCCGGCACATCGAACTCTGGTCGCTGGGGACGTCATGGTGGCTGCGTTCCCGGGCCGACGGCACGCCTCCGGCGGTGACCCGCGGCTGTGGTCAACCGCGCGGGGTGCCGCTGCGGTCCCGTGCTCGGGCCGCCAGGTCGCGGCAGACGACGGCGAAGTCGAGGCCGGCGGCGTGCAGGCCCATCGGCCAGGTGCTCGTGTCGGTCATCCCGGGGGCCACGTTCACCTCCAGGAACTGCGCGACGCCGGCCGCGTCGACGATCAGGTCGGTGCGGGACAGGTCCCGCAGGCCCAGCACGCGATGCGCGGTGAGCGCGGTCGCGGTGGCGGCCCGCAGCACCGCGTCGTCAAGGCGAGCCGGGGTGAAGAACGCGGTCGCGCCCGCGGTGTACCGGGCGGCATAGTCGTATACCCCCGCGGCCGGCTCGATCTCGACGGCCGGCAACGCGACCGGCCCGTCGCCGGTGTCGACGACGCCGACGGTGATCTCGACTCCGCTGACGGCCTGTTCGATCAGGGCCGAGTCGTGATAGCCGAAGCAGCTCATCAGCGCCTCGGCGAGCCCGCCGGCATCGTCGACCCGGCTGACCCCGAACGCCGATCCACCCGCACGGGGCTTCACCACGACCGGCAGCCCCAGCCGGGCGACGATCCGTTCGATCAGCGCGGCGGCGCCCAGATCGTGGAACGCCTCGCGGGGCAGCGTCACCGCCGCCGGCGTCGCCACCCCGGCGGCGCCGACGGCCGCCTTCGCCGTCGCCTTGTCGAACGCCACCCGGCAGGCCGGCGGTGCCGCGCCCACGTAGGGCAGGTCGTAGAGGTCGAGGACCTCCCGGATCGTGCCGTCCTCCCCCGACGTCCCGTGCAGCACGGGGAACACCACATCGGGCGGGTCGGCGGCCAGCGCGGGCAACGTCGCGGCATCGACGTCGGCCAGGTCGGCCTCGACCCCGATGCGGGTCAGCGCGTCGCGCAGCCTGCCGCCCGATCGCAGCGACACCTCCCGTTCGGGTGAGAGCCCCCCGGCGAGGATCAGCACCCGGCCCAGATCGGTCATCGTCGTGTCCTTCACAGCGTCGGGCGCATCATGGTCCGTCGGCGACATCAGGGACGGTCGGCGACATCAGGGGCGGTCGGCGAACGTGTCACGGGCGAAGGTGTCGCGAAGGTCCAGCTCGTCCCGCACGACGCGGCCCAGCCGGCCGACGCCGTCGCGGATGCGCTCGGGCGGCGGGTAGCAGAACGACAACCGCATGCTGCTGCCACCCGACCCGTCGGCGTAGAACCCGGCCCCGGGAACGTAGGCGACCCGGGCGGCGATCGCCCGCGCCAGCATCGCCCTGGTGTCCACCCCGCCGGGCAGTGTCACCCAGACGAAGAATCCCCCGTCCGGCCGGGTCCAGGTCGCACCGGCGGGCATCGACTCGGCCAGGGCGTCGAGCATGGCGTCGCGGCGCTCCCGGTACATCTCCCGGAACACCTTCACCTGTTCGGCCCACGGCTGGGTCGCCAGATACCGTTCGACCACCAACTGGGTGAACATCGACTGGGACAGGATCGCCGACTCCGCGGCCAGCACGAGCCGGGCCGTCACCGGCGCCGGGGCCAGCGCCCACCCGACCCGCAGGCCCGGCGCCAACGTCTTCGAGAACGACCCCAGATACACCACATCGTCGGGGGCGTCGGCGCGCATCGCCCGCACCGGCTCGCCCGTGAACGACAGCAGCCCGTACGGATTGTCCTCGACCACCAGCACCCCGGCGCGCCGGCAGATCTCCAGCACCTCGGCCCGCCGCGGCGGCGTCAGGGTGATCCCGCCGGGATTCTGGAAGGTCGGCACCGTGTAGAGCAGCTTCACCCGGGCGCCCTCGGCGGCCAGCCGCGCCAGCGTCTGCGCGAGCGCGGTCGGCGACAGGCCGTCGCCGTCCATCGGCACGTGCACGATCCGCGCCTGGTACGCCGCGAACGTGTTGATCGCCGTGACGTACGTGGGCCCTTCGGTGACGACGACGTCGCCGGGATCGACGAACACG
The DNA here is from genome assembly GCF_023716945.1 of Frankia sp. AiPs1. Taxonomy (GTDB): domain Bacteria; phylum Actinomycetota; class Actinomycetes; order Frankiales; family Frankiaceae; genus Frankia. Next base: position 10,440 of record NZ_JAMQQF010000020.1, on the reverse strand, counting down.
CGGGTGAGCAGGTCCAGCGCCTGCTGCGAGCCCGCGGTCACGACCACGTTGTCGGGATGGGCGTCGGTGATGCCCTCCATCGCCATCACGTCGCAGATCCGTGCGCGCAGACCCGGATCGCCCTGCGCCGAGCCGTACTGCAGCGCCACCGCACCCCGGCTCAGCACCAGCTCCGACACGGTCGCCGCGACCGCCTCCAGCGGCAGCGCGTCGACCGCGGGCATGCCCCCGGCGAGCGACACGATCTCGGGACGGGATGCGACCGCGAACAGCGCCCGAACCTCGCTCGCGATCATCCCCTGGGCACGCTGCGCGTACCGATCCCGCCACCGATCCAGACTCACGCCCCGCGACACTACCCTGCCCCGCATCGGATGACGCTGTCGGCGCCCGGCCGTACTGGCCGGCAGGGTCGTGGCACGCGGCAGAGATTGCGGTGCGCCGCGTACGGCCCGCAGGCTCAGACCGTGTAAGACGCACCGCATCCGGCCACGAGGACCACACGGACGAGGATGAGAGCCGTCTGATGACCGCATGACGGACGGGCGCTTCTCCGCTCCGGGAGGCCCGGCCAATTGCGCCGTGTCAAGCAGGGTCTTCGGCGGTTGCCGTATGGCCGCGACCGCGGGCGGTCATGTCACGCTCTCTGGAGCGCGCCGCTGGTGATGAACACGCCGCGTTTGCGGAACGACAGCGGGGACTCGACCAGCGCTCGGGGATGCAGACCCCTGAGCGCGGTGACGAACCACCACGGCACCGCCTCGAGTACGGGGTCGCGCACCCACCCGGGAGGATGCCAGCCGTCGCGTCGAGCGAGATGCTCCCCGAGCGCCGCGAGAGCCGCATCCACGCGCCGGTCGCCCGAGGAGCGGGGGCGGTCGGTCCACATCGCCTGAGCTGCGTCGATGCCCTGGTGACGAAGCACGCTGGCGTAGTCGTCGAGCATCTGGACAACAGCGTGCCGCCAGATGTCCTGAAGTCGGGACCCGGTCGCGACCATGCCGGCCGCGATGGTGGCAGCGTCGTCGACCGTCTGGAAGGCGCGCATGGGGTCCACGCCACGACGGTACGCTGCTGATCACGTTCGCGGCGGGTCGGATCCGCCGGTGACACGCCACGATTCGGAGCATGTCTTCCTCTCACGCCGTAGATATTCGCGGCTCGGGGGATGGCCGGGGATGTCTCGCCGCGAGAGCCTTTGCCGGTGGCGGGACGGGGTGTGCGTCGTTCAGTCGGGCGGGTCTTCGAGGAGCTGGAGTGCGGCGTGGGCGGCTGGGGGGTCGAGGCGTCCGGAGGCGGCCAGCCGGCGTAGGCGCAGGGCGGTGCGGGGTTCTTCCGCGGCCAGGCGGCGCAGGAACGGCGTGGCGTCGTGGAGCCTGCCGGCCCGGGTGAGTGCGAGCGCGGCGGCGCCCACGGCGGTCAGGTCGTCGGGTGCGATCGCCAGTGCGGCCTCGATGTGGGTCAGGTCCTCGTAGAGGCCGTCGGGGTTCATGGCGTGCAGGAGATGCTGGAAGGATCGGTGAAGATCCCACAGCCTGCGCAGCTCGCCGACCGGGTCGCGGGCGTCGTCGACGCGCAGGTCGACCTCGCCGCCGACCGGTCGCCCGCTGCGCGTCTCGCCGGACGAGGTGGCCGGGTCGACGACCCGCAGCGCGGCGGACTGGCGGCCACGCAGATCGCCGCCCATCTCGTCCGCCGCCGCCGCCAGGGCGGCGACCAGCCGCGCGGGGAACGGCTGCGCCGACGAGGCGTCGTAGGCCGCGACGGTCCGCTCGGCGACGCCGGGATGTTCCATCAGGTTCGCCGCGACACACACGTCGTCGTGCCAGGCGGCGCTGACCGCGGCTTCCACCCTCGGCCCCGACACGACCGCGGCCCCGCCGCCGGCCGCCACGATCCCAAGCTGGGCCGCGTCGGCGCCGGGAAGTCTGCCCACCACCGCGGCGACGTCCTCGGCTGACAGACCCGTGTGCAGCGCGTCGAGCGCCAGCGTCCCCCATCGCCGCGGCGCCCCCGCCTGCACCGCCACGGCGCCCACTCCCGGACGCAGATGGGGGACGCCCGCGTCCACGGCAAGAACGCGGCTCGCGGTCGCGACTCCCAGCCGACCGGTCTCGGGATCACGCGCCACGATCGAGACCGTCACCCGTACGACCCTAACGGTCGACGCCGCCATCCCCGTTCGGTCCCTCTGCCATCCCTCCGCGGGGTCGTCGACCATGCTCTGGATATATGCTCGACTCACGAGTCGAGAAAAAGTTGCCGGGCGGCTGGGGGTCAGGATGGCTCGGATCAATCACGACACCGTCGAACTGTGGCAGGGGTGGCAGCGGCGGGAGCTGCGCGTCGACCGCTGCAAGGACTGCGGCACCTGGGTCTTCCCGCCGCGGCCGTTCTGCCCCGACTGTTGGTCGGACGCCCTGGTGGGGACCGCGCTCGCCGGGGCGGGACGGCTGGTGTCGTACTCCCTGCCCCGCGTCGCGCCCGGGGCGCCGGCGGTGGTCAGCGGGGTCGTGGCGCTGACGGAGGCGCCGGGTGTCCGGCTGCTGGCCCGCATCGTGGGGATCGAGCCGGAGCGGGTCACCCTCGGGATGCCGCTGGCGCTCGGCTGGTGGGAGGACGCCGGCGGCGTGTATCCGCAGTTCGGGCCGGTCGACGCCGACCCGGCCCGGCCCCCCGGCGTGGCGGACGGTAGTGAGAGTGGCGTGGCGGACGGTAGCGAAGATGGTGCCGCCGACGGCGGCGCCGGGCGTGCCGTGGACGGCGGCGCGGGGGAGGCGGGGGCATGAGCGGGCGGGAGCGGGCCGCGATCGTGGGGATCGGCTGGTCGGAGCTGGCGCGTGACAGCGGCGTGGGGCCGGGCAGCCTCGTCGCCCGGGCCGCCCGGGCGGCGGTCCTCGACAGCGGGGTCGCGCGGGACGCGATCGACGGGGTCGTCGGCGTGTACGGCACGGACTCCCCGACGTTGTGGCCCGGGTACGTCGTCGACGCGCTGGGATTACCCGACGTCCGCTGGTGGGACACGGCGCAGCCGCCGTCGGTCACGGCGCTGTCGACGGCGGCGAACGCGGTGCTGACCGGCAACTGCGACTACGCGCTGTGCTACCACGGCAAGTACCGGTGGGCGAACACCTCGGTTGTCGGCCGCGGTGACCCGCTGCGGCAGGCCCCGGCGCACGAGTTCGACCCTGGCCTCGACCATGCGCTGGTGGAGCACGGCGGTTCGATGCTGTGGGCCGCGCGGGTCATGCGGGAGCACATGGCGCTGCACGGCAGCACCCGGGAGGACTTCGCCCGGATCTCGGTCAACAACCGGACGAACGCCGCGGGCAACCCCCGGGCGGTCTTCCGCGTCCCGCTGACCGTCGATGACTACCTCGCCGCTGCGATGATCGACGATCCGATGTGCCTGCTCGACATGGACGCGCCGATCGACGGCGCGCTCGCCGTCGTGGTCACCACCGAGAGCCGCGCCCGCGACCTGCCGCACCCGTCCGTGCTCGTCGAGGCGTTCGCCAGCGCGCTGCCGGCGCGCAACGACGGGCTGCTGTGGCCCGAGGCGGACGGGCTCGCCGCCCGCCGCGCCGTCGGGAACCTGTTCGCCCGCACCGACCTGGCCCCCGCCGACATCGACCTCGCCTACCCGTACGACGGGTTCACGATCCTCGCCATGCTGTGGCTGGAGGCCCTGTACACCGAGCCGGGGGAGGGCCCGGCGCTACTGCGCGAGTCGTGGTCCGACGCCGAGCAGCGGCTGCGGCTGTTCGGCCGGATACCGGTGTGCACACACGGGGGCAACCTGAGCGAGGGGCGCGCCACGCAGGGCTTCGGCTCGGTGATCGAGGCGGTGCAGCAGTTGCGCGGCGACGCGGGGGAGCGTCAGGTCGACGCCGCCCGCAGCGCCGTGATCACCGGCGGCATGGCCGGCACGAACCGCTCGACGATCCTGGTCAGCGGCTGAGCCCTGACCTGCCAATCGGCCGGCCGACCTGCCGACCGACCTGCCGGCCGGCCGACCTGCCGAGCGGCCAACCCGCCGAGCGGCCAACCTGCCGAGCGGCCAACCTGCCAACCTGCCGAGCGGCGGGGGTGGTCGAGCGGCGGATTGGCGGGGTGGTCGAGCGGCGGCGGGGTGGCCGGGCGCCGGGCCGCCGCCCGGCGGTTCGGGTCAGGCCGGGAGGTGCCGGCTCGGGAGCGGGGCGCCGCCGCCGTCGACGACGATCGTCTGGCCGGTGAGGTAGGACGCCGCGTCGGAGCACAGAAACAGCACGACGGTCGCGATCTCGTCGGCGCTCGCCCAGCGTCGCAGCGGGATGCCGGCCGCCGTCGCTCGGCGAAACCGCTGGTAGCCCTCCTCGCCGAGGGCCGTGACCAGCGGCTGCCAGATGTCGGTGTCGACGAACCCGGGCGCGACGGCGTTGACCCGCACCCCTCGATCGCCCCAGGCGGTGGCCAGGTTCTGGGCCAGGGTGTTCAGCCCGCCCTTCGTCGCCGCGTAGACGGCCTGCTCGACGTCCCCGCCGTAGGCCGCCGCCGACGACATCGTGACCACGCATCCCCGCTGGCGTAGCAGCGACGGCGCGAGCCACGAGGTCAACAGGATGACGTTGCGCAGGTTGAGGTCGAGCTGCAGGTCCAGCGGCTTCGCGGTGATGGCCTCCGGCGGCTGGTGCCAGCCGAGCCCGGCGTTGTTCACCAGGATGTCGACGTCGCCGAGCTCGGCGAGAGCCTGGTCGGCCACCCGGCGGACATCGGCCTCGACGGTTAGGTCCGCGCTGATCGTGACCGGCTTGTTGGCGAGCTGGTCGGCGACGGCGGCCAGGCCCGCACCGCTGCGGGCGACGACGGCGACCCGCGCGCCCGCGGCGTCGAGGGCGCGCGCGCACGCCGCGCCGATGCCTCGGCTGGCGCCGGTGACCACGGCGGTGCGGCCGGACAGATCAAAGGTGAGACCAGGCATCATGTGCTCCTGCAGGGAGTCCGGGTGGGTTGTCCGGGTGAGGGTCGGGCTGTGCGGGGTCCGCCGCCGGCCAAGGTCGCGCCCCGCCGCCGGGCACGCGGCCTCCACACCGGGGCCGGACCGACTGCGGTGCGTTCTGCGCGGTCTGAGCCTGCGGACCGTGCACATCGCACCGCAATGCCTCCCGCGCAACGCGACCGGCCGTGCGCGCCGTGACTGGCGGCGTCCTGCCGTGACTGGCCGCGTCCCGCCGCGTCCCGCCGTGGCCCGCCGTGACCGATGGTGTGGGGGAGGTGCCGGGGCTGGTAGCTGTCCTGGTTGCGTCGGCAATTGCAGGAGGTTGGTGACGGTGCGGGGCCGCTGAGGCGCACATAACCTCCTGCATCTGCTGATCGCCCTGTGGCCGGGGCCGCCGCGGACCGCTCTTCGTATCCAGGTGTGATCAGGGGGTACGGGATTGTTCCTGCCTGCGCCCCCGACCCTGATGGTCAGGATGTTCGGTGTGGCCGCGCCGTACCTAGGTCCAGCCTGTCGTGGCGCCCTGGATCATCGTGAACGGCCCGACGGGCCAGCGGAAGCAGTCAACCAGCAACTGGTCGACGTCGCGTTCGGTGCTGACCCCCTCGGCGACGATCCGGCGTGCCTCGGCCACCGCCGCCCAGTACACCCGGTTGGCGACGTAGCCCCAGGACATCGGGGCGTCGCGCACGACGACCGGGTTCTTGCCCAGCCCGTGGGCGAGTCGGGTCACCGTCTCGACGGCGTCCGCGTCGGTGTGCTCGGTCACGACGATCTCGGCGAAGCGCATGATCTGCGCGGGCGACGACCAGTGCCAGCCGAGGACCCGGGTGGGCCGGTCGGTCGCCGCGGCCAGCGCCCCGACCGGGAAGCCGCTGGAGTTGGTGGCGAGGACCGCGCCGGCGGCGGCGACCCGGTCGAGGTCGCGGAACACCCGGACCTTCAGCGCGAGGTCCTCCGGCACGGCCTCGATGACCACTGTCGCGCCGGCGACGGCCGACAGCTCGGGCTCCCAGGCGATCCTCGCGGCGACCCGGTCGACGTCGTCGGCGGCCAGCTTCCCGCGCTCGACGGCGGCCCGCAGCCCGAAGCGGCCCTCGACGAGGTGGCGGCGGGCGCGCTCACGGGCCACGGCGCTGGTGTCGACGCAGACCACCGCGCCGCCGGCCATCGCCACCGCCTGCGCGATCCCCGCGCCCATCACCCCCGCGCCGATCACCCCCACCGTGCCCCCGACGAAGGTCCCGGCGCCGGCCGGGTTGTCGCCGGCGGTCATGCGGCGGCTGCCAGCTGGGAGGTCAGCGCCGCCACCTTGACGTTCACCTCTGCCAACGGCCCCTCGGGCGGTCCGGCCGTGGTGAGCGGCGGCCATGCCCGCCGGTCGGCGACGATCCACAGCTCCTTCGACCCGGCCGGGCCGGAGCGCGACGCCCCGTGCCAGGTGCCCTCCTGCTGGAGCCGGAAGCCGAGCCGGCCGAGCTCGACCCCGCTCGGCCCGCCGATGACCCCGCTCGTCCGGTCAGCGGACCCGCTCGTGCGGTTCGCGGACCGGCTCGTCCGGCCGTCGGGCTCGTCCGTCGAGCCGTCAGGCCCCTGCGCCGAGCCGCCGGCCCCGTCCGGGTCGTCGATCCGGCAGGATCCCTCGACCACGAGTCGCACCAGGTCGGCGCCGAGCCGGAAGGCGGGCAGCGCGGCGGCGCCCGGCGGCCGGTCCCAGCACAGCAGGAGCACCCCGGACTCGCGGTGGCCCAACGCGACGGCGGCCAGCCGGCTGCCGTCGCGCAGCGTCGACCATCCCGTCGTGTCGGTGAAGCCGGCGTCGAAGTGGCTCGGGCGCAGGGCGGCGCCGAAGCTGTTGGCGATGGCGTGCGGGACGTCGGCGTCGCGGGGGAGCATGGCCACTCCCTCGAGGCTGACGTCGTCGGCGAGGGCGGTGTCGGCGAGGCGTTGGAGCTGCGCGTCGGTCAGGTAGGGCTTGAGCCCGCGCCGGTCGGCCATCAGCAGGAGCTGGTTGGTGCCGACCTCGTCGGACCAGTACTCCGGTCCGTAGAAGGCGTCGGCCCGCTGCAGGCGGAACTCGCCGTGGGCGTAGCTGGTACCGCCCACCCGGATCGGCTCGCCCAGTGCCATCCGGAAGCTGTCGCTCTTGTGCAGGTGCACGGGGGCCTTGCGAGGGAAGATCCGGCCCTCGATGGACATGGCGACGACGGGGCCCGCGTCGGGGTCGCCCATTCGCAGGATGGCCCCGCTGAGCAGGCCGTCGTCGGGCACCGGGCGGCGGATGTCCCGGATGACGCCGTCGACGTGGCCGTTGTGCCAGGTCGCGGATTCGAGGAGTGTGATCACGAGGGACCCCCAGGGGATGCATGTTTCTTCGACTCGTGGGTTGACAATAATACGGCGGGGCTCCTACGGTCTGCGGGTCGCTGCCGCGAGGATCGAGGTATGACATGCCGATCAGCTCCATCGCCGACCTGATCCGAACCCATGGCACGGAGCGTGGCGCCCAGCCCGCGCTCACCGCAGACGGGCGCACCGTCACCTTCGCCCAACTCGACGCCCGCTCCAACCAGGTGGCGCAGGCGCTGGCCGGCGAGGGGGTCGGCGCCGGCGACCGGGTCGCCTACCTCGACGCCAACGCCGCGCAGTACTACGAGCTGCTCTTCGGCGGGGCGAAGCTGGGGGCGGTGAACGTCGCGGTGAGCTGGCGGCTGGCGCCGGTCGAGATCGCCGCGATCATCACCGACGCGCAGGCCCGCGTCCTCGTCGTCGGCGCGGCGTTCGCGGCGACCGTCGAGGCGGTCGAGGCCGACCTGCCCGGCGTCAAGAAGATCATCGTGATAGCCGACCCAACCCGTCGCGAGGACTCGGCCCGCCACCAGGACTCGGCCCGCCACCAGGACTCGGCCCGCCACCAGGACCCGAACCGCCACCAGGACTATGACGAGTGGGTCGCCGCCGCGCCCGCGCTCGACCCGGGGCTGTGCGCGAAGCCCGACGACGTGCGGATCCAGCTTTACACCTCGGGCACCACCGGCCTGCCGAAGGGCGTGATGCTGACCGAGCACAACCTGCTGTCGCTGCTGCGGATGGCCGGGGAGACGCTCGACCTCGGTCCCGGCAGCGTGAACCTGGTCGCCATGCCGCTGTTCCACATCTCCGGCAGCGGCTACTCGCTCAGCGGCTTCCACGCCGGCTGCCACACGGTGCTGCTGCGCGAGGCCCATCCCGACGCGATCCTGCGCGCCGTGGCCGAGCACGGGGTGACGAACCTGTTCGCCGTGCCCGCCGTGTTGCGCACGATGCTCGGCGTGCCGGGCATCGACGAGCTGGACCTGTCCTCGTTGCGCACGATCGCCTACGGGGCCTCGCCGATCTCGCTGGACGTGCTGGTCCGGGCGATCGAGACGTTCCGCTGCGACTTCGTGCAGGTCTACGGGCTGAGCGAGACCGCGGGCACCGTCACCATGCTGACGCCGGAGGATCACCGCCGGGCCCTCGAGGCCGCCGGGACGGACGCGGCCGGGACGGACGCGGCCGGGACGGCGGAGGCGGCGGGACCGGGTGGGACGGCGAAGGCGGGCGGGGCGGCGGGAGCGGCCGGGCGCTTACGCTCGGCGGGACGAGCGGTGCCCGGTGCCCGGGTGCGCATCGTCCCGCCGCACACCGGGGCCGACGCCGCGGCCTGGGAGGTCGGCGAGGTCTGGATCTTCTCGCCGCAGAACACCCCCGGCTACTGGCACAACCCGCGGGAGACCGCGGCGCTGCTCGAGGACGGCTGGCTGCGCACCGGCGACGTCGGCTACCTCGACCCCGACGGTTACCTGTTCATCCACGACCGGGTCAAGGACATGATCATCACTGGGGCGGAGAACGTGTACCCGGCCGAGGTCGAGAACGTCCTGATGTCCCATCCCGACATCGCCGACGTCGCGGTGATCGGGGTGCCGAGCGAGCGCTGGGGCGAGACGGTGAAGGCCGTCGTCGTCGCCGAGGCTGGTCGGACCCCGACGGCCGCCGACGTCGTGTCCTTCGCCCGCGCCCGGCTGGCCGCGTACAAGTGCCCGACCTCGATCGACCTGGTCGAGGCGCTGCCCCGCAACGCCGCGGGGAAGGTGCTCAAGCGTGAGCTGCGTAACCCTTACTGGTCCGGACGCGAGCGGTCCGTAAGCTAGACCTCGCCGACGGCAATCTACCTGCTGGTCGGATGGTCGATATCGTCTCGGGGCGTGCGGCGGCCCAGCGGAGGAACGCTCGGCATCCTCCCTCGCGTGAACGCGGGGGATTCCAACAGCTACATGTCCGCCAGGAGAGGGGGTGCGCAGTGTTGAGGTTCGCGGTTCACGGGCCGCCTGTTGGCGTCGCCTCCCCGCGCAGTCACCCACGTGGTTGCCCCCTCATGTCCCAGGGCGATGTTGCGTGCCGCGTTCACGTCGGCGTTCGCCTGATGCCCGCAGGCCCGGCACCGGAGGGCGGTTTGGTTCTCGCGCGAAATCCCGCAACGCCTGCTGCTGAACGGTCTGCGAACCCGCCGCAAGCCACGGATTCTCCCGGCGCGCTTCGGTCAACTGGCGGGACTGCTCGTGGTAGCCGGGTGCCGGGCCGCGGCGCGGATTCCACCACGACTGCTGTTCCACGGCGAGGTTCCATACGTACCGCGCATGCCCGCAATGGTCTTCCAGCGCAGCCGCCTGTTCGACGGTCGGACAAAGCCGGTAGCGGGACATTCCTCCATTCTACAGAAGGGATATCGACCGATGAATAAGATGAGGCGGCGTTTCCTCCCTGCCGTGAACGGCGGGGTCTCCACGCCGCAATCCCGATGAACACGACTCAGTCCGACCCGCCGCGCAAGCGTGGCCGCCCCCGCAACCTCGAACCCAGCCAGGAGTACCGCGATCGGCTGGAGAACATCGTGCGGGTGGCGGCGGACGTCTTCCAGGCGCACGGGTACGAGGCCGGCTCGCTCGACGACGTGGCCGCCGCGATGGGTCTGCGCAAGGCCAGCCTTTACTACTACGTCAAGCGCAAGAGCGACCTGCTCCGCCTGGTCTTCGAGCGCGCCATCTCGGTGGCGCTGACCGAGGTCGAGACGCTGGCCCACCTCGCCGACCCGCGCGACCGGCTCGCCGCGCTCGTCCGCCACCAGGCGCTGCTCGTCACGCGTGATCCCGCTCTGTTCGCCGTGTTCTTCGACCAGCGGGCCGGCCTGGAACACGCCGACCTCGCCGACGTCGGCCGCAAGGAGCACCTCTACCTGCGCCAGTTCGTCCTCGCCGTCGAGGCCGCGATGGCGGCCGGGGTGATCGGGCCGGGCGACCCCAGGCTTGTGGCCAACGCGATCATCGGCATGACGAGCTGGTCCTACAAGTGGTTCGACACCCGGCGCGACTCGCCGGAGACGTTCGCCGACACCTGCGTCGCCCTCGTCCTGCGCTGAGCCGGGGGGCGCCAGCCCCCGC
>NZ_JAMQQF010000209.1 GCF_023716945.1 Frankia sp. AiPs1 | reverse complement strand
GGGCGGGGCCGGCGGGGCCGGTCGCGGCGATGGCGCGAGCGTGATCGGTGGCGTGAGCGCGGTCGGGGGCGTCCGCCGGGACCAGCCTGGGGACGAACAGGCCGGTGCAGCGGGCGGCCTGCTGGTCCTCGCCGCCGGGGGAGGTCAGGGCGGCGCCGAACCAGGCCAGGGTCTGGTCGTCGAGGTCGGCGGGCAGGTCGACGAGGCCGCCCCAGCCGGCGGGGTTCTCCAACGCCAGGGTGCGGCCGAGTCCCCAGAGCATCGCCTGTTCGGGACAGGTCAGCGGGTCGTGCGGGCCGGTGCTGACCGCGCCGCGGGTCACCACCCACAGCGGCGCACCGACGCCGACGTCGTGCATGGCCTGGGCGAGGGCGACGGTCAGGGCGAGGCCGTCGGTCAGCGCGGGATGCGCCCGGTGCGGGGCGCCGTCGAGGCCGAGCAGGGACAGCACGCCACCCACGGGGGCGCGCTCGGCGAGCACGTCGAGGGACAGGACCGCGGCGAGGCGGCGGCGGTCCGCGTCGGCGCCGGCGAGGCGGACCACGACAGCCCGACCGCCCATCCGCTCGACGAGCCAGGACACCCGGGTCACGGTCTCGTCGTCGACACCGGCGGCCGGGACCAGCACCGGCCAGGTGCCGGACAGCGGCGGGGTCGGCGCCGCCTGGGCGATGCTTGCCGCGATGGCCGCCGCCTCGGGCAGCGGACGCCACACGGTGCGATAACGCCAGGTGTCCGGGTCGGCGGCGCGGATCTGCTCGGCGGGCTGCGGGGAGCGCTGAGCCGGGATGACCGGGGCATGCTCCAGCCAGTGGCGGCGGCGCTGGAACGGGTAGGTGGGCAGCTCGACGCGCCGGCCGTGGGCGGCGTCGGCGCCGATCGCCCGCCAGTCGACGTCGAGCCCGTGGACGTCGAGCGTGGCGAGCGCGCCAAGCAGGGTCTCGGGTTCGGGGCGCCGGGCCCGGGTCGCGGCGACCGCGAGCGGTTCACCGGCGGACTTGGCGGGGTCGGCGGGGTCGGCGAGGCAGGCCGGCAGCAGCGCGGTGAGGACGGCGTCGGGTCCGAGTTCGAGGAAGGCGCGGGCGCCGGCGTCGTGGAGGCGGCGGGCGGCGTCGTGGAAGCGGACGGCCCGGCGGACGTGGTGGACCCAGTGGTCGGGGGTGGTCAGCTCGGCCGTGGTGAGTTCGCCGGTGAGCCCGGAGACGATCGGGATGGTGGGGGGATGGTAGGTCACCTGCGTGGCGACCGCCCGGAAGCGGTCGAGCATGTCGTCCATGTGCGGGGAGTGGAAAGCATGGCTGACGGTGAGCCGGCGGGTGGCGTGGCCGCGGGCGGTCCAGTCGGCGGCGATCTTCTCGGCCAGGTCGGCGTCGCCGGCGATGACGGTGGCGGTGGGGCCGTTGACGGTGGCGATCTCCACCTGGCCGGCGAGGCCGGTGAGGGAGGCGGCGACGTCGGCTTCGCCGGCGCGGATGGCAATCATGGCGCCGCCGGGGGAGCAGGACTGCATGAGCCGCCCGCGGGCGGCGACCATGGTGATGGCTTCGTCGAGGGTCCAGATCCCGGCAACGTGGGCGGCGGTGAGTTCGCCGATGGAATGTCCGGCGAGCAGCCCCGGGGTGAGGCCCCAGGAGGTGACGAGGCGGTAGAGGGCGGTTTCGAAGGCGAACAGCGCGGGCTGGGTGTATTCGGTGCGGTCGAGTGCGGCAGCGGTGGCGGTGGGCGAGGCGGCCGGCGTGAACATGACCTCGCGCAGCGGCCGGTCGAGGTGGCGGTCGAAGCGGGCACAGATCTCGTCGAGGGCGTCGGCGAACACCGGGTAGGCGTCGTAGAGTTCCCGGCCCATCTCGGCGCGTTGGCTCCCCTGCCCCGTGAACAGCACCGCCAGCCGGCCGTCGGCCACCGCGGCCGTCACCGTGCCGCGCACCAGCCCGCCCGCCGGCCGACCGGCCGCCAGCGCGTCGAGCGCCCGCGCCAGCCGCGTCCGCGACCATGGTTCGTCGGCTGGATCCGCCCGGGCCCCGGTGGTCCCGGGCGTCGTGGTGGTCGCCGGGTCTGCGGTGGTCGCGGGGTCTGTGGTCGTTCCCGGGACTGTGGTCGTTCCCAGGACGGTGGTGGTCGCCGGGTCTGGGGCGGTTCCCGGGTCTGTGGTGGTTCCCGGGATTGCGGTGGTTCCCGGGATGGTGGTGGTCAACGGGACTGCGACGTCGCGCGGCGCCTGGACGTCATGCGTGGCCCCCAGGATGATGACCGCCCGGTGCTCGAAGCGGGGGCGCTCGGCCAATGTGCGGCCCACGTCGGCAAGGTCGAGCTCCCGATGGGCCGCCAGGTGCGCCTCGAGTCGCCGCGCCTGCGCCCGCAACGCACCCTCGGTGCGGCCCGCAAGCATGACCGGCAGCGGCGCCGTCGCGCCGCCATCCTCGGTCGCGCCGCCATCCTCGGTCGCGCCGCCATCCCCGGTCGCGCCGCCATCCCCGGTCGCGCCGCCATCCCCGGTCTCGCCGGCACCGGTCTCGCCGGTCCCGGTCACGCGAGCCGCCGACTTGGTGGGCAGGGCGTCGGGGTGCGGCGCCCCGGCGGGCGGGGCCTCCTCGATGATCACATGGGCGTTGGTGCCGCTGACCCCGAAGGCGGAGACGCCGGCACGGCGGGGCCGGTCGGGGCGGCGGGGCCAGGGGACGTGCTCGGTGAGCAGGGCGACGGCCCCGGTCGTCCAGTCGACGTGCGGCGAGGGCTCGCGGACGTGCAGCGTGGGCGGCAGGGCCTCGTGGCGCAGCGCCTGGACCATCTTGATGACGCCGCTGATACCGGCGGCGGCCTGGGCGTGGCCGATGTTCGATTTCAGCGAGCCGATGTGCAGCGGCTGGCCGTCGGGGCGGTGCTGGCCGTAGGTGGCAAGGAGGGCCTGGGCCTCGATCGGGTCGCCGAGGGAGGTGCCGGTGCCGTGCGCCTCCACCGCGTCGACGTCGGCCGCGGACAGGTCCGCGTTGGCCAGGGCCTGCCGGATGAGGCGCTGCTGGGACTGTCCGTTGGGGGCGGTCAGCCCGTTGGACGCACCGTCGGAGTTCACGGCGCTGCCGCGCAGGACGGCGAGGACGGGATGGCCGCGCCGGCGGGCGTCGGAGAGTCGTTCGAGGAGCAGGACCGCCGCGCCCTCCGCCCAGCCGGTGCCGTCGGCGTCGGCGGAGAACGCCTTGCACCGCCCGTCCGGCGCCAGCCCCCGCTTGCGGCTGAACTCCAGCAGCATGCCCGGGGTGGACATCACCGTGACCCCACCGGCCAGCGCCAGGTCGCATTCCCCCGCCCACAGCGCCTGGCCGGCCAGGTGCAGGGCGACCAGCGAGGCGGAGCACTGGGTGTCCACGCTCAGCGCGGGCCCTTCCAGGCCGAAGGTGTACGCGACCCGTCCGGCGATGACGCCCGAGGCGTTGCCGGTGAGGAGCTGGCCCTGCGCGTCGGCGGGCGCCCGGTGCCAGGCCGGGCCGTAGTCCTGCAACGACACGCCGGTGAACACCCCGGTGCGGCTGCCCCGCAGCGTCCGGGGGTCGAGCCCGGCTCGTTCGAACGCCTCCCAGGAGACCTCCAGCATCAGCCGCTGCTGCGGGTCGACCGCGCTGGCCTCGCGCGGTCCGATGCCGAAGAACGCGGCGTCGAACTGGTCGACGCCGGGCAGGAACCCGCCCCGATCAGCGTAGGTGGTACCGGGATGGTCGGGGTCCGGGTTGTAGAGACCCGCCAGATCCCAGCCGCGGTCCTGCGGCAACCCCCCGACCGCGTCGCGTCCGGCGTGCACCAGCTCCCACAGCGCCTCCGGTGAGTCGGCGCCGCCCGGCAGCCGACAGGCCATGCCGACGATGACGACCGGATCCGCGGCGGCGGGGGCGCCGGTCAGCCGGTGGGCGACGGGTGTGTCCACTCGCTCCGTCATGCCCAGCAGGTCGGCCCGCAGGTGGGCGAGAAGGGCCGCCGGCGTCGGCTGGTCGAAGAACAGGGTGGCGGGTAGCCGCAGACCGGTGGCCTCGGCGAGGCCGGTGCGCAGGCGGCTGGCGAGGTGCCGGTAGACGCCGAGCCGGCGCCAGGGGGCGAGCCGGTCGCGGCGGGCGGCGCCCTCGTCTCCGGTCACCAGCGCGAGCTGCTCGTCCAGCAGGTCGAGGAGGAGATTCGTCTGGTCGGCCGTCGACAAACCGGCCAACCGGCGCCGCCATCTATTTGCTGTCGCATCGGACCGTCCAGGTGACGAGTCCTGGATTTCCGCTGTCTGGCCCATATGAAATTTCTCCCGGCGTCATGTCATGTGGCGGCTACCGGTCGGACTGGTGCGGCCCGGTTTCGCGAGGCCATGTCTACCACGGGTGACGCTATCCCGGAACGCCGATACCGAATCGCGTTTCTCTGTCGATATCGCATATTCGCCGCGATGAGGACCGGACTTGGCGCGGCATTACCCCTAATCCAGTGATACCAGTTCTCGGGTGTCGGAGCGGGCCGGCCGCATGGTAAACGGTACGGACGCAGCATGTCCATCGAGCGGGCATCTGACGGGGCGTTCACGGCGGCTGCCCCCGAAAGTGTGCGCTGCCGGGTGAAGGTCGCGCGGCGGGCCGTACTGGCGGTGTCCCCGGCGGCAATGTCGGCCGACTTCGGTTCGGCGGGCTTCGGCCCGCGCATTGGGCGCCTCCGGGCGTCCGCATTCGGGTTTGTCGCCCGGGGCCGGGAAATGTGGTGCGAGTCGAGTCCGCCCGATCGACCGGGCCGACGGATACTGGTCATCCCCGTCCCCGCTAGAAGGAGCCGCCACGTGCCGACCCCGCTACCGCCCTACCGGTTCGCCGCCGGAACCGCCGTCGTGACCGGCGCCGCGAGTGGCATCGGGGAGGAGACGGCCTACGAGCTCGCCGGCCGCGGCAGCAACCTGGTGCTGCTCGACCGCGACGCACCGCGTCTCGCGGCCGTGGCCGCCCGCATCTGTGCCCGCCACCCACGGCTGCTGGTCGACTCCCTGACCGTCGACCTCGCCGACGCCGATGCCGTCGACGCCGCGGCGGCCCGCGTGCTGGCCGACCATCCCGGGGTGACCCTGCTGGTCAACAACGCCGGCGTCGCGCTGGGCGGCGGCTTCGAACAGCTCTCGCTGGAGGAGTTCGACTGGGTCATGGACGTGAACTTCCGGGCGCCAGTTCGGCTCACCCGCCTGTTGCTGCCGGCCCTGCTCGCCAGCCCGGGCAGCCACATCGTCAACGTCTCGAGCCTGTTCGGACTTATTGGACCCCCCGGTCAGACGGCGTACTCGGCGAGCAAGTTCGCCGTGCGCGGCTTCACCGACGCGCTGCGCCACGAGCTGGCCGGCCGCGTCGGCGTCACGGCGGTGTTCCCGGGCGGGGTGCGCACCCGGCTTGCCGAGACGGCACGGGTGGCCCGGGCCGTACCGAGCGACGAAGCCGAGGCGGGCCGGCGCGACTTCGCGAAGATGCTCAGCTACCCGGCCGACGCCGCGGCCCGGGAGATCCTCGCTGCCGTCGAGACCCGCCGCGCCCGCGTGGTCATCACCCGCCAGGCCCGGATGGTCGACACCGTCGCGCGCCTCTTCCCGGCGTCCCACATGTCGATCCTCGGCTACGTCCTCACCCGTGCCGCCCGCGTGGCCACCGTCAGCCGCCCCACCACCGCTGGCTCCGCCACCACCGCCGCCCCTGCCATTCCCGTCACTGCTGGTCCCGCCTCCAGCAGCCCCGTCGCCGGCAACGCGGCCACCGCCGGCTGAGGGGTGGTCCGCGTGGCGGACGACGGCTGGGCCCGCGGATCGGTGCTGGCTGCATGGCGCTCGGGCGGCTGCTGTCCTCAGGCTTGCCGGACCAGTTGCAGGACCGACGCGAGGTCCCCTACCTCGGCGACAAGCGACGCCCAGGCCGGCCGCTGCCGGTGCGTGCGGTTCATCCAGACGACGGGAATGCCAAGCGCGTTCGCACCGGCCACGTCGCAGGCCAGTGAATCGCCGACGTGCCAGACCTCGCCCGCGGCGAGGCCGAGCCGGCCGAGGGCAGAGTGCTCGTGTGTCAGGCGGTCGAGGGCGAGCCGGAACGGTTCCGGTCGCGGCTTGTAGGCTCGCGCCTGCTCGCTCGTGATGATGGCGTCTACCCGGAGCGCGTGAGCGTCGAGCGCCGCGTCGAGATCGGCGCGGTCAATGTCCGAAACGAGGCAGACCGGCAGTTCGATTTCGGCCAGGAAGGCCGCCGCGCCGGGCAGGAGCGACGGCCGCCGCCAGTAGTCGAACAACCGCTGGCTGAGCGATTCCTCGTCGGCAGCCGCGCCGAAATGCCGAATCGTGTCCCGCAACGACCGGCGTTCCAGCTCCCGCTGGATGGCAAACGCGGGGCCCGCGGCCTCGGCGCACAGCCGGGCAAAGGTGTCCGACCAGTATCGGCCGATCGTCGCCGGTCGCCCACGTGAGCCGTCGCGGTCTGCTGGATGCTGCGGCATGCCGCGGCCACCAGGGCGTCGTCATCGGCGACGACGGTGCCATAGAAGTCGAGCAGGATCGCGCGCGGCCGGCTCATCCGTCCTCTCCCGATGGGAATCCTGGGTGCTGCTCAGCGGTAGGTGGCCGGATCGACCCGCCGGAAGCGGCTGTCGTCGGTGGGGCTGGCGACGCCGCCTAGTGTCTTGTGATTCCGTTTCCTTTACTTAGGTGGATTGCCGGATAGGGTGATCTTGTGGTGTTGGGGGATGCGGAGCGGATGGAACTGTCGGCGCTGGTCAATAGTCGGGAGGTGCCGGCGAACGTGGCGACGCGGGCGCGGATCGTGCTGTGGCACGCCGAGCAGACGCCGAAGGCGCGGATCGCAGAGTTGGCGGGAGTATCGCGGCCGACGGTGGATCTGTGGCTTCGCCGGTACGAGCAGGGCGGAGCGGGTGCTCTGGTCGACCGGCAGCGCGGAGCGCCGCGGGAGCAGGTTCCCGCGGCGGTGCGGGCCCGGATCGTGGCGTTGACCCGGATGACGCCACCGGCGGAGACGGGCCTGTCGCACTGGTCGACCCGCGAGATGGCCCGGTATGTCAGCCATGTCGGCGGCGTGTCGGTGTCCTGGCATTACGTGGCGAGGGTGTGGCGAGAAGAAGGACTACGACCGCATCGCCAGGGCACGTTCAAGCTGTCCGCCGATCCGGCCTTCGCAGGCAAGGTCGCGGACATCATCGGCCTCTACCTCGACCCTCCCGGCGGCGCAGTCGTGCTCTGTATCGACGAGAAAACCCAGGTCCAGGCTTTGGACCGCACACAGCCACTGTTGCCGATCAGCTTCGGGGTCAGCGAGAAACGTACCCACGACTACGTCCGCCACGGCACCACGAACCTGTTCGCCGCGCTCAACACCGCCACCGGAGAGGTCTTCGGTGAATGCCGGCCGGTCCGCGACGGAGCCGCGTTCCTGGCCTTCCTCACGAACGCTGTCGCTCCTCACACTGGACGGGAGATCCACGTCGTCCTGGACAACCTGTCCACCCACACCACCCCCGAGGTGCACGCCTGGCTGGACGCCAACCCGCACGTCCACTTCCACTTCACCCCGGTTGGTTCGTCCTGGATCAACCAGATCGAAACCTGGTTCGGGATCATCACCCGCCAGGCCATCCGCCGCGGCACCTTCAGCTCCATCCACGCCCTGACCCGCCAGATCCGCGACTACATCACCCACTGGAACAGCCACCCCGAACCCTTCACCTGGACTGCCACCGCAGGCGAGATCCTCGCCAAGGTCCGCCTCACCCAGACCAGCATCCGCAAACTCGTCGACAACAACCGAAACCGCCACCGGTAAGCAAACAGGATCACGAGACACTAGTAGATGGCCTGGAACTTCGTGAAATCGTAGGTGAACGGCTCCCTGCCGTTGCTCGCGGTGATGAGGAAGGGCCTGCCGTGGTTGTCGACCTCCTGGATCACCTCCCCGTTTTCGGTCGCCACCCGGAGGCGGAGTGTGAACGAACAGGAGTGCCGGTCGGTCCGCGCCGTTGTGACGGTGGTTATCGCCGGTGGGCGGTTCATCCGGCGGTGGGGGTGAGGATTTCCAGGAAGTGGCCGGAGGGGTCGGGGAAGTAGACGCCGCGGCCGCCGTTGTGGCGGTAGGTCTCGCCGGGGTGTCGCCGAGTGGGATCGGCCCAGTAGTCGATGCCGGATTGCCGGATCCGGTCGAAGATCACGTCGAATTCCGGTTCCGAGACGAGGAAGGCGTAATGCTGCGTCGGGATCGTCGGCTCGTCGCTGGTGGCGAAGTCGAGCGTGACGCCGTTGCCGGTGACCACGGGCAGGAAGGGGCCGGTCGGCGTCCCGACGGACAAGCCGAGGATCCCCGCCAGGAACTCGGCGGATTCGCGCCGGTCCCGCGCGACGACGATGGTGTGGTTGAGCTGGACGGACATGGTGCACCACCTCCACCCGCCAGTGTCCGCCGCCGCCCGTCGCGGCAACAGTCGAACGGGGGAGCCTGGCGGCGTCGGCGGACGCCCCTCCCGCCCGCTCCCGTCGGCGTGATCGTCGGCGTCTGACGGCGTCAGCCGGTGGGGACGAGGAGCTGGGTGGTCGCCAGGTCTCGGTAGAGCGGGTCGGTCGCCAGCAGCTCCGCGTGGCTGCCGATGGCGCGGACCCGGCCCGCCTCCATCACGATGATCTGCCGGGCGCCGACGACGGTGGACAGCCGGTGGGCGACGACCATCACCGTGGTCGTGCTCGCCGCGGCGGCGATGGTGTCGCGCAGTGCGAGTTCGTTGCCGGCGTCGAGCGCCGAGGTCGCCTCGTCGAGCAGCAGCAGCCGGGGTCGGCGCAGCAGGGCGCGGGCGATCGCGATGCGCTGGCGTTCCCCGCCGGACAGGGTGCCGCCGCGGTGGCCGATCCAGCCGTCGAGCCCGCCGGGCAGCGCCGCCACGAACAGCTCCAGCCGGGCCTGGCGCAGCGCCTCGTGCAGGGCCTCGTCGCCGACGCCGGTCAGGCCGAGGGTGAGGTTCTCGCGCAGGGAACCGGCGAGCACCGGAGCCTCCTGCTCGACGTAGCCGATCGACCGGCGAAGCGCTGCCAGGGGCCAGTCCCGGACGTCGCGGCCGTCGACGAGGATCCGCCCGGCGCTCACCTCGTAGAACCGCTCGAGCAGCAGGAAGATGCTCGACTTGCCGGCGCCCGACGGGCCGACGACGGCGGTCATCCCGCCGGATGGGACGGTGAACGACACCCCACGATGCACCGGGGGCAGATCCTGCCGGTAGGCGAACTCGACACCGTCGAAGGCCACCGCCGCGCTGGTGGCCCGGCCGTTCGGGGCGGTGCTCGCGGTCGATGCGGCACGCCTGGCCAGCGGGGCGCGGCGGACGACGGCGGGCC
>NZ_JAMQQF010000208.1 GCF_023716945.1 Frankia sp. AiPs1 | reverse complement strand
GCCGCGGCCGGGTCGCCGGGCGCCGGGCTGTCGCCGCTCGCGGCCGATCAGTCGCCGGCACCGGGTGCCGGCGTGAACTCGCCCACCGCGGCGCCGGTCCGCCGCAGGCCCTCCGTAGCGTGAGGGTGGGACGCCGGTCGCGGCTGGTCTCGCTGTCACTGCTGCTGGTCAGCGTACTGCTGACCGCCGGGCTCGCGGCATGCTCCGGTTCGTCGAAACCCGCACCCGGTCCCGTCGGGCTGCACTGGGTGTCCGGCGCCAACGGCAACTACCCCGCCGACGTCAACGCCTGGGGGGCGTTCACCGGCCGCCCGGTCGGGCTCGCGATCGTCTTCACCGAGCGCAAGGACTGGTACAACTTGGTCTCGGCGGACTGGCCGACGGCGGCCTTCACCCGAGACAAGTTCCCCGGTGAGCTGTCGATCGCTCAGCCGCCGTTCCCCAAGGACGGCAACGAGGCGGCCTGCGCGAGCGGCGCCTACGACAACAACTGGCGAACGTTCGGCGCAACACTGACGAAGTTCGGCCGCTCGGACGCCTACATCCGGCTCGGCTGGGAGTTCAACGGCGATTACATGTACTGGCACGTGCGCAATGCCGAAACCTGGAAGACGTGCTTTCGCCGGGCTGTGACCGCACTGCGCTCGACCGCCCCGGCCGTGAAGATCGACTGGAACATGAACGCCCACACCGACAAGCTGCCGGGGAGCGGGCGGGACGTGTGGGACGCCTATCCCGGCGACCAGTACGTCGATGTCGTCAGCATCGACTCCTACGATTTCTTCCCCACCTCGGTCAGCGAGAAGAGCTGGAACCGGCAGTGCCACCAGCGGTCCGGGCTGTGCACGGTGATCCAGTTCGCCCGTGATCACGGCAAGAAGTTCGCCGTCCCGGAGTGGGGGGTGGTCCGGGCGGAGGGCGGCGGCGGCGACAACCCCTTCTATATCCAGAAGATGTATCAGACGTTCGCCGCCAATTCCGCAGATCTGGCCTACGAGGCGTACTACAACAACTCCGAGGCGAAGAACGTCCGCTCGTCGCTGTACAAGCCGGATCTGAACCCCAAGGCGTCGAAACGCTACCTGAAGCTGTTCGGCCCCGCCTCGCCCGGCACCGGCTGACCACCGGTACCGGCTGACCACCTATCCCGTCGCGCCGCGCTATCTCGGCTCCTCCCGCGGCGGGCCCTGCGCCCACCGCAGGAAAGGCGGATGGCCGGGTCGCTCCCGGGCGGCCACGGTCCGGAGCCGGCCTCGTCCGCCGCGGACCGCCCCGGCGTTCAGGTCCGCCACGACCTCGGCCCAGAACACCCGGAGGGTGGCCGGGACGGCGGGTTGCCGGCCCTTCGCGAGGCCGGCCTCCAACACCACCAGGCGGGCCTGCTCGAGATCGCTGAACGCCTCGACGAGCGCGTCGACCTCGTCGAGGGTCAGGAACTCATCGGACCACACCGACGCCTGGATGTCCGCCGCCCGGCTCGCCGGCAAGCCCCCCGGGGTGGACGGCGGGAGCACAGACGCCCACGGCGCGGGCGGGGCCGACGGGGCGGGCTGGGCCGACGGGGCCGACGGGGCGGGCGACGGTACATGCGACGGCAGCGGGGGCAGGGCGAGGTGCACGGCGACCGCCGCCGCATTGCCCCAGGCCGCCTCGACCGCCGGTTCGGCCTGATCCGCAGGCGGCCCGCCGCGGCGCACCGTCTCGACCCACCCCGCGACGACGGGCTCCCCGACCTCCTCGCGGAGAAACTGCACCATGAGCGACGACATCGCGCCCAGACCCAGCAGCGGGCTGTCCCCGGTGTCGCCGAGATCCTCGGCGACCCGGGCCGCCACCAGGTACTCCGGCACCGAGGCGTGAACGAAGGAGAACCGGTCGTTGTCCCCGCGGACGAGCAGGCTGCCCGAGCCGACCTGGAACGCCGCCTGTTCGGCGGTGACCCGGCTGCCGTCGGGGTCGGTGACCGCCCCGCGGACGATCTCGGTCAGGCCGGCGAGATCGATCTCGCCGGCGGCGCCGTCCGCGTCCGTCCAGATCCGGATCGCCACCGCGGTGACGACCTCGCTGAGCTGCGGCACGGTCAACCCGCTGGTCGAACCGCGGGTGGGATGGCGGCGGCGCACCTCCACGGTGAGCCAGTGCCGCACGAGCGCCCGGTAGAGCCGCGCCGACGTGATCGTGCCGTCGTCGGCGCGCAGGGCCAGCAGTTCCGCCCTCGTCAGCTTCGCGATGAACGACAGCATCCGGGGGTTGCGGCTCAGTTCGGCCAGGTTCGGCACCTCGCGGATGAGGCCGAGGCGGGCTGCCACCGAATCCTCCACCGCCGCAGTGCCGGCGCTCCCGGCCGACGGCGATACGTCGCCGGCCGCGGGCCGCACCCGGAACCGGTGGCGGAGAAAATTCTCGATCTGCGCGTCGTCGAACGGTTCCAGCCGAAGCTGTCGGCTCACCCGGTGGCCCTGCGCCCACTGCCCGAGCACGTCGCGCCACTGGTCGTCCGAGGCGAAGTGGGCGATCCGGCTGGTGAGCACCACTTTGGCCGCGCCGCGCACGCTGTCGAGGATGATCCGCAGGTACTCGGCGGCCTCGTCGAAGGTCAGCCGTTGGACGAGCTCGTCGAAGCCGTCGAGCAGCAGCACCAGCCGGCCGCGTTCCAGCATCGTCCGCAGGGCGCCGGCCGGGACGCCGTCCTCCTCGACCCGGCGCAGGTGCGCGTCGAGGAGCCGGTCGAGGTCGAGGTCCGAGGGATCGCCCAGCTTCAGCCCGCGCAGCTCGACGAGCATCGGGATGAGGCTGGGCACCGCCGCGGGCAGTCGCAGCGCCAGCCGGCGCAGCAGAAAGCTCTTGCCGTGGCCGAAGTCCGCCATGACCAGCACGAACCGCGCCTGCGCGGTATCGAGCAGGCGGAGCACGGCGGCAAGCGCGTCCTCGCGGGCCGAGACCTCCGGCGGCTCGTCGAGCAGGACGTAGCGCTGCGGGAGGTAGAGGTCCGGCGGATAGATCGGATCGCCGGCCAGCCGGGCGGCCTGCCGCCGCTGGTACGGGACCGGGTCCCAGCCCTTCTCGTTGGCGAGGATGCCGAGCACCCCGCTCCCGAGCCGGCGGGCGCCCCGGACGAGATCCCGACCGGGCGGCGGCAGCCCGGGCCCGCAGGCCCCCGGCCCCCCACCCGCCGCGATCGCCATGATGGATCACATCATGCCAAGGCGGTCCTTTCCGACAGAAGGGGCGGGGGCGGGGGCGGGACGGGCCAGCCGTGCCCGCCGGCAACCGCCGGCCGCCGATCGCCGATCGCCGGTCCGCCCGGACCAGGCAGACCAGGCAGACCAGGCGTGTTACTCCGCGGCGGTGAGCAGCGTTCGGATCCGCTCGGGGCCGACCGCCAGCAGCAGCGTCGGCAGGCGCGGGCCGGTATCGCGGCCGACCAGCAGCCGGTAGATCAGGACGAAGAACGCCCGCTGGGCCTGCTTGAGTTCGGCGGTGGCCGGCGCGTCCGCGGGCAGCCCGCGCAGCAGCTTGGGTACCGCGTAGGTCAGCGCGGTGAGCCCGTTGAGCGACCAGTCCTGCTCGAGGCCGTCGACAAGGATCGCGAGGGCCTTGGCCTCGTCGGCGCCGAGCGCTGCCAACGCCGCCCTGTCCGGCTCGGTCCGCACGATGGTGCGCTGCTCGGCGGGCACGTGCTCGGTGGTCCAGGTCCGCGCGCAGTCCAGCCGCGGCTGGAGATCGTCGAGGGTGAACGGTGTCTGCCCCGTGCCGTCGACCTCGGCTTCGCGGCCGCCGGCCGCCTCGCCGCCGCTCGCCTGGCGCAGGATCCGCAGGATCTGGGTCGGGTCGTCTGCGGTGATGTCGCAGATCGACGAGAGCAGCCGGAACGGGAACACGGTGCGCGGCGCGTCGACCGGGCCGCCCCCGACGGTCCCCCGCGAACGCGCCACCACGGTGTCCTCCGCGGGCTCGGCCGCGCCGTCGCCGACCCGCCGGTTCAGCGCGTCCCACTCGTCGTAGACGCGCAGCACCTCCGCCCCGAAGTCGACGGTGATGGCCTGGTTCGGCCGGCGCCGGGCGTAGATCCAGCGCACGATCGCCGGCTCCAGGATGTGCAGGGCGTCCGCCGGGGTGGGGGCCCCACCCGCCGATCCGGAAAGCTTGGCCCGCCCACGGACCCCGACGAAGGAATACGGCAGGTACACCGGCGGCTCGCCGCCGAACACCTCGCGGACGATGCTGCCGCCGACGGTGAAGCTCGATCCAGGCGAGGAGTGGTCCACTCCGCCGGCCTCGAACGCGACGTTCTCGTAGGCCCAGCGCATCGGCCAGTCGACCTTCCACACCAGCTTGCCGTTCGCCGGCCCCCGCACGTCGAACCGGCCGTGGTTGCCGCAGGCAGAGCAGGAGTAGCCGCCCTGGCCGGCCGCCGGTTCGAAGGACACCACCACGGTGGTGTCGCGGCCGCAGACCTCGCAGTAGGGCCGGAACGGGAAGTAGGCCGACGCCGACGCTGAGCCCTCGTCGTCGGCGGCCCCCTCGTCGACGGCGACGTCGACGTCCGCCGGGGGGACGTCGAGGGCCCCACCCGGCGCCGCCGCTTCCCGCCGCCCGCCCCGCCCGGCCCGCCCGGCCCGTCGGCCGGGACCAGAACCACCGGAACCACCGGAACCAGAACCGCCGGAACCAGAACCGCCGGACCCGGAACCGCCCGGCCCGGAACCATCGGAACCGGAACCATCGGAACCGGAACCATCCGGCCGGGAGCCGGCGGGCGATGGTTGCAGCGTGCGGTAGCGCCCGAGGATGCCGTCGATGGTGGGGGCGGCGGCAATCGCCCGGGCGATGCCGTCGGCGTAGGCGCCCGAGCGGTACATCTCGGTCTGGCTGATCTCGCGCACCTCGATGCCGAGGCGGCGCAACGCGTCCCGGAACGGCGCCTTGAACCGCTCCGCCCAGCTCGGAAACTCCCCCCACGGATCGGGAACGGCCGTCAGCGGCCGGCCGACGTGCTCGGCGAAGTCGGCGGGCACTCCGGCGGGCACCTTGCGCAGCCGGTCGTAATCGTCCCAGGACAGGATGTGTTCGCAGGGCACGCCGCGCGAGCGAATCTCCTCGGCGACCAGATGCGGGACGAGGATCTCCCGCAGGTTGCCCAGGTGAATGGGGCCCGACGGGCTGATCCCGGACGCGCAGACGACCTTCCCGCCCCCGGGGCGCCGCTGCGCCCGCTCGATCGCTTCGTCCGCGGCCCTGGTCATCCAGTCCCGGCGATCAACCACAGTCCCACCACATCCCGATGTCGAACCCTTGACAACAACCCTAACGGTCTCGAGTCGAGGCCCGTCACCGCGCGCGGTGATCGCGTGGGCTGACGCCGTAGTGGCGGCGGAAGGCGGTGCTCAGCGCGAAGGGGCTGCCATAACCGACGCGACGGGCAACCGATCCCACGGAGGCGTCCGGTTCGCGTAGCAGATCGGCGGCCAGCGCCAGGCGCCAGGCGGTGAGGTAGGCGATCGGGGGCTCGCCGACGAGATCGGTGAACCGGCGGGTGCTGCTGACGATCGCCTACCACGTCCCGCACAACGACGCCCTCGCCCGGGTCGACCCGACGGCCGCCGATGCGGCGAGGTCCTGGCTGGACTACGCCGGCGCCTGGACGGCCTGGAACCACGTCCGAGCGCTGCTCTCGGTCGCCGGCGCGGTAGTCCTCGCCGTCGCGGTGCGAGTGGGGGATCGCGCAGCGGCAGTACTCCCCACCCCGGCCGGGTGAGATGTACCGAGTATTCCTGGTACCACCTGATAGGACAGGCAAACCGGCCGGCGATCAGGTGCCGAGCGAGGCGAATACGGCCACGAGTTGGACGGGTTCGATGAACGTGCCATCCGGGGAACAGTCGCGCAGCGCTTCGGCGATCTCCTCCTCGAAGGCGGTTCGCCGGGCGCCCGGCAGCTCCCGAACCTGGAACGAGGTCGAATACAGATAGCCGATGATCCGTTCGATCGTCCACCGTCGTTCGAATTCGTAGAGGACCCGTTCGACCCGCTGAAAAGGAGATCTTTTCACGACGACTTCAGGGGATTCCATGGTCGACACCACGACGCCGCCACCAGCGCGGCGCACGGTTCCCAGGAACTTCGCCTGTGTTTGTTCGATCGCTCGCTGCCAGTCGGTGACAGGCCGGTCGAGGCGGTAATCGCTGACAATCACGAGTCCGCCGGTCGGCGTGACCATGCCGGCGACCGTCGCCAGCACCTGGTCCCGGTCCATCCAGTGGAACGAACGGCCCATAGTCACCAGTTGAAACCGACCGAGGTCCGACGGCAGGCTCTCCGCGGCCGCCGCCATCCAGCGCACATTACGGACACCAGCGCGATCCGCCTGCCGTGCCGCCTCCGCGAGCATCTCCGGCTCCGGATCGACCCCGATGACTTCCCGCATCCGGGCGGCGAGGGCAAGCGTGAGAGTTCCGGGCCCGCACCCGAGGTCGAGAAGCCGACCCGTCCCGGGGAGAGAGAATCGCCAGGCGACGTCGGCGAGGAATTCCGGCGGGTAGCCAGGTCGATAGCGCGCGTAATACCCGGCGGTTCCGGAGAAAAGGTCGCCAGCCATCCCGGCAGCCTATCGGGCCGGCCGGGTGGGCACGTTTGCCAGGCCGGGGATGGTCGACGATGGCGCCCCGGCGAAGGGCTGCGCCGATGCCTCCCGTCGAGGGTGGCGGGCGAAGGCGGTCCGGTAGGCGGTCGGCGTGAGGCCGGTGCGGCGTAGCAGGTGCTGGCGCAGCGAGTCGGCCGAGCCCAGCCCGCTGCGCCGGGCGACGTGATCCATCGGCAGGTCGGTGGTCTCGAGCAGCTCGCGGGCCCGCTCGATGCGCTGGTGCAGCAGCCACTGCAGCGGGCTGAGGCCCGTCTGGGCCCGGAAGCGCCGCCCGAGCGTCCGTTCGCTGACGTGCGCGTGTGCGGCGAGATCGGCGAGGGTGAGCGACTCGTCGAGACGCGCCAGCGCCCAGTCCCGGGTGCGAGCCAGTCCGGTCCCGTCCGGGCCGGGCAGCGACGTCGGGATGAGCTGGTTCTGATCGCCGGCTCGCGCCGGGGCCGCCACCGCGAGGCGGGCCGCCGCGTTCGCCACCGCGCTGCCGTAGTCGCTGCGCACCAGATGCAGGCACAGGTCGATGCCTGCGGCGAGCCCGGCCGAAGTCACGATCTGACCGTCCTCGACGAACAGCACGTCCGCGCGGACATCGACGGCGGGGAAGCGGCTGCTCAACGCCCCGGCCTGCACCCAGTACGTGGTTGCCTGCCGGCCGTCGAGCAGACCGGCCTGGGCCAGGACGAACGCGCCGGTGCAGATCGAGGCGATCCGGCGGCCGGCATCCGCCGCCGCCCGCAGCGCGGCCAGCACCCGCGGATCGGCGTCGACCCGGGCACCGGTGCCGGTGACGATGACCGTGTCCGCGCAGGCGACGGCGTCGAGCCCCCGGCTGATGCTGAGACCCATCCCGCCGCCGTCCCCCTCGACCGCGATCGGCCCCGGGTCGGCCGCGCAGACGACCACCTCGTAGCCGGGCCGGTCGGCGACGAACGTGGCGCCGAGGACGAGCTGCGGGATGGACAGGTCGAACATCGTCACCGGCGGGACGGCGATCACCGCGACCCGGTGCGGCGGGCCGTGCTGGCCAAGCGGGCCAGACGGGCCAGACGGGCCAGGCGGCCGAGGTGAGCCGGGGATGGTGGTGGCCGCGGGCATGGTACTCATCATCGCCGCGCCGGCGCGGCCCGGCCGATCATGGCGGAAACCTCCGGACAGTTGGCGTCCGCGGGGCTGCCGCGGGTGCGCGCGCCCGGCGAGGGTGATCCGGACGAGCCCGGTCCGGACCGGGCCGCCCACCCAGGAGGAGTCAGCGATGACCGCACATGTGATCGTCGGGGCCGGCGCGACCGGCGTCGCCACCGCCCATCTGCTCGCCGACGCGGGAGATCAGGTCAGGCTGGTAACCCGCAGCGGCCGCGGCCCGCGGCGGCCGGGGATCGAGCTAGTGGCGGCCGACGCCACCGACACCGAGCGGCTGACCGAGCTGACCGCCGGCGCGCGGACCCTGTTCGGCTGCGCCGCGCCCGCCTACGACCGGTGGCCGACGCTGTTCCCGCCGCTGGCCGCCGCGCTGCTGACGGCCGCCGAACGCACCGGCGCCGGCTACGTCATGCTCGGCAACACCTACGGCTACGGCCCGGTCGACGGCCCGATCACCGAAGATCGGCCGCTGGCACCGCTCGCGGCCAAGGGGCGGGTGCGGGCCGCGATGTGGCACGACGCCCTGGCCGCCCACCGCGCCGGCCGGGTCCGGGCAACCGAGGTGCGCGCGGCGGACTTCCTCGGCGCCGACGCCTACTCGCTCTACAACCTGCTGGTCACCCCGAAGCTCCTCGCCGGCGCGCCCGCTGCCTTCCCGGGGGATCTCGACGCCGCTCACAGCTGGACCTACGTCGGCGACGTCGCCCGCGCCCTCGTCGCGATCAGCGGGGATGACCGCGCCTGGGGGCGAACCTGGCACGCGCCGAGCGTGCCCCTGTCGGTGCGCGAGCTGTCCCGGCGGCTCGCGGCCACCTGCCGCGCCGACGGCACCGACGGCACCGAGGCTGCTCGGGAACCGGAGCTGGTCCGGCTGACCGCGGCGGAACTCGCCGCGGCCGGCGCCGCCGACCCCGTGACCGCCGAGGTGGTGGAGATGCTGTACCTGTACGAGCGGCCCTGTGTGCTCGACTCGACCCTAACCGAACAGACGTTCGCGCTGGCGCCGGGCCGCCTCGACGTCGCGTTGGCCGAGATGGCCCGCCCGGCGGGTGCGGACGGCCCCGGTGGTCCCCCCGCCTGAATTCTCGAGGGACGGTGCGGCCTCGGGCGTAGCATGGTCGTTGACCGGGTGTGTCGCGAGCGTCGGCCAGCAGGCCGACCCAGCCACCGGTCGCAGCCATCCGATGGTCATCGTCATCGGAGTGAGGCGGCCGTCATGATGACGAGCCCGCACGTCCTTCCCGCCGACCGCGACGATATGGCTCGGTTCGACGGCGACGGTGGCGCGCCGCCCCAGCCCCTTGCAACTCGCGCCTTCGCCACCCGGCTGTCCCTGTCGCCGGCCCGCGGCCAGGGATCTTTCGACGGCAGCTGGTGGCCGCGGACGATGGGGCTCGCCGAGGAGCTGCCCGGCCTGCTCGCCGCGCTGGCGGGCGCCGGTGAAGGCGTCCGCCGGATGTCGGTGAACCTCGACGCGTGGACGGCGATTCCCCGGCAGGCCGAGGGGCCGAAGCTGCCCCGGGTGCGGGTGGACTCGTTTCGAACCCTCGACCCGCGGGTGGTCACCGCGGGCGGCGGCAGCAACGGGGGCCGGCCCAGGCTCCGACTGCTCGTGATCCCGCCCGGGGCCGCGTCCGGGCCGGCCCGGGCGGTGCTGCGG
>NZ_JAMQQF010000207.1 GCF_023716945.1 Frankia sp. AiPs1 | reverse complement strand
CGCGGTGGGCGGCCAGCAGGTCGGCGAACGTCCGCGCCCGGCCGCGTTCCGCCGCCGCCAGCGCCGCGTCCGGGCGTCCCACCGCGGCGAAGACGTCGGCGAGCGCTTCGAACACGTCGGCCGAGGCATCCAGCAGATCGATGCGGTCGGCCTCGTCGACGAGCCGGCTGCGCCACGACTCCAGCACGCCGGTGAGCCCGCCCAGCACCAGGTTCGTCTGTTCCCGGGTCACCGCGGCCAGATGCGCGCGGCCCGTCAGGCACTGGTGCACCCGGGCCGCGGCGCGCAGCACGGTGAGCAACCCGGGCAGGTCCACGCCGTCGTGATGGCAGGCCACCATCCGGATGAGGATGTTCAGCTCGTCAATCATCGCGGACTCGCGCGCCTGCGGGCCGACCGAGTCGTCGCGCTGCTCCCGGCGGCAACCGTCCAGCGCGGTGAGCAGCAGCGGCAGCGCGGCCCGGTGACGGCGCGAGAGCACCAGCGAGTAGGCGGCGTCCCGGCTCTCCCGCCACGACCCGCGGCCGTCGGGCGGCGGCTCAGGCACGGCCGTACCCGGCGGCCGCCCAGGCCCGGTCGAAGCCATTTCCGTCCAAACCATTGCCGTCCAAGCGATCGCCGTCGAAGCCGTCGGCGAGGTCGGCCTGCCCGACCAGCGTCGCCGTGTAGTCGACCGCCTCGTCCAGCAGGAGTCCGGCGGCCGAGACCTGGCCGTCGACCCGCAGCGTCCGGCCATCCGCGGTGCCGCGGAAGACGGCCCGCAGCCGGGCTCGGCGGGCCGCGACCGGCATGGCCCCGAGCAGGCGGTGCGGCGCAGCGAAGGTCACGCCCACCGCGCCGTCGTCCGCGTCCACGACGACGTCAGCCGTGCCGGCCCGCACCTCGACCCGATAGGAGCCGGTCTCGCCGCGGCCCGCTCCGGGCACGCTGGTGAGCCAGAGCAGCTCGCCCGCGGGGATGATGTCCGGCGGGAACGCGCTCGGCCGGAACTCGCCCGGCAGGAAGGCATCCGGCAGGAAGGCATCCGAGGGGAAAGCATCCGGCGGGAACGCGTCCGGGGGGAAGGCGCCTGGCGGATCGGCGGCGGCCGGGAAGATCGTGATTTCGATCGGGTCCCGGGTGCCGGGGAGCGGATCGACGACGCTCAGTTCCGCCCGCAGCGGTCCGAAGGCGGCCCCGCCGCTGCGACCCGTGAGCTGGCAGGCGTAGACGACCGGCACCGGCACGCCGTCGATCCGCAAGGGCCGGGGCGGCCCTCCGTCCGGGGGGATCTCCGCCAGCGGGACCGACACCGGGTGCCGGCGCACGGTGTCCCCGGCACGCAGCTCGTACTGACCGGTGAAGCGGGCCACGGCTGCCGGTCGGCCGGCTCCCCCCGGTGCCCGCCCGGCCTCCGGCGCTGGCTGGCCGACACCGGGGCCGAGCGCCGGGTCGGGCACGATCAACCCGGTGACCGTGACGGCAAGTGCGTCCGCATGGCGCCGCAGCGCGACCCGGACCTGCGCGCCTGCCTCCTCGGCGACGCCGCCCACCGGGAAGACGTCCTCGCGGGCGTGTCCGGGCGCGGGGACGAACAGGCAGCGGCCGTCGTCGTGCAGCGCCCAGCGGGCCCGCCCGAACAACCGGCCGACCCACGCGGCATGCGCCCGGTCACCGTCCACCGTGGCCGGCCCGGCCGGCGCAAGTCGGCGTACCCGGGCCGGCCGGGGTGCCCGCGCGGCACCCGCGGCCGCCCGGGAGACGACCTGCCGACCGCGAAAGGCAGCGAAACCCACAATCTCCCCCGTTGTCTGTTGCGGTGCCGGGCCGCCTCCAGAGGGCGGGCAGGCGCGTAGGAGGATGCGCCTACCAGAACGTCATACCTGCCTATGGCCGGCGCGATCCCATGGGATTACGGGACGGCACAGCGATATGGCACGGCACGGCGACACAGCACGGCACGGCAATGTGGCACGGCACGGCGATACAGCAGGGCACGGCAATGTGGCATGGCACGGCGATCGGGGGGTATCGGATGGATTCCACAGGCGGCGAGCTGATACCGGCGCTTGCGCCGTTGACTGCCGACGCGGTCATCGGCCGCCGCGACCTCGTCTTCGCCGAGCGCACATTGGACGCCGGCGGCGCCACCCATCCGGTTTCGGTGGGCGGCGTCAGCTTCGGACGGGTGGACCCGCTACTGCTCGGCCCCGACGACCTTCCGTCCTCCTTCTTCCGGCGGGTGCAGGCGAAGCACTCCCGGCACGTGCTGCTGGTTCTTCCGTTCGACCTGCTGGAGCTGCCCGACGGGCACCGGTACTCGTGGGCGTCGGTGCGGTGCCAGCTCGACGATCCGCCCGGATACGCGCTGCAGCTCAAGCCGGGCCGCCGGCTGGAATCCGTGCCGGTGACCGGTGGTGTCGGCGAGGGGCAGCGGTTCCCGGCTGCCCCCCGGCCAGGCGAGCGGGCCGGGGAGCCGAGGGAAGGAGGCTCGGTGCCGGCCCGGGACCCGCGCGGACAGGCCGAGGACTGGGAGTCGGAGTTCACCGCGCTGGCGGCGGAACTCGACGGTCAGGTTCACCGGCGCGGCCCGCTGCCGCCACCCGCCACCGAGCTGCGCCCGCTCGTGACCACCTTCGGCCAGAACAGGACCTCCTTCGGCTGGAGACTCGACAGCCAGCCCGGCTACCCGCTCTGGTACCAGAACGTGATCGGCGGTGTGCTGGTCGAATTGCCGAAGGAGGCGACCGAGGTCGCCGGGGTGCTGACGGCGCAGGCCGTGGTGCTGCGTCCCTGGCTCGACGACTTCCGGCAGGTGTCGGCCGAGACATCCGACCCGATGTCGTTCCGCGTCCCCCTCGACTGACCACCGACGCCGCCCGCGCCGGTGGGCACGATGGGCCGGCAGGCGCGGGCAGCCGGCAGGCGCGATCGGCCGACAGGCGCGGGCAGCCGGCGGGCGTGATCAGCCGAAACGCTCGCCGGGAACGAGGTCACCCGGGCCGATGAACGGCTCGCACCGGCCGTCCCGTGCCCCGCCGGCCGGTCCGCCGTCGACCGGCCGGGACCGGCCGCCCGGCCCGGGACCGGTCGGGTCCCCGTCCGGCCTGGAACCGGTCGGATCCCCCTGCGGCCCGAACGCCGGCGGATGGTCCGGCACCCACAGCCAGGCGGTGGTGGTCAGTTCCTTCTCCACCACCCTGACCGCGACCATCTGTTCGGGCTGCAGCTCGTGCTCGCTGGTCGCGACGGTGCTGCGGTAGATGTCCTCGGTGAGCGCCAGGACGGCGGCAGCCGCGGGGTGGTCCCGCAGCGCGGCCCTGGTCGGCTCCGCGTCCCGGATGCGGCACACCTCGACGATCGCGTCGCCGCCGAGACCCGTGCCGCCCGCCTCGATGATGCCCTGACCGCAGGCGAACCGCAGCCGCAGTGGCCCCTCGGCGGGCCTGCCCCGATTGAGCGTCCGCAGCCGGTTGTGGGCGCCCCGCACGAGGGCGGCGACGGTGTCCGCCTCGGGCAGGCCCGCCGGGATGACGGCGATGACGGAATCGCCCTCCAGCGCGGCATACAGGGCCTCGAGCGAGAGCCGGGCGGCGCGGTACGCATGGTCCATCACGTCGGCCAGGTCGTTCTGAGCATGCTTCTTGGCCGGCCCGCTCATCTGGCCGAAGCCCTTGATGTCGGCGGTGAAGATAACCCGCCGCTGCCCGATGGGCACGAATTGACTGGTCTCCACGTCGGCCCCCGTTTACGCACCATCTGTCCGCTGCGTCAAGTCCCAACGAGGGTACCGGCCGGCATGCCGGTGGTTAGCGTGAAAAACAAGATCGACGGCATCGAGTGGAACCGTCACCGCCTTCGGTCACCGCGGCTCGGCACGTCACGGGGGGCGCGCCGAGCACCGCTCGATCTGAGGGGAAGCCCATGTCTGGCCTGCCTGATTCAGCCAATTCAGCCGGGGCCGGGGCCGAGGCCGAGGCGAATCTCGGTCCGCCGCCGCGGGTCACCCGGGTGCTGCTGTGGTGCGCCGGCGCCGACCGCGATCTGCTCCTCACCCGGGGGCAGCGTTATCGCTACAGCGGATCCGGCCTGCTCCTGCTGCTGGTGGGGCTGCTGGCCGCCGTCGTGTTCGTGCTGTTCACCTCGGTCGTGTTCGGTTTCCACCCGGCGTTCCTTCCCTTCGGCCTGCTGTGGGGAGGGTTCATCTTCCTCATCGACCGGATGATCGTCGCCGAGCCGAAACACGAGCGGTCCGGGATCGGGGAGCTGGGCAAGCAGGCGGCCCGATACCTGCTGCGGATCGTCGTCTCGATCGGCGCGGCGGTCATCGTCTGCGAGGCGGTGCTCCTCACCTTCTTCTCGCCGGAGATCAACCGGGAGCTCCCCGTCATCCACAAGATCGCGATCGAGCAGGAGGCGAAACGGCTCTGGCAGCTCGAGGTGGGCAGGCGGCAGGCCGACGTCGACACGGTGGCCCCCGACGTCACCGCGGCCCAGACCGCCCGGGACGAGGCGTTCGCGGCCCTGCAGGCCGCGCGCAGCACGCTGCCCGACACGGCGGCCAACACCCCCGACGGTGACCGGGTCGACTCCCTCAACCGGGACTTCCTCGCCAAGGACGCCAGACTCACCGGCCAGAACCGCCGCCTGGACGCGGCCAAGAAGAGGCTCGACGACTACCGCAACGGTCCGTTGCCGACGGTTCCGCCGGCGATCCAGGACCGGATCAACGCCGACCGCGGGTGGACGGCCCGGGAGACGGCGCTGCACCGGGTCCTGCACGACCATCCCGACCTGCGGGCCTGGCCGTGGCTGATCCGGGCCGTGCTCATCGCGTTCGACCTGATGCCGTTGCTGACGAAGCTGCTGGCACGCCGATCGCTCTACGACGACGCCGTCGCCCGCCAGGAGTCCTGGATCGGCTTCCGGGAATCGCAGTGCGACACGGTCACCCGGTATCGCGCCGATCTGCAGACCGCGAACCGAAACGCCTGGGCCCGGGTCGGGCACAACCTGGAGAAGGACCGGATGGGGCTGTGGATGCACAACGGCCGGCAAACGTCCGCGCATGACGAAGCATCCGCGCATGACGAAGCATCCGGTCGGCGCCACCGCAACGGCCAGGGCAAACCCTCCGGCGCCAGCAACGGATCTGCCTCCGGCGGGTCCCACCGTTCCGGGTCGGACGGGTGACCGGGGCCCGGCCGGTCGTCGCGCGCCCGCGAGAACACCGTCCCCCGACCGGTCGCGCCGCGAGCCGGCGGATTCCCGCGACCGAGCAGAGCCGATAACCGAGAGGAGCCGACGGAGATGTACAAGGAAGAGATAGCCCGCATCCGGCAGGCGGCAGCGGACGCCCTGACCAGATTCGACGCCCACCAGGAGCACGACTCGGCGCGGCTGGGCCAGCTGCGCGCCAGGGGACGGGCCGCCGCGCAGGCCGTCACGGCGAAGGCGGACGCCCCGCTGGCCATCGGTGACGTGGGTGAGTACAACACGGCGAAATCCACCATCGCCGGCGTCCTGCTCGGCGAACCCCTCCTGCTCAGCCGCAGCGAGAACCCGACCACGGGCAATGTCACGGTCCTGCGGCTGCGCCCCGGCCCGGCGGACGTCGCGACCCGGATGACGGCGGCCGAGGTCCAGTTCATGACCGAGGCGGAACTCTCCCGCTGCGTGGCGTTCGTCCTCGGCCGGCTGAGCGAGGCGGCGACGCGGGATGCCCCGGCGAAGGCGGCGGCCAGCGTCTTCGCCGGCTACAACCCCGCGGTCGACGGCTGGGCCCGGTTCGACACCTGGTGCCGCACCGCCCTGTGGGACACCCCCGCCGGCGACGTCACCCTGAAGCTGATCGCGATGGAGCTGGTGCGACTGCGGGATGCCCAGCTCAACGCCGCGCAGATGATCGGCCAGACCCGCGGTCTCGCGGTGGAGGAGGTCGCCGGGGGCGTGGCACTGTCGGTGCCCACCAGTCCGCCCGCGGTCTTCCCCGAGCTCGCGACGACGCACGGGCTGCGCTGGGACGTACCGCTGGACACCGAGCGGCTGCGGGTGGCGTTCCCGCTGATCCGCCGGATCACCGTGAACGTGACCGTCAACCCGGCCGCCTGGCCGCTGCGGGACCTGCGCGACGACTACGCGGTCGAGCTGCGGGACTACCCGGGTCTGAACGCGCAGGGCACGCAGTGGCGCGACCTGTTCGTCAGCCGGCTCGGCCTCGAGGGCATCGACGCGGTGATGGTGCTGCTGGACTCCCGCAAGCCGGCGGCCGCCGCCACCCTCACCTTCTACTCCGAACTCAGGCGGCTCGGCTTCGGCCAGCAGGAGCTGGACCGGGCGACGGTCGTGGCGGCGTCCTGGTTCGACAAGGTCCCCCTGCCGACCGGCGGTCAACCGCTGCGCCTGCGCGAGCTGCTGGACACCTCGGCCCTGCTCAACGGCGTCTACGTGGCGGCGCAGAACCTGACCGGCGCGCGGCACGAGCTGGGCGAGCCGCTGGACCGGGCGGTGCTGGTCTCCTCGCTGCCGGCGCTGATCGAGGCCGGCGCCAGCGCCGAGGATCCGCAGACGCTGGCGGTCGCCCCCGAACGGCAGGCCGCCTGGGCCGACGTCGCGGACCGGTTGCTGGCGGGCGAGCCGGCAAGCGAGCCGGCCCGCCATCTCGCCCACCTGCTGCGCGAGTACGCCGCCGACGGCGGCATCGCGGCGCTGCGCGCCCTGGTCGAGGATCACCTGCGCCAGCACGGGCTGCCGAACAAGCTCGCCCAGCTGCGCCGGGCCGGTCTGGAGCTCGACGGCGTGCTCGCCGACTACCAGCGGGAGGTCGCGTGGCTGGCGTCCCAGGCCACGTCGACGACGACGAGCCAGGCCACCCGGATCGTCACCTTCTTCGAGGAGCTCGGCGAGGCGGCGCGCCGCGTCCGGGAGAACGCCCGCGAGTTCCGCGACCCGGCTCGGTTGACGTTCACCCGGCCGGGCCAGGAGACGGCGGAACCGCTGCTGGCCGCGGCCGGCGCCGACATCGCGGACGTCTGGTTCTGGGACTCCTGGGAGAACATCGTCAACAGCCTCGACGAGCGACAGCCCGTCGTCTCGCCCCAGGAGCCGGCGCCCGGCGCCGAGCCGGAACTGGCGCTGACCACCGCCGAGCTCGAGGCGGAGTTCGTCGCGACGGTGGAAAAGCAGGTCAAGAGGTACCGCGAGCTGGTACTGGCGAGCGTCGACCGGTGGGATGACCGTCAGCGCACGCTGCTGGCCGGCCCGGCGAGCCGGTTGGACGACCCCGAGGTCCACGCGCTGGCACTGAAGGTGCTCGGTCCGGAGCGGATGATCGACGTCGAGGACCTGGCCGGGCGCAACCGCACCGGGACGATCCGAGCCCGGGTGGAACGCAGCCTGGACACCGGCGGGGGCGGCCGGCGCGGCCGGTCGCCCCGAGACGCGGTCCCGTTCGCCACCCGCCACGCGCTGCCCTGGCACCCGGGTTTCAAGGGCACGGACGACGGCAGCGAGCAGCGGCGGCATCTGGCCGCGGTCACGGTGCTGCGCCAGGAAGCGGTCCACGGGGTCACCACGCTCGTGCAGGAGCAGGTGACGCTGCTGGCCGCAGACGTCTCGGCCTGCCTCGAGCAGCAGGCCGCCCGCTGGGTGGCCGCGCTGCCCCGGAACAGGGAGCTGCGCGACCTTCTGCGCGGGAACCAGTAGCCCCCAGCCCACCTGCCCAGGCAGAACCAGAAACGGAGTTCTGTGGTGAACGACTTCACCATCAGCGTCAGCTCGACCGACCCCCACCTCTACAAGATCGGATCCGGCCACTACCGGTCGGTCCACCAGCCCGACGACAACAGCTTCCCGCTGCCCGAGGTCGCCCTGATCCCGC
The DNA here is from genome assembly GCF_023716945.1 of Frankia sp. AiPs1. Classification (GTDB taxonomy): domain Bacteria; phylum Actinomycetota; class Actinomycetes; order Frankiales; family Frankiaceae; genus Frankia. Next base: position 1,622 of record NZ_JAMQQF010000207.1, on the reverse strand, counting down.
TGCGAACCGGTCTGTCGGTGCCGGTGCTGACGCCGGTCGTCGACCCGGCGGCCCCCGCCGAGCTGGCGGCCTGGCTGCGCCAGGCGTGGCTGCTCACCCCCGACCCGGGAGCATCGGCCGACGCCGTCGCCCCCCTGGTCCGCGCGCCCGCCCGCCTGCCCGCCGATCTGCTGGCCGGTTCGCTGCCGGCGTCCGTCGAGGTCCGCTGGGAGGCCGTCGAGGGCGCGTCGCGGCTGGTCGTCGAGCGACTGCGGCTCGACTTCGTCCCCGTCCCGAAGCCGGACGCGACGGCCGGAGGGCGCTATCCCGGCCTGGCTGTGATCGATTTCGGGACCTGCGCGACCGCCATCGCGCTGCGTACCCTGCAGCGCTGGGACGCCGGGGCGATGATGGACGCGGCCCAGGCCGCCGTGCTGGCCGAGCAGCTCGGGACGCTGCTCGTGTCCGTGCCGCCCGGCGTCGGCGAGCAGGAGTGGACCGACTACCTGGCCGGCGTGCCGAAGGGGGTGGCCCACCGGCTCGGCCAGCGGACCGAGCAGCCGCTGCCCGCCATCGCGGGCAGGCTGACCACCGGTCGGGGCACGACGACCGACCTCCTGCACGCCGTGCAGGCGGAGCTCGAGACGCTGGTGTACCGGCTGGTGCCGTCGGCACCCCAGGAGACCCTCGCCCGCTGCCTGTACGACTGCTACCAGCGCGCCTTCGCGGCACCGCCGTTGCAGACGAACGGTCTGCGCCCGGTCCGCTTCAACGATCCCGACGAGCCCGATGAGATCTACAGTCTGCCCAGCACCGTCCACCTGCTGGCGCTGAACCCGATCGCCATCGAGCTGAAGGCGCAGGAGGAGCCGCCGGCCGCCGCGAAGGCAAGCATCCGCGGCGCGAAACGCAGGGTCGGCACCCTGGCCTCGCCCGATTCACTCGCCAGCCTGCGGGAGCTGCGGGACCGTCCGGAGCTGGCGCGTGACGCGCGCATGGCGACCACGGCGGACCTGATCGCCGCCATCTACCGCTTCCTCGCCGGCAAGGCGCAGCGCGCGATCGACACCGGCCCGGCGGGGCACGTCCGCGCTCCCCTCAAGCGCGTGATCATCACCTATCCGACGGTCACCCCGCCGGTCGCCCGGGAGGCGTTGAAGCGCCTCGTCGGCGAGGCGCTCGACGGCGTCAACGTGCAGGGCAGCGACTTCGACGAGGGCGTCGCCGCGGCGCTCTACTTCGTCATGCTGGAGATCGGGCGGGCCACCGAGCTCGGTATCGAGGCCATCCGGGGACGCTCCCGCCGGCTGCCCGGGCCGCCCGGCGCTCCCCCGCGCTGGCGCCGCACCATCCTGGTCATCGACATCGGCGGCGGCACGACCGACATCGTCCTGGTCAGCCTGCTGCTCACCGAGCTGCCGAATGATGCCGACACCGATCCCCTGGTCGGCCGGCGGTACCTGCTCGAGCCGGAGGTGCTCGGCGCGACCGGTCACGCGCAGCTCGGCGGCGACTACCTGACCCTGCGCGTCTTCTACTGGATCAAGGCGTGCATCGCGGACGAGCTGCTGCGTCGCAAAACCGCCGCGGCAGGCGCGGGCCAGGGTGCCGGCGGCGGGGTCGGCGGGGGCGCGGGCGGTGGC
>NZ_JAMQQF010000206.1 GCF_023716945.1 Frankia sp. AiPs1 | reverse complement strand
GACCGTGTCGACGAACGAGCGGCTGGGACCCGACGGCCGGGTCCTCGGTCTGAGCACCCAGACTCAGGTGTGGGCCCCTGCCGACGACGGCTGGCGGGTGATCGAGCTGGCCACCGAGGGGCCGGACGTCGCGCTGTCGCAGGTGCTGGCGCTCGGTGACGGGGTCGAGGTGCTGGCGCCCGAGGAGCTGCGGGCCGCACTCGCCGAGACCGGGCGGCGCATCGCCGCGCGCAACGCCCCGGCCGTCGGTGGCGGGGATCGGGGCCGAGGCAGGCATCCGAGCGAAGGCGGGGATCGGAGCGAAGGCGGGATCGGAGCGAAGGTGACGTGAACTGCGTGGTCGCGCGTTTGTCAGGCGGGCCCGGCGAGGTCCCGGGACCGGTACCTTCTCGGAAAGGCGGTTCGAGGGAGGTCGCGCCATAAGTACCGGTGAGCTGCTCGCCGTCGCCGTGGTGATGGCCGTGGGCCTGGTGGGGATCGTCCTTCCGGTGCTGCCCGGTCTCGTCCTCGTCTGGGGCGCGGGGCTGTGGTGGGTGCTCGCGGACGGCGGTGGGGTGGGCCGCTGGATCGTGCTGGCCCTGATGACGGCCCTGTTCGTGATCGGCGCGCTGACGAAGTACGTCCTGCCGGCGCGGGCCACCGCCGGGCGGGGGGTGCCCTGGCAGAGCCTGGTCGTCGGCGCCATCTGCGCGATCATCGGCTTCTTCGTCGTGCCGGTCGTCGGGCTGCTGATCGGCGGGGTCTTCGGCATCTACGTGGCGGAGCTGATCCGCCTCGGCGACTATCGCACCGCGGGCGGCACCACCTGGGCGGCGATCGTCGCGTTCGGCATCGGCGTGCTCGTCGAACTCGTCGCGGGCGTCGCCATGGCGGCCGTCTGGGCCGTCGGCGAGCTCGTCCTCTGACCTGATGTCCCGGCTGCTGTCGATGTCCCGCCTGCTGTCGGACGATGCGGCGCCCGGCCCGCCTGACGGGCTGCCGGGCGCCGGCGGGGTCAGGGCTGTTCGGTGGGGCGGATGAGGACTTCGTTGAGGGCGACGTGTCGGGGGCGGGTGACGATGTAAGCGACCGCGTCGGCGACGTCCGCTGGCTGGAGGGCCTCCAGGGAGGCATACCAGCGTTCGTTGTGTTCGCGGATGCCGTCGCGGATGTGATGGGTGAGTTCGGTGGTCACGGCGCCTGGTTCGACGGCGCTGACGCGGACGTGCTGCTGCGTGAGTTCCTGGCGGAGGGCCTCGCTGAAGGCGGTGACGGCGAACTTGGTGGCGGAGTAGACGGCGGCGCCGCCGATGGCCTGGCGTCCGGCGACGGAGCTGATGTTGACCAGGTCGGCTACACCGCGCGGGGAGTTCCGTGCGGCCGTGACCAGGTGGGGCAGGGCGGCGTGGGTCAGGCGCAGCAGGGCGGAGACGTTCAGGTCGACATTGCGTTGCCATTCGTCGACCGGTGCGTCCACGGCGGGGCCGACGAGCATGATGCCGGCGGCGTTGACGAGCGTGTCCAGCCGACCCAGGCGGGTGGTGGCGAGGTCGACCAGTGCGGTGGCTGCGCCGCGGGAGGTGATGTCCGTGGGGAAGGCGTGGGCGTCGCCGCCGGCGTCGCGGATGTCTGCGGCGAGTGTCTCGAGGCGGTCCGCACGCCGGGCGACCAGGGCGACGGTGGCGCCTTCGTTGGCCAGGGAACGGGCGGTGGCTTCGCCGATGCCGCTGCTGGCTCCGGTGACCAGGGCAACGGTGCCGGACAGTCGGGCGGTGGGGGCGGTCGTGCCGGGCTCGGCAAGAGAGGCGGTCATGGCACCTTCCAGATGCAAACGAACTGGTTCGTTTCTCTGGTCACCGTAATCCCGTGAGAGACGATCTGCAAACGAACTGGTTCGTTTATCGTGGTGGCATGGACAGGGCACAGGCCAGCAGGCGCCGGCTCCTGGATGCCGCCGCCGTGGAGTTCGCCGCCTACGGCGTCGCCGGCGCGCGGGTCGACCGCATCTCGAACGAAGCCAAGGTGAGCAAGGCCCAGCTGTACGCCTACTACGGCAGCAAGGAGAGCCTGTTCGACGCCGTCCTGGCCGACCAGGTCGATGCCATCCTCGACGCCGTGCCGCTCACCGCGGAGGATTTGCCCGGCTACGCCGTCCGCCTCTACGACGCCTACCTCGCACGTCCCCAACTCGTGCGCTTGGCCGCCTGGGGACGCCTGGAACGCACTCCTGTCGGCCACCTCTTCGCCGAGGCGGATGAAGCTCTCAAGATCCAGGCTATCGCCCGGGCTCAGGACGCCGGACACGTCAATCCCGCCCTGCCCGCGGTTGATGTGCATTCCATGGTGATTTCCCTGGCCATGACCTGGTCGCCGGGCAGCCTCACCTACACCGCGACGGCAGCCGATCCCGGCGTCGACCACGACCGCCGCCGCGCCAGTCTGGCCGCCGCCGTCCGGCACGCCTTCACGCCGTGACCGCGCCTGTCGCGGGCCGACCGGCGCTGCCCAAACCGCTCTCTTCGCGTATTCCCTGAAAAGAAACCCCGCTTTTTCGGTGGCGGGTCGGACGGGCGTCTGGTCGGCCGGCCCGTCGCGGCGACATGACGAGGCGGCGGGCATCGGCCTGCCGGCCGCCCATGAAATTGCATAATGCCCAGATGAAATGTAGCGGCGCGCGGTGAGCGGGCCGATGGTGCTGATTCAGAATCCGACGGTCGTGCAACCGGTGGAGACGTCGGTGTTCCGGCCGGGCCGGCCCGTCTACGATCCGGTCCGGGCCGCGGCGGAGTCGGCCGCCGTGCGGGCGGCGCTGACCGACCTCGGGGCCGATCCCCGCGCGCCGTCGGAGATTCTCGCCGCCCTGCCCCGGGAGGTCCTGCTCGAACTGGCCGCCCGCGCCGTCAGCGCCGACGACGACGGCCGGCTGTCCGCGGCCCGCGACGTGATGCGCGACTGGTCCGTCCCGGCGCTCGCCCCGGTCGTGCTGCGCCAGCCCCGGCTGCTGCTCGACCCCGGCGCCGGCGGCGGCGTGATCGGCCCCGGCCAGCCGGACGAGAGCTACGCCCTGCGCCCGCTCGCCGGCCTGATGTTTCCCCGAGACCACTACGTCGACCTTGGTGGGGCGATCGCCGTTGGCCGGCTGCGCCGCCGTGAACGGGCGCGGGAGACGGTCGTGATGGCGGCGGTCCTGCGCGGCCTGCGCGGACGTCCGGCGGAGGTGCGGGTGCCCGAACCGCTGTTCCTGGCTGGCGGCGACCTGGTCACCTGCGACGGCGTCGCCGTCCTCGGCATCGGCGCGCGGACCAGCCCGGCGGCGTGGGGGCTGCTGCGCCCGTACCTGCTCGCCGCCTTCGGCCGGGTCGTGCGGGTCCGCGACGAGCTGCTCCGCGCCGGTGAGCCGCACCTGGACCACTGGCTGGGGCTCGGCCCCGGGATCGCGCTCGTCGCCGCGGACCGGCTGCACGCACCCGCCGTCATCGAGAGTCACGGCGCGGGTAGCCGGGAGACGACCCTCGTCGACGCGCTGCGCAGCGTCGAGCTGGCCGTCTGCCCGCTGGCGCCGGAGATGGTCGCCGCGTTCGCCGCGGGGGTGTTCTTCCTGCCCGGCCAGCGGTCCGGAGCATGGTCGGCGGGCGGCGACGAACCGGCGGCGCTGGTGTCGACGGCCAGCGCCGCATGGACCGAGCCGGTACTGTCCCGGTTCGGCGTCCACACCGTCGCCGTCCCGTTCGACGAGCATCACAAGCAGCTCGGCAGCCTCCACCGCGCGCTCAACACCGTCCCGGGCACGGTCGGGGACGAGTCCGGCCGGGCGATCAGCGGATGGCCCTCCGACGCCGTCTGGTGAACCGGCTCGGCAGCCGGCCGAGTAGCCCACCGCGCTGCGTCTCGACCGGCTCGTCGGCGACGTCCGGACCCTGATCGGCGGGCGTCAGGGGGGCCAGGCCGGCGTCGGCGGCCGCCCGGGCCTGGAGCCGGGCACGAATCTCGGCGGGGGAGTAGGAGCCGCGCTCGCGGTGGTCGCGGGCGACGAGGACACCGGTCGCGGCCACCCCCGCGAGCCCGGCGACGCCAAGCACCTTCCCCCACCGGGCCAGGCGCGGCCTTCCAGGCTGATGCACTCCGCCAGGCTACGACGTACCCGCCCGGATGGGGCATGCTTGCCGGCATGCCCGACGCGCGGATCGGCCTGATCGACGCCCTGGACCAGGCCCGCACCGGTGACCTGTGGCTGTTCCGCGGTCGCACGGCGGCGGACCGAGCCATCCAGACGACGACGAACAGCCCGGTCAACCACGTCGGTATGGCCATCGTGCTCGACGATCTCCCCCCGCTGCTGTGGCACGCGGAGCTGGGCAAGGCGCTGCCCGACGTCTGGGCGGGGACGCACCACCGCGGGGTGCAACTCCACGACCTGCGGGCGGCGGTGGAGATCTGGGCCCGCCGCTACGGCCAGCGGGCCTGGCTGCGCCAGCTCTCGCCGGCGGTCGGCGGCGGACGGGAGGATGCCGCGCTGCGCACCGTCGCCCGCCTCGACGGCACCCCGTTCCCGTCCACCGCCCAGCTCGCGACGCGCTGGCTGCGTGGACGATTCCCGCGCCCGCGCCGGGCGGTGTCCCCGCAGGCCCTGCGGACCGCCTACTGCGCCGAGGTCGTCGCCGTCACCTACGAGGCGATGGGCCTGCTCCCGATCGGCCGGGCGCCGAACTGGTACGACCCGGGCCGGTTCTGGAGCGGGGACGCGCTGGAGCTGCGCGACGACTTCACCCTCGGCGGTGAGATCGCCGTCGACCTCACCGCCGGCACCTGAACGGGGCCCGAATATGCGGCTGCGCGGTTCCGCGGAACCACTGGAGGAACAGGAGGACGCACGGCCAGGGACGCCCGATTGCGCGGCGCCCGATTCAGCGGCGGGCCGCGGCGGCAGCGGCGGCAGCGGCGCGGCCCATCGCGCGACGGGTCTCGACGACGGCGGTGCGTGCTCGCGCGATGTCGCGGCGCGCGGTGGGACCGGGTGGGGTGCCGCGGTCGTCGAGCTCGCGGGTCAGCGCGCGTAGGGCCGGTCGGCAGGCGAGCAGGGCCGCGACGGCGTCGTATCGGTGCGGCCGTCCTTCGCTCGCCTCGAGGGGCTGGCCGGGCCGGCGGTGTCGGCGTGGCGGGCGGGTGAACGCCCGGTGCGCCCGTAGCGGCGGGGCGACCAGGGCGAGCTGGTCGAAGGCGGTCTCCAGCCGGTCGTGGGCGTCGGCGAGGGCGGCGCGCATGACCTCGGGGGTCGTCCGGTTCGGGCGAGGCACGCGGCTACGGCCCGTCTGGCAGACGACCAGATAGTCCGTCAGGGCGGCGAGCAGGTCGGCGATCCGTCGGCGCAGGACGTCGCCGGTGCGTACCGGCAGGACGAACCAGGCCGCGGCCAGGCCGATCGCCGCGCCCAGCACCACCGCGGCCAGCCTTTCCCGCAGCAGCCCCGCCCCGGCCTGCCCGTAGTACCCGTAGAGCAGGGCGAGCACGCCGGTGACGCATGCCGTCCAGTAGGCGTAGGACGCCGACCGCAGCCACACCCCGAGTGCGAGCAGGACGAAGACGAGCACGATCGACACGTCGTCGCCGGCGGGGAAGCGGTCCGCGACGACGGTGGCCGCCGCCGTCCCCACCGCCGCGCCGGCCAGCCGCTGCGCGCAGCGGTAGGCGACGTCCCCCCGGCCGCGGTTGCCGCTGTGGACCAGGTACGCGGTGAGAACGAGCCAGGACCGGTGCTCGCCGAACACGTGACGCCCCACGGCGAAGGCCGCCCCGAGAGCCACCGCAAGCTGGATCGCCATCCGGGTGCTCGCGGGAAGCCGCCGCCCACGCCGCGCGGCCCCGGACGCCGGCGGCGGCGCTGGCGGCTGCGTGGCCGGACCTGGTGCGAACAGCCGGGCCTCGGTGTGCCGGCCGATCGTCACCCAGCCGATCGCGATCAGCGCGATCGCGACGAGGTCGAGCCGCGACGCCGGGCCCTCGCCCGGCGCAACCGGGGTGACGAGCAGCGCGATGAACGGCAGCGTTGCCAGGGTGCCGGCCCGGGTACCCACCGGCCCGAACCGCCGTACCCAGACGGCGCCGCTGACCGCCGTGGTGAACAGGATCTCGCCCACCGTCCGATGCCGCCGGGACAGGTCGGCAACCTCGCTCGCGAGCAGCGCCACCGACGGCGTCACGAGTAGCGGCAGCAGCTGCGTGGCCCGCGTGCCGCCCTGCCCAAGCTGCCCGCCCTGCCCAAGCTGCCCGAGCTGCCCGCCCTGCCCGCCCTGCCCGCCCCGCCTGAGTTGCCTGCTCGGGCTGAGCTGTCCGCTCCGGCCGACCCGGCTGAGCGTCAGCGCGAGGACCACGCCGAGTAGGGAGATACCGGCGGACGCACCGGTCAGTCCGCGCAGCGCCAGCGACGTGCCGAACGTGGCCAGCACGGCGCCCATCGTCACCGCCGCCGCCCCCAGCTCGGCTCGTCGATCGGTGAGCCATGATCGTGAGGCGCGAGCAGCCCGGCCACGGTCGAAGATAGTCGTCACAGCGAACTAATCTCCGTCCCCTCGTAGCGCGAGCTGCATGGTTGTCGCATTCTACGATCCTGCGCAAGGCGGACGATAGTAAGTGATAGCGTGCTAACTGTGCGAGCGGGACAGGTGGAGAGCGCGGCGGCGATCCGGCGGGCGGTGACGCGGCTGGGCCGTCGGCTGCGGGCGGAGCGGCCGGCCGCCGCGCTCAACGGGACCAAGCTGAGCGTGCTCGGCCATCTCTACCGGCTCGGCCCCAGCACCCCGGGCGCGATCGCCGCGGCGGAGCGGCATCAGCCGCAGTCGCTGTCGCGCACCTTCGCCGAGCTGCAGGCGGCGGGCCTGATCAGCCGGCGCCCAGGGGAACGCGACCGGCGGGCCGCGGTGTTGACGATCACGCCGGCCGGGCGGGAGGCGCTCGTGCGCGACATGGCGGACCGCGATGCCTGGCTTGCGCAGGCCCTGGACATCTTCACGGAGGCTGAGGTGGACCTGCTGCGGATCGCCGCCGGCCTGCTCGAATCGCTGGCGGATCGCCCGGTGGGCCTGCGCGGCCTCGCGGGCACCGACCCGGGCGCCGTCGACCCGGGCGCCGTCATGGAGCAGCCGGCGTGACCACTCCCCGGCAACCGACCGGCGAGCCGGCCTGGGTGCGCCACGCGATCTGGTGGCATGTCTATCCGCTCGGATTCGCCGGCGCGGACACCACCGGAGCCGAGCGGCGGCCCGTCCGCGGGCTCGCTCGGATCGCCGACTGGCTCGACTACGCGGTGCGGCTCGGGGCGTCCGGGCTCGCCCTGGGGCCGATCTTCGCGTCCTCGACCCACGGGTACGACACGGTCGACCATTTCCGGATCGACCCGCGGCTCGGCGACGACGCCGACTTCGACGACCTCGTCACCCGCGCCCACGAACGGGGGCTGCGGATCCTGCTCGACGGGGTGTTCAACCACGTCGGCCGGGAGCATCCCGCCTTCGCCGCCGCGCCGCCCGGCGGCGGGGACGCCCCGCCGCGCCCGGACTGGTTCGTCCCCACGGACTCGACCGGGCCGGGTGGACGGCCGCAGTACGCCACCTTCGAAGGCCACAGCGGCCTCGTCACGCTGCGGCACGCGAACCCGGCCGTCGCCGACCACGTCACCGAGATCATGACCCACTGGCTCGACCGCGGCGCCGACGGCTGGCGGCTCGACGCCGCCTACGCGACCCCCGCCGACTTCTGGGCGCAGGTGCTGCCACGGGTGCGTCGCGCCCACCCGGACGCCTACCTGGTCGGCGAGGTCATCCACGGCGACTACCCGGACATCGTCCGCCGCACCGGCCTGGACGCGGTCACCCAGTACGAGCTGTGGAAGGCGATCTGGAGCTCGCTGAACGACGCCAACCTGTTCGAACTGGCCTGGGCGCTGGAGCGGCACGACGGTTTCCTCGACAGCTTCGTCCCGCTTACCTTCGTCGGCAACCACGACGTCACCCGGCTCGCCAGCCGGCTGCGCGAACCGCGGCACCTGACCCACGCCCTCGTCGTGTTGTGCACCGTCGGCGGCACCCCGAGCGTCTACTACGGTGACGAGCAGGCGTTCGTCGGCGTCAAGGAGGACCGTGTCGGCGGCGACGACGCCGTTCGCCCCGCGTTCCCGGCCGACGCGGACGAGCTTGCCCCCTACGGCTGGCCGACCTACCGGCTGCACCAGGATCTCATCGGCCTGCGGCGGCGTCATCCCTGGCTGCACACCGCCCGCACCCGCCCGCTGCACCTGACCAACGAGCAGTTCTGCTACGAGGCCAGCGCCGAGGGCCAGCGTCTGCTCGTCGCGCTCAACCTGAGCGGGGACCCCGCCGACTGTCCCGCGCCCGCCGCCGGGCGGCTCGTCGCCGGTGACGCGGACCTGGTCCATCCCGGCACCGAGCAGGCCCTCGCCCGCCTACCCTCCTGCGGCTGGGCCGTCCTGGCCCCCGCCGACCACTGACTCGGATGGGCGCCAGGCATCAGGCATCAGGCATCAGGCATCAGGGGCGCGACGGTAGGGGCAGCCGGTCGCCGCGGGCCGCAGCGCGCGCCAACGGGCAGGGTCAGGAGAACACGACTGTGCGGCGGCCGCTGATAAGGACACGGTGCTCGACGTGCCAGGTCACCGCGCGAGCCAGCGCGCGGCACTCGACATCGCGGCCCAGCGCCGCGAGGCGGTCGGGACCGTCGGCGTGATCGACCCGGATGACGTCCTGCTCGATGATCGGGCCGTCGTCGAGCTCGGCGGTCACGTAGTGCGCGGTCGCGCCGATCAGCTTCACCCCGCGGGCGTGCGCCTGGTGGTAGGGCCGGGCGCCGGAGAAGCTCGGCAGGAACGAGTGGTGGATGTTGATCGCCCGGCCGGCGAGCTGCGCGGACAGCTCAGGGGAGAGGATCTGCATGTAGCGGGCGAGGACCACCAGGTCGATCCGGTCCCGTTCGACGATCTCCCGAATGGCCTGCTCCTGCCGGTCGCGGGTGGTCGGGTCGACCGGCAGATGGTGGAACGGGATGGCGTAGGAGCCGGCGAGGTCGGCGAAGTCGGGATGGTTCGACACGACGGCGGGGATGTCGACGTCGAGCAGCCCCGACCGGTGCCGGTACAGCAGATCGTTGAGGCAGTGTCCGAACCTGCTCACCAGGATCAGCAGGCGGGGGCGGATCGTCAGGTCATGGAATCGCCAGTCCATCGCGAACGGGCGGGCGACGGGGGCGAAGCCGGTCCGCAGCGCGTCCAGGGCGAGCCCCGGTTCCTCGGCGACGACGTGCACCCGCATGAAGAACCGGCCCGAGTCGGTGTCGCCGAACTGGGCGGCGTCGGCGATGTTGGCACCGACTCCGGCGAGGAACGCGGAGACTGCCGCGACGATCCCGAGCCGGTCAGGGCAGGACAGCGTCAGGACGAACTCGCCGGCCGCCGTCCGGGCGGCGGGGCCGCTCGGTGGTCCGGGGGAGCGGCCGGGATCGACGCGGTGGGGTGTCGCGCCGCGGTCTTCGGGGATGGGCACAGCCCTTCCTACCTCGGCATGACCGGCCGCGGCCGGCACGGCGCACCGGTCGGGCCGGGCGCTCTACCGCGGCTTGCGCCCCTGCACGCCCCTCGTG
>NZ_JAMQQF010000205.1 GCF_023716945.1 Frankia sp. AiPs1 | reverse complement strand
CGCCTACCGGGCCGGACTGGCCCTGCCGGCGCGCCGGCCCACCGATCGGGACGACGACCGGGACGATGATCGGCCGATCGTTCCCGGCGCCGCCCGCCGCAGCGCCGGTGCCGGCCCCGAGGACGCCCCCGCCGGTGCTCCCGGTGCTCCCGACGGCAGCCTCGACGGCGACTCCGACGGTGACCTTGACGGCGCGCTCGGTCGGATCCGGCCGTCCGGCGCCATCGTCCTGGACACGCGGGGGATCAACCGTGAGGTGATCGGCGCGCCGGTCGGCGGCCTCAGCCGCAACCTCACCACCTGGGGCTGACCCGCGGTCCGGGGCCTGCACCACCGATAGCAGACCCCGGACCGCGGAACTCGCATGATCGTGTCACGTAGCTCCCACGCATCCGCCCTGCTCGCCAGGTCCTGCTGTTCGGCCCGTGAGCGTGGGGTTGTTCCGCCTGCACACAGGGGCCCCTCGGGCGGCTGATCCGGAGCGTGGCGGGAGAGATGCTGACACGGTCGGATCCGACCGTGTTGGGAGGCAGCGATGCTCCGTCACAGTTCGACGCCCGCGCAAGTCGTGGTGCGCGATCTGTCCGCCGACTTCGTCACGGAGGACGGTGCGCGAGCCTCCGTTGCGGGCACATTGCGTTACGATCCGGCGGATCCGTTCGCGGTGGAGCTCATCCTGCGCCCCGGCCGAGAATCCATCACCTGGATCTTCGCGCGCACGCTGCTGGCGGAGGGGACGCAGGGCCCCACCGGCACCGGTGACGTGCGGATCCGGCCGACCCGGTCGGATGGGCGCGCGGTCGTCACCGTCTCGCTGTCCAGCCCGTCCGGGCATGCCGACCTCGAACTGCCTCGCTCGATCGTCACCCGCTTCCTCGCGGAGATCGAGCAGAAGGTGCCGGCGGGCCGGGAGAGCGAGGGCATCGACTGGAACGCCGAGCTGCGCACCCTCCTGCGCACCCGCAACCCCTGACGCCCCGAGCCCCCGCGCCTGACGCCCCGAGTCCCCGCGTCTGCCGGCCAGAGCTCCCGGCGGTCGGAGCCCTGAGGGTGCGAGCTCCTGGTGGCCCGCCCGCTCAGGCGGACGCCCCGGCCGGCTTCGCGAGGAACATCATTTCGATGCCGGCGTCGACGGCCCGCCTGGTCTCCCGGTACCCGCAGCGGGTGTAAAGGCGGATGTTGTCGACGCTGCGGGCGCCCGTGAACAGCTCGAAGCGGGCAGCGGTGGGGTGGCGGAGCTCGATCTCGGCGAGCAGCCGGCTGGCGAGCCCCCGGCGGCGCAGCCGCGGATGGGTGATGAGCCGGCCGACCCGACAGGTGTCGCCGTCGAGCCGCCCGCGCACCGCCGCCACCACCTCCCAGCCGCGCCGCGCGACGAGGATGACCGTCGCGTCGCCGCGCCGCCCGTCGTCACCGCCTGCGGCGAGCAGGCCGCGCAGCTCGGCGACGGTCTCCGTCAGCGGCGCGATGGCGTGGTCCCCGTACAACTCGGCCTCGGACTGGTAGCAGAGATACTGCAGCTTGACGATCTGATCCGCGTCGTCGTCCCGGGCCACCGTGAGGATGATCCCGTCCTCCAGCGGTGGAGCCGGAATCGCCGGGGCCGCGGGACGTGGATGGCGTGGACCGGGGAGTGGACCGGTAGCGGGCCGTGATCCGGCGTCGGGCACGACCGTCATCCTCCCACTCGCGTCGATCGGGTGGATGGCCGAGTCAGGGAGTGTCGGGGGCGCCCTCGGTCGGTTGCCAGACGGGTATCTCGGGCGGGTCGACGACCCCGGCGTCCCGCATGAGGATGTCGATGGCGGGCGGGTCGATGAAGAACTGGTGGAAGGCCTCGGTGGGCTGCCAGACGTCAAGCACGATGAGATGACCGTCGCCGGCAACGAAACGATGGGGCACGACGCCTACCTTTTGCCGAAAATGCGATGGGTTCTCGGCCGGGGTGACGAAACATCCGGTCGGCCGGTGGCCCGTCCCGGCGCCGTCACGACTGCCGTCGCTCGATGATGCCCCGCAGAAACGCCGCTTGGCCGACATGCTGGAGGTCGTCTGAAACGACGCTGATCAGGCGGACCCCAAGGGTGACAGGCGGTGCCCACCGTTCGTCCACCACGCGGTCGAAGTCGCCGTCGGTGAGCGTGGCCAGGTAGCGGACGGTCTGGTCGTGGACGGCCTCGTGGTAGTCGACGAGCAGCGCCGGGTCGGCCACGCGGACGGCGTCGACCTCCTCGGTCGAGTGGCCGTAGCCGATCGACGCGGCCGGCAGCGGCAGCGCGAACCGGTCCGCGAAGCCCCCCGCGGTCCAGATCTGCTCGACGTCGGCAACGTCGGCGACGTGGTCGTCCTGCACCCGAGTCAGGTGCCACACCAGCCAGCCGATGGAGTTGGACGTCCCGTCGACGCGGATGGCGAGCTGCTGCGCGTCGAGCCCGGTGACGGCGTCGCGCACCTCGTCCCGGATCCGCCCGAAGGCGTCGGCGAGAAGATCGGAACCGTTCATCGCGCGGGCTCCCTCAACGTGGTCGATGCGACGCCGACGGCGCCGGTCTCGATCTTAGTGAGGACGGCTCGTCCCGGCGCGCCGCCGATTCTCGCCGATCGGCCAGGGCGGTCGAAGGGTCCGTCTTCCTTGCCCTCCGGGAGGGGTCAGCGGGCGCTTTGTCCCCCTGGAAGGGCAAGGAACGTGCGGTGATGACCCCGACGTGGAGTCAGCCGGCAGTGTGGGTCAGCCGGCAGTGTGGGTCAGCCGGCAGTGTGGGTCAGCCGGCGCGGCGGCGGGACGCGGGGCGCAGCGAGGGGTTGCCGCTGTGGTGCTCGATGCCGGCGATGTCGGTGCCCGGCGGGACGACCTTGTCGATCGCGTCGAGCGTGGTCGCGTCGAGAGTGACGTCGGCGCCGGCGAGCACGTCGTCGAGCTGCGCCTGCGTCTTCGGCCCGATGATCGTCGATGTCACCGCCGGGTGGCTGTCCACGAACGCCAGCGCCAGGTGGGTCAGCGAGATCCCGGCCTGCTCGGCGATGGTGGCGAGTCCCTCCACCGCGTCGTAGCGGGCGGGCGTGCTCGGGTCCTCGTCCAGTCCGGCACCGCCGCGACGGCGGGCGAACAGCCCCTCCGACCCGTAGCGCGAGCCCGACGGGATCTCGGCGTCGCGGCGGTACTTGCCGGTCAGCCAGCCGCCGGCCAGCGGGCTCCACGGGATGACGCCCACGTCGTGGCGCAACGTCGCGGGCAGCACCGCCTCCTCGATCGAGCGGGCGAAGATCGAGTACTGCGGCTGCTCGCAGACGAACCGCTCGCTGTTGCGGCGGCGCGCGGCCCACTGCGCCTCGACGATCCAGTCGGCCGGGTACGACGACGAACCCAGGTAACGGACCTTGCCCTGGTGCACGAGGTCGGTCAGGGCGCCGAGAGTCTCCTCCAGGTCGACGTCCCAGTCGTGGCGGTGCACCTGGTAGAGATCGATGTAGTCGGTGTCGAGCCGGCGCAGACTGTCCTCGACGGCCCGGGTGATCCAGCGCCGCGAGCCGCCGCGGTGGTTGCGCTCGTCGCCCATCTGGGTGAAGCACTTGGTGGCCAGGACGATGTCGTCACGGCGGCCCTTGATGGCCTTGCCGACGATCTGCTCGCTCTCGCCCTGGGAGTAGACGTCGGCGGTGTCGACGAAGTTGATGCCCGCGTCGAGCGCGTGGTTGATGATGCGTTCGCACTCGTCGTGGTCGGTGTTGCCGAAGGCACCGAACATCATGGCGCCCAGGCACTGGGTGCTGACCTCGACGCCGGTCCGGGCGAGCTTGCGGTACCGCATGGATGAGTCTCCTGCACTGTCGTCGCTGACCTGCATGTGTCGCTGACCTGCATGTGTCGCTGACCTGCATGTGTCGCTGACCTGCATGTGTCGCTGACCTGCATGTGTCGCGTGGCCCTGCATGCGTCGCCTGGCCCCGCATGTGTCGTCGCCGATCCCGCCCGGCCGCGACCTTCCCGTAGTTGACCGTAACGATAAGAGCACGCTCGAAGTCAACCCCGACCTGCGATGCCCGACCTGCGAGGCCCGACCGGCGGGCGCCGAGATGGGGTGCCAGCCGGAATACCGGCAAAAGGCGGGGATTCGGCAGCGTCCCGTTGGAATCATCGCGCTCGGGACGGCCGGAGGATGGGGTGAACGAGGACGGGGTGAGCAGGGTGGGGGGCGACATCCTTGCCGCCGTTGTCGACGGGGCGGCGGCGCCGCGGTCGGTCGCCGTCGTGACCGGGCTCCTCGCGCTGCTGGCGGTGCTGGCCAGCAGCGTGCCGGAGCATCTCGACACCGCGGTCCACGAGGGCGGGCACGCCTTCGTGGCCTTCCTCGTCGGCCGGCGGGTGGGCGGCGTCTGGGTGGAGTCCGACGGCAGTGGCCTGACCTATTCGTTCGGTCGGCGCCGCGGCGTCGGGCTGTTCGCGACGCGGGCGGCGGGTTACACCTTCCCCTCGCTGATCGGGGTCTGCTCGGCGCGGCTGCTGGCGGCGGGCAAGGTGACCGCCGTGCTCATCCTGGCGGTGGTGGCGCTCGCCGCGTTGCTGCTCGTGATGCGCAACCGCTTCGGGGAACTGGTCGTCGTCTCGGTCGGCGCCTCGCTGATCCTCGCCGGCCGGTACGCCCCGGGCTGGGCCCAGCTCTGGTACGCCTACCTGCTCACCTGGCTGCTGCTGTTCTCCGGCCCACGGTCGGTGCTGATCCTGCACCGGGCGCGTCGCCGCGGCGCGGTCGGCTCGGACGCCGACAAGCTCGCCGAGAGCACCCACCTTCCCGCGCTGCTCTGGGTCCTTGCCTTCACCGCCTTCAGCCTGTGGTGCGCCCTGAAAGGCACGGCCCTCCTGCTCGCCTGACGTCCGGACAACTCGCCTGATACCCGGGCAGGCGGAAGGTGCTGCATCAGCCGGCCGGGGTGCCGCCGGCCGGGGTGCCGCCGACCGAGTCGCCCCCGGCCGAGATGCCCCCGGCCGCGGCCGTCTCGACGCGGGCGAAGTGGGCGTCGACGGCGGCCAGCCACGCCAGTGGACGGCTGGCCTGGGGGCTGTGATCGGCCCCGGCGATCACGGCGAGGTGGGTTCCGCGGATGTCGTGTGCCAGGGTCTGCGCGCCCGCCCGCAGCGTGGAGTCGTGCTCGCCGACGATGACGGTCGTCGGCGCGGTGATCTCGCCGAGCCGGGGAACGAGCGAGGGGTAGCAGCCGAGTTCCCGGCCCAGCGCGGCGAGCGCCTCCGGGTCCGTCTGGCCCAACCCCGCCATCTGGCGCTCGGCGGGGTTGCGATGGTCGTGGACCGCGCCCAGGCCGCCGCCGTCCGGCGCCGCAGCCTCGCTGCTGTCGCCCTGCGCCGCGCCCACCGGGCCATCCCCGTCGGCGCCATCCCCGTCGCCGCCAGCTCGGCCGTCACGCTGAGCAACGCCGGTGCCCGACATGATCGCCGCCGCTCCCTCCAGCACCGCCGCCAGGATGCGCCGCGCGACCGGGCCGGTGGGGGTGGCCGGGGCGGCCGCGGTGTCGACGAGCAGGAGAGAACGCACCCGATCCGGATGTTCCAGCGTGTAGCGCAGCGCGATCACCCCGCCCAGTGAGTGGCCGACGAGATCGACCTCGGCCGGCCCAAGCGCCGCAATGACGGCGGCGAGGTCGGCGAGGAGCAGGTCGAAGGTGTAGCCCGCTCGACCGCCGGGTGCCCGGCCGCTCGCGCCGTGCCCCCGATGGTCGTAGGCGATCACTCGGCGCGACGCGGCCAGCTCGGGTGCCACCGCGGACCAGTCCGCGGTGCTGCCGGCGATCCCGTGGACCAGCACGACCGGGCGGTCCCGGTCACCGGCCCCGACGCCCGCGGCACCGGGCCCACCGCCCTCGGCCGGCGGGACGCCGATCTCGGCATGGGCGATCCCGGCATGGGTGATCCCGGCCAGAGCCGTCGCGCCGGGCGGGCGGGCGTCCGGCCGCACGTCCTCGACGTGCAGCTCCAGTCCCGCCGCCACCGGCAACCGCCATCCGCTCGCACTGACCACGCGCACATCCTTACCTGGTTGGGCCGCTCACATGGTCGGTCGGTTGGCCTCGTTTCGCTCGCTCACCACGCCGGGTTGGCCTACCTGGCCGCGCTACGGGCGGCCGAGGAAGGTGAAGGCGGCCCAGTAGACGGGATGTTCGGACCCGTGCGCAGCGCGATTCCAGCACGGCTCGATCGTGGAGCGGCTCACCGCCATCCGCCCGGCCATGTCAGCCCCGCCCTACCAGCGCGATGAGGCCAACGACGAGCAGGATCGCCAGAACGCCCAGCGGCATCGAGATCCAGAACAGGGTCCGGCGCCACCGGCGGTACGGGTCGACCTCGGCGGCGCTCACGGGCGACGCTCCTCGACGGAGTTGGGCACTGCCACCATCCCGATCATCAAGAAGTCACCCCGACAGCCGCAGACCCTGGCGCGCGAGCGTCCAGGACGTGAGTCGTTCGACGCTGTCGTCGACCTGATGGTCGTCGGAGACGACGGACGTCGTGAGGAAGAAGGAGACCTCGCCGAACGCGTGCCGCATCGCCCGCAGCATGTTTCCCTGCTGCAGGTTCTCGTCGAGCCAGCGCTCGACGGCCTCGTTGCTGTCCTCGACTCCGTCGGCGCTCAGCAGCCGGCTGATGAGATCCCGTTTGCTGACGACGACGACGAGTCGGCTCTTCCTCGTCCGTACTCCCATCGCCTCGAGGTTCTGCACCGTCTGCGCAAAGACGAACTCCGGTTCGCGCCGGGCCCGGATGCTGCGGTTCCGGTCCTGGTCGCGGCGATCGAGCCGGGACCACAGGCCATCGATCGAGAGGGGGTCGACGATGAAGAGAAAGGTGCTCGCCAGCCGGAGGAACTGTAGTTCCTGCAGCCGGTCTGATTCGTTGAAGTACTCACCGGCCGGATCGAAGACGTGTACCAGCCGGCGGCCGCCGCGGCGGGGCTTGAGGTATATCGAGTAGGCCCGCGGGAGTCGGATCCTGGTCTTCGCGACGTTGTCCGAGCCGAGCAGCTCGCGGCGGGCCTGGGTGTCCCACCGGCGGGTGTCCTCGTCGGCGAGCTGCAGGGTGGCGTCGCTGCGCCGGGCGATCGCGTCGACGGCCATCATGATGACGATCATCAGTCGGGTCTTGCCGGCTCCGGCGGCGCCGAACACCGGCAGGACGACCTCGGCGGAGGTGCCGACCCGGTCGGCCAGCGGGGCCTCGCAGTGCGCGCAGAACGCCTTCATCCGATGGCTGCCGAGCAGCAGGAGCGTGGGCAGGCGCTCCCCGCAGGCACAGATCCGCCGGACGACGCCGTAGCGGCCGGGCCGCACGTCGTGGTGGCGGGCGGTGCAGTTGCGGCACTCGTAGACCGGGTAGAAGCCGCGCCGGTAGCAGGCCGGGCAGGTGATGCGCACACCCCGGATCCACAGCAGGACGGTGTCGACTCCGCGCAGCAGGTAGATCCCCAGGAAGGCGACCAGGCCGACGCCGAGCAGCACGACGCCCTGGGCCGCCGCCACCAGCGAGATCACAGTGAGGCCGAGCAGCGTGCCCACCAGCAGACCGACTATCAGCACGACGCCGATCGGCCAGCGCCAGTCCATCGGCCCGTAGCCGAAGAACGCGTTTTTCAGCTGGCGCCGGCGACCGGTGGCGATGGCGACCAGCCGCGGCCAGACCAGCCGGTGGGTGTGCCGCAGGTCGCGGCCGGCCTGCCGGAACAGGTACTGGCGGTACGCCGGCTCCCGGCCGTCCTCGGTGCGTCGCGACGGCGGGCGGTCCGCCGCCGCGGCGGCCGGGTTGGGCCCCAGCCCCATCGCCCGGCCGAACTCCTGGAAGTAGGCGACGACGAGCAGCCCGGCGAAGTAGAGGGCCGCGGCCGCGGTGATGAACGGCCCGGGGATGGCGAAGAACATGATGACCAGCCAGGCGCCGAACACCAGCAGGATCAGAGTGCCCATCCGTGGTCATCTCCCTGGCTGTGGGTGGGGCCCATCTCGACGTCGTCGGATCAGGAACTCGTCACCGCTGCCGGTCCTTCTTCCGCTGCTGCTCCGCCCTCCTGCGCGCTTCTTCCTTCTTCTTCCGTTCCGCCCTCTTCCGCTGATCGTCCTTCTTCTTCTGGGCCGCCTTCTGCTGCTGCCGCGCCGCCTTCTCGGGCGCCCTGGCCGCGTTCTCGAGACGGCGCCTGGTCCACGTTCGGCGCCACCAGCCGGCGGCGTTCAGGTCCCGCCAGTCGGCGAACTCCGCGGCGGCCGCGGAGTCGATCCGGATGATCTGTGTGTGCACCGCCCGCAGGTCCTGGTAACGCCACTCGGTCAGCGGGTCGAGCAGATGGCGTTCGATGATCGTGGCGACGGCGCCGGCGTTGCGGGCGTGGCTGCGTCGAAGGACGGAAAGTACGTAGTACAGCCGGCCGGCGATGTCCGCGCGGGCCCGCTCCGGGCCCAGGTAGGCGCGCATGCTCACGAGGTAGTGCTCCACCGCCTTGCGCGGGCAGGACGCGAAGATGTCCGGGAGTTCCCGGGCCGCGGCCCCGTTCAGCAGTTCGGTCAGCTTGCCGAGATTGTGGGTGCGCTGGGCCTGGGGCAGCCGGTCCAGGTCCGAGGTCAGCACGGCGGCCTGCTTGTCGGGGGCGGTGGCGGCGGCCAGCCGGCGTCCGATGGTCGTCATCCGGGTGATCGTCGCGCGGGCGGGTGGACTCAGCCGCGCCGCGATCGGCGACTGCTCGACCGCCCGGCACAGCTCCTCGAGGTCGCTGAGGTCACCGAGGTCACCGAGGTTGCTGGGGTCACCGAGGTTGCTGGGGTCACCGAGCCGCCCGCTGCCGGCCGCGTCCGGGTGCCCCAGGGCGAAGACCGCGTTCAGCCAGGCCAGCGCGGCCGGCGTGGTGAGATCGGCGTGGTCGAGCTGATCGAGCACCCGCAGAGCCTCGCCCGGCGTCCACGCGCCGTCGGGCCAGATCCGCCGCAGCAGGTCCGCGCGCACGGCGGGCCCGGCGCCCGGCTGCGGCCCGGCCGGCCGCAGCCGCGCGATCTCCGCCAACGTGTCCACCCGAAGCCGCGGATCATGACGGGACCGGGCGATCAGCCAGACCGCGTGCAGGGCGGGGAAAGCCCGCGTCTCGTCGTCGTGCAGGGGTTCGTCGAGGCCGTCGGCGATCAGGTCGACGAGCCGGTCGGGTTCCTGCGCCGCGACGGCGGCGAGATGGGCCACCACACCGGCGCGCAGCGGCGGCCAGACCCGCATCAGCTCCGCGGTCGTCGCCGAGCGCCCGGCCAGCACCGCAGGCCCGATGAGGCGCTCCCCGCAGGCCCGCAGCAGGGGGGCGGCCAGGTCGAGCTCCTCGCGGGCGGCCAGGTGCAGCAGCGCCGTCGCCACCTCGCCGGGGGCCCCGTCCAGGGCCTGGGTGTAACGGTCGCGGGCGTGGGCGCGGCCCGCGACCGAGCGCAGCGGCACGTTCCAGCTTCCGTCGGCGGGACGCCGGGCCAGCAGTTCGCCGACCTCGATGTCCACCGCGAACATCTCCACGGCGACTGCCAGCCGGTCGGCACCGCTCGCCTCCGCCGCCGTCGTGAGGGCGGTGAGCGCGGTGCCGGTGCCCGCCGGCCTGCCCTCGGCGAGTGCCTGCAGCGCGGCCACACCGATCCGCTCGACAGTGCGCGGGTCCAGGG
>NZ_JAMQQF010000204.1 GCF_023716945.1 Frankia sp. AiPs1 | reverse complement strand
AACCCGCGGCTCCCATGACCGGCGCCGCCAGGAACCCGCGGCTCCCATGACCGGCGCCGCCAGGAACCCGCGGCTCCCATGACCGGCGCCGCCAGGAACCCGCGGCTCCATGACCCACGGTTCCATGACGCGCGATCTCGGAGGCGGGTGGTCCTTGAGGCGGGCGGCCCTGGGCGGGCGGGGGCCAGGCGTGGCCGGTACCGCCGCCTACCTCGTAAGGTCGGGCCTGTGAGCGCACCCAAAACGAGCTTCGACTCCCCGATCGATCCCGTCATCGACGAGCTGTGGGATCGCCGGGCCGACCTGACCCCCGACGACGCCGACGCCCGCAAGACGATCGTCGCGGCCGTCGACGCCATCGACGCCGGGATCGCCCGCGTCGCGACCGTCGCCGCGGACGGCTCGGTCGTCGTCGACGAGCGGGCCAAGCGGGCGATCCTGCTGTCCTTCAAGGTTCTGCCGATGGCCGAGTCGGCCGCCGGGGACTTCCACTACCACGACCGGATGCCGCTGAAGACCCGGTTCGACGGCGTCCGGGTGGTGCCGGGGGCCATCGTCCGCTGGGGTGCGCACGTCGAGCCCGGCGCGATCCTCATGCCCAGCTACACGAACATCGGCGGATACGTCGGCGCCGGCACCCTGGTCGACACCTGGGCGACGGTCGGGTCCTGCGCCCAGGTCGGCAGCAACGTGCACCTCTCGGGCGGGGTCGGGCTCGGCGGCGTGCTCGAGCCGCCGAACGCGGTTCCCGTCGTCATCGAGGACGACGCCTTCGTCGGCAGCCGGTGCATGGTCGTCGACGGAGCCAGGGTCCGCCGCGGCGCCAAGCTCGGCGCCGGGGCGATCCTGACCGCGTCCACCCACGTCTTCGACGCGAACACCGGCGAGGAGTACCCGCGCGGCGAGATCCCCGAGCGGGCGGTCGCCGTGGGCTCCAGCCGGCTGAAGTCGTTCCCCGGCGGTGAGTTCGCGATGCCGTGCATCCTGGTGCTGCGCACCCTCGCCGAGGGCGAGATCCACGACAAGCTGGCGTTGAACGACGTCCTGCGCGAACACGGCGTCGCCGGCTGACCTCGGGCCCCGCGGAGCCGGGCCCCGCGGAGCCGGGCCGCCTGACCGGGCGCGCCGGTACCGCGGCTCGGCACCCGCAACGGCCGTAGGGTCGATGGCATGGATCTGGATCTCACCGCCCCGGTCGGCGAGCTCACTCGGCGGCTGGTCGACGTGCCCTCCGTGAGCGGCGGGGAGGCCCCGCTGGCGGACGCGGTGGAGAAGGCGCTCGCAGCGGTCGACGGGCTACGGGTCGAGCGGGACGGCGACGCCGTGGTGGCCCGCACCTTCCTCGGCCGGCCGTCCCGGATCCTGCTCGCCGGGCATCTGGACACGGTCCCGCTGGCGGACAACATCCCCGCGCGGGTGGTGGGCGGGCGACTCTACGGCTGCGGCAGCTCCGACATGAAGGCGGGCGTGGCGATCGCGCTGCGGCTGGCGGCCACCCTGCCGGTCGCCGCCGCCGCCCCCACCGCAGTCGGGGCGCTACGGCACGACGTCACCTGGATCTGCTACGACAACGAGGAGGTCACCGCCGACCGTAACGGGCTGCGCCGCCTCGCCGCGCGGCACCGGGACTGGTTGGACGCGGACCTCGCCATCCTGATGGAGCCCACCTCCGGCGAGGTGGAGGCCGGCTGCCAGGGCACGCTGCGCGCCGTCGTCACGCTGCCGGGCACCCGGGCGCATTCCGCCCGCTCCTGGCTCGGTGACAACGCCATCCACAAGGCCGCCGAGGTCCTGCGCCGGCTCGGCGAGTACCGCGCTCGGTCGGTGACACTGGACGGCTGCACCTACCGCGAGGGGCTGTCGGCGGTCCGCATCGACGGCGGCGTGGCCGGCAACGTGATCCCCGACCTGTGCCGGTTGACGGTGAACTTCCGCTTCGCGCCGGACCGCACGCCCGAGGGGGCGTTCGCCCACGTCCGGGAGGTCTTCGACGGCTACGACCTGGAGCTGACCGACCGGGCGGCCGGTGCGCCGCCGGGGCTTGCCGCGCCGGCCGCAGCCGCCTTCGTCGCCGCCACCGGCCGCGTCCCGGTGGCGAAGTACGGCTGGACGGACGTCGCGCGCTTCGCCGAGCTCGGCATCCCGGCGCTGAACTACGGCCCGGGTGACCCGAACCTCGCCCACACCCGCGACGAGTACGTGGAGCTCGCCGCGATCGACGAGGGCGAACGGCTGCTGCGCCGCTACCTGACCGGGTGACCGGGTGACCGCGTGACCCGTGTGACCGCCTGGCCGGGGGCGTATCCCCTCGCAACGTTGATATTCGGGCCGTCCTCGATGGGTCAGCAATCCCCCGGACCACTGGCTGCCGGCGTCGATCTGGCTCACGGTAAAATGAGTGCTCTCGGTAAATCTCGGTGGGCTGGGTCGGATTCTCAGGCTGGCATTCTGTGTTGGCGGGACATCACCACGCGACGAGCGGTTCATGATCCGTAGGGCCGTCGTGGTGTCGGCGAAAGCTGAGAGGCACCGGGAAAAGTCCACAACGGGGGGTTGTCATGAGAAGGTCCGTTCGCCCGCCCGGCCGCCGCCTCTCCCTGGTTCTGTTGCTGCTGGTGGCCGCGTGTGGCCCGGTGTCCCTCGGGAGCGGCGGTCACGGGGGGACCGACGGCGGCTCGGTTGGTCCCGGTGCGTCGGCGCCGCCCGCGCCAAGCGCGCCGACAATGTCCGCACCGAAATCCCACAACGAGACAACAACCCCATCGGCCGGATCCGCGTCGCCGTCGCCGGTGCCAGTGCCAGCGCCAGCGCCCGCCGTCACCGCCGGTACGGCGGACACGGCGGCGACGGATCCGCCGAATCCGATCTGGGGAACCCCGGTGCTGGCCGATTCCTTCAACGGAACCGCGCTCGATACCAAGCGCTGGGTGATCTACGATTCGCCGCAGGTCAAGTTGATGCCCCGGTCGTCGGCGAATGTCGCGGTCTCGGCTGGCGCGCTGCGCCTCACCGGCTGGATCGACTCCGCCGGGCGGGACGTCTCGGGCGGGGTGGCAAGCCGCATCAACCTCCAGTACGGCCGCTGGGAGGCGAGGGTCCGGGCCGAACGTGGCTCGGGTTACTCGGCGGTGGTCCTGCTCTGGCCGCAGTCGGAGAAGTGGCCGACGGACGGGGAGATCGACGTCGTCGAGGTGCCGGACCCCGAGCGGCAGGTCGGCGGCAACTTCCTGCATCTCGGCAGCGACAACCGGCAGATCGAGAACAAGGTTCACGCGGATTTCACTCAGTGGCACACGGTCGGGGTGGAGTGGCTGCCGAACCGGATCACCTACTACCTCGATGGCAAGGTCGTCTGGACCGTCACCCGACCGACGAGTTCAGGCGAGCGCAACATGATTCCGAGCAAACCGATGCACATGACGCTGCAACATGACCGCGGCTGTTTCCAGCTCATTCCATGCCGTAACGCGCAGACGCCGCCCACCGTGTCGATGTACGTCGACTGGATCAAGATATATCGGGCTCCGTCGACGATGCTCTGAGGTGTTCAGGACACCCCGTAGGTGTCCAGGACGCGCTGAGGTGTCCACGATGCTCTGGGGGTCCGCCGACGCCCACCCCCTTCGGGAGCAACGCGGCGAAGGGGTGCCGAGAGCCGAATCCGACGGCTCGCGGCACCCCTTCCCGGTGTCCTGCTGCCTCAGCTCGCCAGGCGGCGCAGCCCCAGCCGGCCCCGCACGTAGCCAAACGAGGTCGTGGCCACGCCGAAGACGACGGCCGCCGCGCGGGCGCGATGACCGCCGCCGGTCAGGTCGCGCCAGACGGCTCGCGGAAGGGTCCGGCTCACGTAGGTGCGTTCGGCCTCCAGGGCCGATTCCTGGCCGACGAGGCCGGCGACCCGGGCCTTCGACAGCCCCTCCGCGTAGCAGCGCCGCCGGAAGTAGGTGAACGTCGTCCGGTCGGTGGTCACCCGGTGAGCGACGACCGAGCCGGGTTCGTACAGGACGACGGCGTCCGGGTTGGACTGGCGTAGGCGGATCCCGAACTCGGTCTCCTCGCAGCCCATCGGGTCGGTCCCGGTGCGGCCGATGCCGTGGGTGAAGTCGCCGACCGCCTCGAAGGCCGAGCGTCGGAACGACATCGAGGCGCCGATCGGATTGCGCACGGGGGCGCGGGAGGTGGGCAGCCCCGCATAGCTGCACCCGACCACCCAGTCGAACTCGGGCGGGAACCAGCCCGGCCGATCGGTCGGCCAGGCCGCCAGGGCCGCTCCGCCGACACCCATGACCCGGGGATCCGCGTAGGGGGCGAGCATCCGCTCGAGCCAGCCGGGCTCCGCCCGGGCGTCGTCGTCGAGGAACACGACGACGTCGCCCGTGGTGGCGGCGATCCCGGTGTTACGGGCGCCGGACAGGCCGCGAGGGCCGGTGCTCGGCACGATTGCGACCGCCGGCATGGCCGCGACGGCGCGCCGCAGGAGCGCGTCGTTGTTGTCGACGACGAGGACGATGTCGTCCCCGGCCGCAAGCTGGGCACGGGCGCTGTCGACGGCTCCGCACAGGTCGGTCCAGCGTGCTTCGGTGTAGCAGCAGACGACCACCGAGGCGGTCGGCCGCTCGCCGGCGGGGTGGCGCTCGACCTCGGGAGCGTCGATGGTCTTGATGCCCCGGACGGTCTTGACGCCCCCGACGCCCTTGACGTCGAGGCCCCGCAGGTCGTCGGTCAGGTCCTGGGTCACGCGCTCTCCAACTGCGTCGCCGAGGTGGCGACCGGCGTGGCGACCGGCGTCGCGGGACCGCCGGCGGCGCTGCGCGGCTGCGGCTGCTCGGGGATCTCGAGCAGCGGATGCGGCAGGACGGTGGCGTGCGGGCGCAGTCGGCCCTTCCCGCGCCGCTCGACGAGGATCGTGCGCAGCACCCGGATGCCGTCGGAGAGGGCGTTGAGGTTGCTGACGCCGTGGATCCGGTGGTGCTCGTAGCTCGGCACCTCGACCACCCGCAGGCCGGCGAGGGCGACCCGCATGTTGATGAGGGTCTCGATCTCGAATCCGTCGCCCCAACGCTTCATCGAGTCCGACGGGCCCGGGGTCATCTCCAGGACGGGCAGGCACCGACGCCAGAAAGCGTTGTACCCGTAGCACAGATCGGTGTAGCGACTGCCGATGAGCAGGTTCACCAGGCCGTTGAGAACCCGGTTTCCCAGCGCGCGCAGCCTGGTGATGTCGCTGCTTCCGCCGCCCGCGCAGAAGCGCGAGCCCTTGGCGAAGTCCGCGCCGAGGACGAGTGCCGACACGTACGCGTCGATCTCGCCCGGGTCGGCCGAGCCGTCGGCGTCGAGCATGACGATGATCGAACCGGTGGCGGCCGCGAACCCGGACGCCAGCGCGTTGCCCTTCCCGCGCCTGGTCTGGTTCACGATGACCACGTCCGGACGCAGGCGGCGGGCGACCTCCACCGTCCCGTCGGTGGATCGCCCGTCGACGACCACGATCTCCACGTCCGCTGGCAGCCGCGCGAAGACGTGCGCCAGATTGCGGGCCTCATTCAGCGTCGGAATGATGACGCTCACGGTCGGTCGATGCTGCGTTGACGACATGAGAATTTCCCCCCCATGAAACTCGATGCCCCCCGTGCGAAGGGCCGTGGGCGCTATGCCCTGCGGGACCCTCGACAGGCCGAGTCGCCGCGGAGGAATGCCCGTGGATGGAGGCTGAATTTCTCCCCGTGCCCCCGTACCCCCGCTGGCCGTCGCCGATTCTTGGCGCGCACCACATACCCCCCGTTGAAGGATAGCAGGACGCGGTGCTCGCGGGCTACCAACCCGTCGATCCCCTCGAAGGTTCCGCGGATGACATGACTCGATCACGCTTTGTGATGCGGGCCGGATCGTGATTGTTTCGCCGGGGCAAAGGGCGGTGGACGGCGGCTTTGCGCCTCTCGCTAACCATCAGATCGAACGGTCGGCAAGGTGAACGATCGATGTGTAACTAGAATCTCTACAGGACGGTCGCCGGGTCTGGTCCGGTGTCGGGATGCCGGGCCAGGGCGGACGAGGCCGATCCTGAGGGGTGGACAAGAACGGGTCGGGTCTGCCGCGTAACAAGCGCGTGAAGCCCGCTCACCAGCGGTTACTGTGGTCCCGGGTGGGTCCGGCCCACGGCGTCCGGCGGCCGGAGGGGGGCCACCGACGTGCTAGCATGACCGGAACGGGTGGCGTATACGCAAAAGGGCTGCTAGCCCGGCACGCCACCTTCCGAAGGCTGGGGGGCTGGTTCGGGAGTCGGACTCTTCGCGCGTAGTTAGTTAATACCGTCATTGGGCAGGATTGTCCGAAATCGTCCATGGCGGATCTCTGTCGTTGGTCAGTTTGGGGGCTGGCTTCAGCATGCTCGAATTCGATCGGCAAGGCGGCGCGGAGCGTTCCGATCTGATATCCCGCACGGCATCGGAAGGTCCGGCCGCTCTGGTTGCACCTTGCTGTTCTCTCAGGCAGGCCATAAGCGCCTGCGCGGCGCCGAATCCAACGGACGAACCTCAGATGTGTGGTCAAGAGCACATTCCCGCGGCCATCAAGGCCGATAGTCTCGCGACTCCCGTGCGCGTCGACGACGCCTCCATCCCGGCATCCATCCCGTCCCCCTCGGTGGACGTCCCCACCATGAATGCCGCCAGGTCCGCGGCGGGGACGCCCGCGCGCCGGACCGATTCCGGCGCGCAACCCGGACCGCAACCGTCACCGGCGCGACGGCTACTCACCACCCTCGTGGGCTGGTACCGGCTCGCGGTCCTGTGCTCGCGGGTGCAGGGGCGTCATCGCGTCGTCGGCCAGGAGCCGGACGCCGGCCGGCCCGTCCGTATCGCGGAATACGAGCTGACCACCGCCCTGGTGACGGCCCGGGCGGCCGTCGGTCGCCCGCAGGCCACCTTCGGCGAGGTCCGGGTGCTGGTCCGCTGCCACGGCGTCCCGGTCGGGCAGCTCCAGATTCCGGACAGCGGGGACGCCAACGACGTCGAGGTCCCCCTGCTGGTCAAGAAGCAGGGGCTGGACCAGCACGACTGCTCCCACACCTGGCCGTTCGCCGTGTCCGAGCGGCGCAGCCCGGCCAGCGTGGTCATCCCGACCCGCGACCGGTCGGCGAGCCTGGGTCGGCTGATCACCTCCCTGCGCGAGGTGGCCGCCGCCGACATCGAGTTCCTGATCGTCGACAACGCCCCGGCCACCTCCGCGACCCGTGACCTCGTCGAGGCGGTGAGTCGGACGGACGGACGCTTCCGCTACCTGTGCGAGCCACGCCGGGGCGCGGCCCGGGCGCGCAACACCGGGCTCGCCGCGGCCGAGGGGCGGGCCATCGCCTTCCTCGACGACGACACCCAGGTCGACCAGCACTGGCTGCCGGCGATCCTCAGCGGGTTCGAGGCCGCGGACAACGTCGGCTGCGTGACCGGGCTGGTGCTGCCCGACGAGCTGACGACCTCGGCGCAGATCTGGTTCGAGCAGTACGGCGGCTTCGGCAAGGGGTTCGAGCGGCGGGTCTACGACCGCTGGACCCGGGCGAGCGCCCTCTATCCGTACGCCGCCGGCGCCTTCGGCTCCGGCAACAACGTCGCCTTCGACGCGGACACCGTCCGCGAACTGGGTGGCTTCAACGAGCTCCTCGGGCCCGGCACGCCCACGCACGCCGGGGAAGATCTCGAGCTGTTCACCCGGACCATCCGCTCCGGTCACCGGATCGTCTACGAGCCGTCGGCGATCGTTTACCACACCCACCGGCAGCAGTACGGCGAGCTGCTCGACCAGCTTCGCAACTACGGCACCGGGCTGTCCGCGATGCTGCTGGCCCAGGCGACGGCCAGCCCCCGGGAGTTGCTGGAGATCATGCGTCGGGTCCCCGCCGGACTGTTGTTCCTCCTGCTCCCGCGGTCGTCGAAGAACGTCAGCCGCGGGCCGCGCTTCCCCGCCGAGCTGGTGCTGACCGAGGTGCTCGGGATCGCCTCGGGTCCGTTCGCCTACGCGCGGGCGCGGCGCACCGAGCTCGGTCGCGGAGATCGGAACAGGCCAGGCGAAGCGGAGGACCACGCGAGGTGAAGCGGAGTAGCCCTGGGCGCCCCGGCACGCACGGGCGGGAGCAGTCCCGCCCGCGCCATGCCCGGACCAGACCCCGTCCGCGGTTCGCCCCCCTGCGGGCGGTCTCCTCGGCCACGGGGATCCTGCGTTCGCCGTTGCTGCGCAACGCCATCCTGCTGATGGCGTCCACGGCTATCACCGGAGTTCTCGGCATCGCCTTCTGGGCGATCGCCGCCTGGAAGTACTCGCCCGAGAACGTCGGGCGCGCCTCCACCGCCGTCTCCACGATGCTGCTGCTCTCCGGGCTGGCCCAGCTCAACCAGCAGAACATCCTGCCGGCCACCATCCCCGCGGCGAAGAAGCCCCGCCGGAAGATCATCCGGAACGCCTACGTCCTGTCCGGGCTGCTGGCGATGGTGCTCGCCCTGGGCTTCGTGGCGCTGTTCGGCCACCGCACCTTCCTGGCCGACTTCAACCCGTGGTTCTCGGTGTTCTTCGTGGCCGCGGTCGCCTTCTGGTGCGTGTTCACGCTGCAGGACTCGGTGCTCGCCGGCCTGCGCAAGGCGCCCTGGGTGCCGATCGAGAACGCCTTCTTCGCGGCGGCGAAGCTCGTCCTGCTGTTCGTGTTCGCCACCCTCGGGATCTCCGCCGGCCTGTTCTTCGCCTGGACGGCGCCGGTCTTCCTGCTCGTCCTCGTCATCAACACGCTCATCTGGCGCCGGGTGCTGCCGAAGAAGGGCAGCGCCGACCGCACCGGGCCGCTGCCCGTGGCCGTCGCGGCGACGGCGGGCGCACCCCGGCGGCGGGCCGACTGGTACATCATCGGGGACATGGCGGGCGGGCTCGTCCAGCTCGCGGCCACCACCCTGCTGCCCGTGATCGTCTCCGCCCGACTGGGCTACGAGGCCACCGCGTACTTCTACACGTCGTGGAACCTGGTCTCGGTCTTCGACCAGCTCATGGGCGGGGCCACCGCGTCCCTGACCGTCGAGGGCACCCGGGACTCCTCCCGGGTCAGCGCCCACATCCTCAGCATGGTCAAGTTCCTGCTGGCGTTCATCGTTCCGGTTGCCCTGCTCACGGCAATCTTCTCCGGCACCCTGCTCGGCCTCTTCGGCAGCGAGTACTCCCACGAGGGGAAGAACCTGCTGGCCTGCCTCGCGCTGGGCGCCATCTTCCGGGCCACCATCCTGCTGGCGGTGTCGATCAGCCGGGTGCAGCGCAAGGCGCGGCTGCTGCTGGCCATTCAGGGCTCCGTGAGCGTCTGCCTGCTGACGACCGCGCTGATCGTCGGTTCGCACGGGCTGACCGCCATCGGGCTGGCCTACCTCGCCTGCCACGTGGTGATCGCGCTGGCGGTGGTGCCGATCTACGTCAAGGCGCTGCGCCGGCCGCCGTCGGTACCCGACCCCGCCCGCGTCGGGCCGCGGGAGCCCGCGCCCACCCGGGGTCGACCGGTGCTGCCCCTGCCCTACGCCGACGTCCCGGAACTGGATCTGGTGGCACCCCGCCAGCCCGACCCGTACCTCCCCGACCCCGAGACGACCTGGCTCATCGAGCGCCGGCCGTCGATGCCCGACCCGCGCCAGTCCGCCCCGAGCCACTCCGCCCCGAGCCAGTCCGCCCCGCGCCAGGCCGGCCCGCGCCCACCAGGAGCC
>NZ_JAMQQF010000203.1 GCF_023716945.1 Frankia sp. AiPs1 | reverse complement strand
GCAGCGCGCGAGTGGGCCGCGGTGCCGGCCCCCGTGCGCGGGTCGGTGATCGGCAGCTTCGGCCGGCTCGTCGCGGACAACGCCGACGCCCTCGCCCGGCTGGTGACCCGCGAGGTCGGCAAGCCCGCCGCCGAGGCCCGCGGCGAGGTCCAGGAGATCATCGACACCTGCGAGTTCTTCCGCGGGGAGGGCCGGCGGCTCTACGGGCAGACGGTGCCGTCCGAGATGCCGGACCGCCAGCTGTTCACCTTCCGGGAGCCCCTCGGGGTGATGATGGTGATCACCGCCGGGAACTTCCCGGTGGCCGTCCCGTCCTGGTACCTCGTGCCGGCGCTGCTGGCCGGGAACACGGTGGTGTGGAAGCCGGCCGAGTACGCCGCCGCCTGCGCGCAGGCGATGCTGGACCTGCTGACCGCCGCCGGGGTGCCCGCGGGCGCGGTGAACCTCGTCCCCGCCGACGGCCGGGCGACGTCACTGGGGCTGGAACGGGCCTTGGCCGCCGGGGCCGTGGACAAGGTCGGCTTCACCGGGTCCACCGAGGTCGGCCGGTACATCGGCGCCCTGTGCGGGCGGCATCTGCAGTCGCCGTGCCTGGAGCTCGGCGGCAAGAACCCCATGGTGGTCGCGCCCGACGCCGACCTCGATGCCGCCGTCGAGGCCGCCGTGTTCGGTGGCTTCGGCACCGCCGGGCAGCGCTGCACCTCGCTCGGCACGGCGATCGTGCACGAGTCGGTACACGCCGCGTTCGTCCGCCGCCTCGACGCTGCCGTGTCCGCCGCGGTCATCGGCGACCCCACCGGCGACGTGCTCTACGGACCGCTGCTCGACGCCCGCTTCGCCGCCGGTTTCGAGCGTCACCTCACCCTCCTGCGCGACCATCACCGCCTGTCGGGCTCCACCGCGCTCGGCCGCATCACCGGAGCCGGCGAGACCGGCGGGACCGGTAGGACCGGCGGGGCCGGTAGGACCGGCGAGACCGGCCGAGTCAGCGGAGCCGGCGGAATCGGCGGAGCCGGCGGTTCCGCGGAACCGCCCGGAGCTGGCGGCCTGCCCCGCAACGGCCCGCGGCGCGGCTTCGTCGGCGACCCGGACCGTGGGCTCTACTACCATCCACTGATCGTCGACGGCGTACGCCCCGACGACGAGCTGTTCCGCGAGGAGACCTTCGGTCCGATCGTCGGCGTCACCACCTACCGCGACCTCGACGAGGCAATCGAGCTGGCGAACCTGCCCGGCTACGGCCTGTCGTCGTCGATCTACACCGCGGATGCAGCGAGCGCGCTACGGTTCCGCCGCGGGGTGCGCGCCGGAATGGTCAGTGTCAACGGTTCGACGACCGGCGCCGAGGCGCACCTGCCCTTCGGTGGCAACGGCCGCTCCGGCAACGGCAGCCGCCAGTCCGGGATCTGGATGCTCGACCAGGTCACCCGCTGGCAGTCGCTGAGCTGGGACTACTCCGGCCGCCTGCAGCGCGCCCAGCTCGACACCGCGGTCCCCGCCGCCAACCTGTCCTTCCGCCTGCCGAACTGACCCCCCGCCTGCCGAACTGACCCCGCGCCTGCCGGGCGACGCGCCCCGCGGTGTGTGCATGGGAACGGCGTCCGCTGTCTCTTCCGTAGGGATAAATCGGGCGCCGAACCCTATCGAAGAGACAGGTAGGCGCTTGCCCGTGCATCCGCCGCTGACACATCGCCTGGACCGCGGTGCGATCGTTCGGGTCGAGATGGCGCTCGGTAGGCGACCGATTCGCCGGATGTGTCGGATGCGGACTGTTCCGTCACCTGGTGTTCGGGTGTGCGTCAACCGGGGGCCGGCCGGCCTCCGTACCGTTGGCCGGCCGGCTGCCTCCGGCCCTGCGGATTCGCCCTGGTAAGCGGTGCCGTTTCGGTGGGTGGTGCCGACTCGGTGGGCGGCGCTGTTTCGGTGGGTGGTGCCGACTCGGTGGGCGGGCCGTCGGGTGGGAACAGCCACCAGGTGCAGCCGCGTTGTCCGTACGGGAGGGAAGTCAGCGTGACTCAGGTCGAACGGGTGATCCCCAAGGGTGCCGCCGGACGGGTGGAGCCGCTCGTGCGCGGCCTCGCCGACGGTCACGGCGGCTGGCTCGGCGCGGCCGGTCTCGCCGAGAAGGTGGGAGCCCAGGCGGAGAGCCTCGTCGGCCTGCGGGTTCTCGACGAGGACGACGACGAGGCGACGTTGCTGCGGCCCGACGGCACCCCCGTCGACACCTGGCGGGAGAACTACCCGTACGACACCCGGCTGGAACGGGCCGACTACGAGCGGGACAAGCGGCTGTTGCAGATCGAGCTGTTGAAGATGCAGTACTGGGTGAAGGAGACCGGGCAGCGCATCGTCCTGGTCTTCGAGGGGCGTGACGCCGCGGGCAAGGGCGGCACGATCAAGCGGTTCACCGAGCACCTCAACCCGCGCGGCGCCCGGGTCGTCGCCCTGGAGAAGCCGTCGCCGCGCGAGCAGCAGTCCTGGTACTTCCAGCGCTACGTCGAGCATCTGCCCGCCGCCGGCGAGATCGTCATGTTCGACCGGTCCTGGTACAACCGGGCCGGCGTCGAGCGGGTCATGGGGTTCTGCTCCCCGGAGGACTACCGCGAGTTCCTGCGCCAGGCCCCGGAGCTGGAACGGATGTGGACCCGCAGCGGCATCAGAGTGATCAAGCTGTGGTTCTCGGTGTCGCGCCGCGAGCAGCAGACCCGGTTCATCGTCCGCCAGATCGACCCGGTGCGGCAGTGGAAGCTCAGCCCCATCGATCTCGCCGCCCTCGACCGCTGGGACGACTACACCGACGCCAAGGAGGCGATGTTCTTCTACACCGACACGTCGGAGGCGCCGTGGACGGTGGTGAAGAGCAACGACAAGAAGCGGGCCCGGCTGGAGGCCATGCGCCACGTCCTGCACGAACTGCCCTACGCCGGCAAGGACGCCGACGTCGTCGGCACGCCGGACTCGCTCATCGTCGGCCCCGCCGTGGACCTGCTGGAGACCGGCGAGAAGGCCGACCGCACCTTCCCCACGCTGCACTGATGCGGCGCGGTCGCGCCGCGGCACCGAGGCGAGCTCGGCTACCTTGCCGTTGAGGGGGGTTTCCTGTCCGTTTCGTCCCCCCCGAAGGGCAAGGAAGGAGGGCGAGGTGAGTGCCGAGCGGGCGAGGGGCGGTTCGGCGGCGGGTACGGGACTGACCGGGCGGATGCCGCCATCGTCGCAAGACGAGGTCACGATGGACGCCCGGCTGGACGCCCGGCCGGCCGAACTGTTACCGAGGCTGCCCTCCCCGATCGAGGAGCTCGCGGACGGCCGGCTGGCGGAGCGGGGGATCCGCCTGCTGCTCAAGCGGGACGACCTGATCCATCCGGCCATTCCCGGCAACAAGTGGCGCAAGCTGCGGGGCAACCTGGACGAGGCCCGCCGGCTCGGGCACGACACGCTGCTGACCTTCGGCGGCGCGTACTCGAACCACATCCGGGCGGTGGCGGCGGCCGGCGGGCTGTTCGGCTTCCGGACGGTCGGGGTGATCCGCGGCGAGGAGCACCTGCCACTCAACCCGACGTTGCGCTTCGCCGCCGACGCCGGGATGCGGCTGACCTACCTTGACCGGACCTCGTACCGGGCGAAGACGTCGGCCGCCGTCGTCGAGCGGCTGGGCGCCGAGTTCGGCGAGTTCCACCTGCTGCCCGAGGGCGGCAGCAACCCGCTCGGCGTCCGCGGTTGCGCTGGGCTGCCCGCCGAGATCGATCGCCCCTTCGACGTGATCTGCTGCTCGTGCGGCACCGGCGGCACCCTCGCCGGCATCGCCGCGGGCCTCGGACCGGGCCAGCGTGCCCTTGGCGTCCCGGTGCTGCGGGGCGCCGGGTTCCTCGCCGCCGAGGTCGACGCCCTCCAGCGCGCCGCGTTCGGCGTGAACTCCGGCAACTGGACCATGGCCTTCGACTTCCACTTCGGCGGCTATGCGAGGTCGACCCCGGAACTGGTCCGCTTCATCGCCGACTTCCGTGACCGCCACGGCCTGGCCCTGGAACCGGTCTACGAGGCGAAGCTGCTCTACGCCCTGGTCGCCCTCGCCGCAGCCGACGCCTTCCCGCCCGGTACGACGGTCGTCGCCGTCCTCAACGCCCTGGCGGACGACCCCGGACCCGCCGCCCAACGGCGAGTCGCCCCCGGCCCGGGTGCCACAACCCCAGGTCGGGGCCTCACCCGGTGGTCCAGGTGACGGCCCCGGCGGGGTGGGGTCAGCCGGTGGTGGGCTGGGTGGGCAGGGGGGCAGGGGAGTCGTAGCGGGGGCGCAGGGGCTGGCCGGAACGGCCGGCGTCGGGGCGCACGGCCAGGGTCTGGTGGATCTGGGTCTGGCCGGTCTCGAAGCTGAGCGCGGAGCCGGCCATGTACAGCCGCCACACCCGGGCCCGCCCAGCGCCGACCTGGCCGACGGCGGCGTCCCAGTTCTCCTCCAGCGCCCGAACCCAGGCCCGCAGGGTCAGGGCGTAGTGCTCGCGCAGGTTCTCGACGTGACGGACCTCGAAGCCAGCGGCCTGCGTCAGGGTGGTCATCAGGCCGATCTCGTGCAGCTCCCCGTCCGGGAAGACGTAGCGGCGCAGGAAGTCGCGGCCCTTCGGCAGCGGGATGGGGCCAAGGTGGGGCTGGTACCGGTACGCCCCGGCCGGGTCGCCGGGGGAGGAGATGCCGTGGTTGAGCAGCCGGCCGCCGGGGCGTAGCAGCCGGTAGAGGCTGGCGAAGTACGTCGGCAGCATCGCCCGCCCGACGTGCTCGACCATGCCGACCGAGCTGATCGCGTCGAACGGGCCGTCGGGGATCTCCCGGTAGTCCTGCAGGCGGATCTCGATGGCGTCGGTGAGCCCGGCCTCGGCGATCCGCCGGCGGGCCTCGGCGGCCTGCTCCACCGAGATCGTCACCCCGACACCGCGGACACCGTGGTGGCGGGCGGCGTGGATGAGCATGCTGCCCCACCCACAGCCGACGTCGAGCAGCCGCTCGCCGGGGCGCAGCCCGAGCTTGCGGCAGACCAGCTCGTGCTTGGCGGTCTGGGCGGCGTCGAGCCCGCTGGCCGGCGACTCCCACACCCCGCACGAGTAGGTCATCGTCGGGCCGAGCAGCAGCCGGTAGAAGGCGTTGGACACGTCGTAGTGATGCGAGATCGCCGCGGCGTCGCGGTGTCGGCTGTGGCGGCGCCCGTGCAGCCGGGCCTCTTCCGGCGGCGGGGCGGGCGGGCGGGCGCCGAGCCCGCCCAGCAGGGTCAGCAGGGCGGGGGCCGTGGCGGGCGTGGGGCGATGGGGGATGGCGGACAGGTGGTTGCGCAGCTCCAGGGCGGCGAAGATGTCGCCCTCGACGTCGAGATCGCCGGCGACGTAGGCGCGGGCGAAACCCAGCTCGCCGGGGCGGAACAGGGCGCGGCGCATCGCCTCCGGCGAGCGCACCACGACCTGGGTGGGAGTGTCCGGGCCGAGCGCGGAGCCGTCCCACAGGACGATCCGCACCGGCGGCGCGGTCCCGATGAAGGTCTCGAGCAGGGTGCGGGTCGCCCGCGCCAGCTCCGGCGACCACCGTGGGTCCGGAACATAGGGCGGCTGGGCGGCGGGCTCGTGCTCCTCCAGTTCTCGACTGATCGTCAAGGCGCATCCTCCGGGTCGTGTGCGCGGTCCCGTCGGCTGGGACGTCGCCGGAGACTGCCCGGTCGGCACCCGCCCGGCCAAGGACCTCCGCGCATGCCGGTGGCCCGGTCGAGCGGCGGATGGCCCGTGGCCGGCCCAGCCCCCCTGGGGCGCGGTCGCACCTGGTTACCTGGCTTCCATCGTCCCCCAGAAACGCCGTGTGCGAACGGTGTCCGGTGTCGCATGGCCGTACCCCCGACGGCGGGAATATTTCGGCCGGTTGACGTAGAGAAAACTGCAGGTGGCGGTGGGTGGGGAGGGGCCGAGAGGGGGCCGGGAGCAGCCGGGCTCAGGCGACCGCGGCGGCGCCGAGCAGGGCCTTGAGATCGCCCATCAGCGCGGGGGTGCGCTGGACCTTGTAGGCGTCGTCGAGGCGCAGCAGGGTGACCTGGCCGGGGGTCTGCAGCCGCAGGTGCACCTCGGTCGTCCCCGGGTGGGTGCCGAGGACCTCGCGCAGCCGTTCCACCGTCGGCGGGTTCACCCGGGCCACGGACATGGTGATCACCACCGGGGGGCTGAGCGCCGCCTCGCTGAGGTCCGGCACGGTCAGCTCGGCGGCGATCAGGCGCGGGGTGTCCTCCCGCTTGTCCAGGCGACCCCGGACGATGACGACGGCGTCCTCGGCGAGCTGGGTGGAGCACACCTCGTAGGTCTGCGGGAAGAACATCACCTCCAGCCCGCCCGCGAGGTCCTCGACGGTGGTCAGCGCCCACAGCTTGCCCTGCTTGGTCACCTTGCGCTGCAGGCTGGAGATGATCCCGGCGATGGTCACGGTGGACCCGTCGGCGTACTCCCCGCCGGTCAGCGCGGCGATGCTGCAGTCCGCCCGCGCGGTCAGGATGTGCTCGACCTCCCGCAGCGGATGGTCGGAGACGTAGAGCCCGAGCATCTCCCGCTCGTGGGACAGCTTGACCGCCTTGTCCCACTCCTGGTCGGAGAACTCCTGCACGCCGAAGACGGGCGCGGTGGCCGGGTCGTCGTCGGCGTCGAGGGCGAACAGGTCGAACTGGCCCTCGGCGTTCTTCTTCTTCACGCCCATCACCGCGTCGACGGCCTGCTCGTGCCGTTCCACCAGGCCGCGGCGGGTGTGCCCGAGGGCGTCGAACGCGCCGGCCTTGATCAGCGACTCGATGGTGCGCTTGTTGCAGACCACCGCGTCGACCTTGTCGAGGAAGTCCGGGAAGGAGACGAAGCGGGTCTTCGACCTGCGGGTGCGGACGATCGACTCGACGACGTTGATCCCGACGTTGCGGATGGCGGCCAGGCCCACCCGGATCTCGGCGTCGCCGTGCGCGGTGTAGTCGGCGTTGGAGCTGTTGACGTCCGGCGGGAGCACCCGGATGCCCATCCGGCGGCACTCGTTGAGGTAGATCGCGCTCTTGTCCTTGTCGTCGCGCACCGACGTCAGCAGCGCGGCCATGTACTCGGCCGGGTAGTTCGCCTTGAGGAACGCCGTCCAGTAGGAGACCAGCCCGTAGCCGGCGGTGTGCGCCTTGTTGAACGCGTAGTCGGAGAACGGGACGAGGATGTCCCACAGCGTCTTGATCGCCGCCTCGGAGTACCCGTTCGCCTTCATCCCCTCCGAGAACGGGACGAACTCCTTGTCGAGGATCTCCTTCTTCTTCTTGCCCATCGCCCGGCGCAGCAGGTCGGCGCCGCCGAGGGAGTAGCCGGCGACCTTCTGCGCGATCGCCATGACCTGCTCCTGGTACACGATCAGGCCGTAGGTGGTGTCCAGGATGTCGGCGAGCGGCCCGGACAGCTCCGGGTGGATCGGCGTCCGGTCCTGCTGGCCGTTCTTGCGCAGCGCGTAGTTGATGTGCGAGTTCGCGCCCATCGGCCCCGGCCGGTAGAGGGCGATGACGGCGGAGATGTCCTCGAAGTTGTCCGGGCGCATCATCCGCAGCAGCGAGCGCATCGGGCCGCCGTCGAGCTGGAACACCCCCAGGGTGTCGCCGCGGCTGAGCAGCTCGTAGGCGGCGGAGTCGTCGAGGGTGAGTCCGAGCAGGTCGATGCGGACGCCGCGGTTGGCCTCGACGTTGCGCACCGCGTCGTCC
The DNA here is from genome assembly GCF_023716945.1 of Frankia sp. AiPs1. Lineage (GTDB taxonomy): Bacteria > Actinomycetota > Actinomycetes > Frankiales > Frankiaceae > Frankia. Next base: position 2,007 of record NZ_JAMQQF010000203.1, on the reverse strand, counting down.
ATGACGGTGAGGTTGCGCAGGCCCAGGAAGTCCATCTTGAGCAGGCCGAGGGTCTCGCACGTCGGGTAGTCGAACTGGGTGATGATCGCGCCGTCGGCGTCGCGGCGCCACACCGGGATGTGGTCGATGATCGGTTCGGCGGACATGATGACGCCGGCCGCGTGCACCCCGGCCTGGCGGATCAGCCCCTCCAGGCCCTTCGCCGTCTCGATGACCTTCTTGACGTCCGCGTCGGACTCGTACATCCCGCGGATCTCCCCGGCCTCGCTGAAGCGCGGGTGCTTCGGGTCGAAGATGCCACCGAGCGGGATGTCCTTGCCCATCACGGCCGGCGGCATCGCCTTGGTGATCCGGTCGCCGACGGCGTACGGGTAGCCGAGCACCCGCGAGGAGTCCTTGATGGCGGCCTTGGCCTTGATGGTGCCGAAGGTGACGATCTGGGCGATGCGGTCGTCGCCCCACCGCTCGGTCACGTACCGGATCACGTCGCCGCGACGACGTTCGTCGAAGTCGATGTCGATGTCGGGCATGGACACGCGCTCGGGATTGAGGAAGCGCTCGAACAGCAGCGAGTGGGGGATCGGGTCGAGGTCGGTGATGCCGAGCGCGAAGGCGACCATCGACCCGGCGGCGCTGCCGCGGCCCGGCCCGACCGGGATGCCCTGGGCCTTCGCCCACATGATGAAGTCCGCGACGACGAGGAAGTACGACGGGAACCCCATCTGCAGGATGACCCGCGTCTCGTACTCGACCCGCTCGCGGTGTTCGTCGTCGAAGCCGTCGGGGAAGCGCCGGTCCATCCCCGCCCAGGTCTCGGCGCGAAACCAGCTCTCCTCGGTCTCGCCGTCGGGCACCGGGAAGCGGGGCATCAGGTTGTGCTTGGCGAACATGCCGGCCGGGTCGACCCGCTCGGCGATCATCAGCGTGGTCTCGCAACCCTCCTGCCAGACGTCCGAGGAGTCGATCCCGTACATCTCCTCGGCGCTCTTGAGGAAGTAGCCCGAGCCCTCGAACTGGAACGACGGGTTGGCCACCGTCGAGGCCGTCTGCACGCACAGCAGCGCGGCGTGGGCGTCGCGCTCGGACTCGTAGGTGTAATGCGAGTCGTTGGTGACGACGAACCGCATGTCCAGCGCGCGGGCGATGTCGACCAGGCCGTCACGGACCCGCCGCTCGATGTCGAGCCCGTGGTCCATGATCTCGCAGAAGAAGTTCTCCTTGCCGAAGATCTCCTGGTAGGTGGCGGCGGCCTGCAGGGCGGCGTCGTACTGGCCCAGGCGCAGCCGGGTCTGCACGATGCCCGACGGGCAGCCGGTCGTCGCCATCAGCCCGTCGGCGTGCTCGGCGATGATCTCCTGGTCCATCCGCGGCCACTTGATGTAGTGACCCTCGATCGACGCCCGTGAGTTCAGCCTGAACAGGTTCTTCAGCCCGTCGGCGTTGCGCGCCCACATCGTCATGTGGGTGTAGGAGCCGCCGCCGGAGACGTCGTCGCTCTTCTGGTGCGGCTCGCCCCAGCGCACCCGCTGCTTGAGCAGCCGCGACTCCGGGGCGACGTACGCCTCGCAGCCGATGATCGGCTTCACGCCCGCGGCGGTGGCCTGCTTGTGGAAGTCGTACGCCCCGTACATGTAGCCGTGGTCGGTGATCGCGACCGCCGGCATCTGCTGGCGTGACACCTCGCTGAACATGTCCTTCAGCCGAGCCGCCCCGTCCAACATCGAGTACTCGGTGTGAACGTGCAGGTGGACGAAGGAGTTTGACACGTCGGACCCTCCCGCGCGCTGGGCACGCCGGTCGAAGCGGGGCCGATCACCCCGGCACGGGCGGACGGCACGCCGGCGCGCCGGGTGCGCTCGCCACGGGGATCGGCCGGATGGACGGGGCTTTACCCGGCAGCCTAGCGGCCCGCCCGAGCCTGCCGGCGCCTCCATCGCCATGTCGGCACGACCATCACGAAGGGACACCGCTGTGGTGCGGATCGGCACCGCGGGGCCGGGCCGGGCC
>NZ_JAMQQF010000202.1 GCF_023716945.1 Frankia sp. AiPs1 | reverse complement strand
GTGGTCAGGGTCACCGGATCGCCAGAGTCGTCACCAGAGAGGTCGCCAGGGTCACCGACGCTGGCCGATCACGTTCGCGGCGCGGGCCGCCGGGGAAGCGGACCCGCGCTGGCGGGCCGCCTCCCGCACGAGCGCGGCGAACGTGGCGCGGGCGGTCTCCGCCCAGGTGAACGTCGCGGCGTGGGCGAGGGCGCCGGCGGACAGCCGAGCCCGCAGGTCGTCGTCGGAGAGCACGCCGGCCAGTGTCTTGCCCAGATCGGCCGGGTCCTCCACCAACACGCCGGTCTCACCATCGACGACCGCGTCGGTGTGCCCGGCGATGCGGGTGGCCACCGACGGTGTGCCGCACGCCGCCGCCTCCGTGATCGTCATTCCCCAGCCCTCCCGGGCGGACGCCGAGGTGAGCACCCAGGCGCGCCGGTAGAGCGAGAGCAGCTCGTCGTCGTCGACGCGCCCGACGAGGCGCAGCCACGTGCCCGCCCCGGCGGCCCGGATCTTCTTCTCCAGCTCCGGCCGCTCGTAGCCATCGCCGACGATCACCGCCTCCAACGTCGGGTGCTCGTCGCGCGCCCGTAGCAGGCCGTCGATGAGGATGCCGAAGCGCTTGACCGGCACCAGCCGGCCGACGGCGACGACGAGGGGATGCGGGGACCGCTCGCCGGCGGGGGTGAACGCCGGGTCGATCCCCGGCGGCACGACCGAGATGTTGCGCGGCGGCAAGCCGAGCAGCTCGATGATCTCGTGCCTGGACGATTGGGACAGCGTCAGGATCCGCGTGCGCCGGTAGAACGGGGGGGCGACCTTGAACTCCACCGTCTCACCGACCTTCGCCAGCTTCGGCGAGAGCACCATCCGCCACATCTCGGCGTGCACGTGATGCAGGAACACCACCCGCGGGCAGCGAGCCCAGACGGGGGAGAAGAACGGCATGCCGTTCCAGATCTCCACCAGCCCGTCCCACGGGCCGGTGCGGCCCAGCGCGCCGGACAGGGCCGTGCGCGGGAAGACCGAGTAGCGCCCCGCCTTGCGCACCACCGCGTAGCCGTGGCGGCGGACCGATTCGGGATGGCCGGGGGCGAACGCGGTGCGCAGGCTCACGTCGATGCCCGCCTGGGCCCAGCGCTCGGCGACCTTGTCGGCGTGCAGTTCCGAGCCGCCGGACTCGGGGTCGTCGAGGTCTCGCCAGGCCAGCACGTGCACGCGGCGCAACCCGGAGGTCTCGACGAGTTCGGTGAGCGAGGGTCGCCGGGACAGGTCCTCGATGCCCGGCGCGCCGAGCTGCGGGGCCAGGATTCCCGCCGGCACCGCGGCGCCGGCGCCGGTGCCGGCCTGAGGCAGGATCAGGCCCTGCGAAGTCGGCGGGATCGTCGCGCCGGGGCCAGGGCCGCGGCCGTTGCTCGGCGCGGTCATGCCCGAGCCGTCCGGCGGGCCGCGGCGAGCACCGACAGGCCGGTGACGACGGCCAACGCCGCCTGGCAGGCGAGATCGGCCCGAGCGGTCGCCGTCGGCGAGCCGTCCGCCCACAGCAGCAGGGGGATGGCCGCCCCGGCGGCGAGGCCCAGGGCCAGCAGGACGCCTCGCTCTCCGAGAGCGAGCAGGTAATGGGTGAACAGCACGGTAGCTCCGAGACAGGTCATCGCTGCGGCCAGGGGGAGGAGCGCGCCGGAGGCGTCGGTGAAACGAGGGCCGAAGGCCAGGGAAAGCAGTTTCTCCGGTGCGATGAGGGCGGCGGCGAGCAACCCCATCGCCGGCACGAGGAGTATCGCGATCGTCGCGCCGAGTTGATGCAGAGCATGCTGCCCGAGATGCCGGCGGTCCGCCGCCTCCGGGAGCAGGAACCCGGCCAGCACCACCGCGGCCAGCACAATCACCTTGCTGGCGACGGAGACGGCCGCGTAGGAGCCCGAGCGGTCCGGGGCGAGCCGGCCCTGGAGCAGCACGTCGACGTTCTGCAGCAGCCCGAGCAGCGCGAGCGCGACCAGCGCGGCGCCGACCTCCACCGCCAGCCGGGTCGGCGCCTTGACGGGCGCCGAGGCGGCTGGCGAGCAGGGCGCCGCGGGGGGCGGCTGCGCGGGCAGCGACGCGGCCAGGTCGCGGCCGGTCGTCTGCGGGCTGCCGCCCGTCGTTTCCGGGCTTCGGCCCGTCGTTTCCGGGCTTCGGCCCATCGTTTCCGGGCTTCGGTACTGAGTCCACCGGACGTGGGCGAGGGCCGCGAGCACGCCGAGCAGGACGCCGATCGCCGCGCCGGACTCGTCGAGGCCGACGAGCACGAGGCCGATCGTGCAGACGGTCTTCACCGCGGCGTCGACGAGCAGATTCGTGGCCAGCGCCGGGTACTGGCGGGCGCACTGGAGCAACCCCCGGTCGACGCACAGCAGGCACCACGCGGCCCCCGCGGTGATGATCTCGGCGACGCCGCCGGGGCCGGGCAGCGACAGCTCGCGCGCCACGAACCCCCGCCCGATGACCGCGAGCACCGCGACCACCAGCACGGTTGCGACGCCCACCCGGCGGACCCGGTTCACCCAGTCGGCCATGAGGTGCAGCCGGCCGCTGTGCTGCCAGCTGGTGACCCGCCGGACCACCCCGACCAGCAGCGCGCTGCCCGGCATCGACACGACGAAGAAGATCGCGATGAGCTGGGCCACCGCCCCGTAGGACCGGGTGCTCATCGCCCGGGCGATGATCAAGGTGACGCCCATGTTGGCGGCGTTGGCGAGCAGGCCGGCGAGGGCCAGGGGGACGGCGCCGCGCAGCGCTCCGCGCAGCCGGGTGCCGCGGGTCTGCCGCAGCCGCTTGCGCAGCGTCCAGCCGTCCCCGGCCTCGCCGACGCCGACCCGCTCCGCCGAACCGGCGGCGGCGGGAACCGGACCCGCCACCCTCGTTCCCGCCACCCTCGCTCCCGAAGCCAGAGCCCCCGAGGCCAGAGCCCCCGAGGCCAGAGCCCCCGAGGCCAGAGCCCCCGAAGCCAACGCTCCCGAGGCCAGAGCCCCCGAAGCCGCCGCCGGCGGCCGGACCATCATCGGCCCGGTCGAGGCGGGATCCGAGGGGGTCGGACCGGTTCTCGCCCGGTGCCCCGCCGCGAGCCGGGCAGTGGGCGAGAGATCCCCCGGCGGGACGGCGTTGCGGTTCATCAGCGTCCTCCCCGACGACACACGCAGGCGTCATCCCCGGCGCGCGCCGGGGAATACCCGCGCGCGGCCGATTCACCCGCGGCGGGGTGGCCGGCCGCGCGTTTCGTCCGGGGAAGGGCTTTCACCTGATCGTCAACGCCTTACCGGTTGATTCCGCCTCGAGGGCCAGATCGGCGTCGACCATCATCGCGATCAGCTCCTCGAACCCGACCCGGGGCGTCCACCCCAACACCTCCCGCGCCTTCGTCGGATCCCCCACCAGCACATCCACCTCCGCCGGCCGGAAAAACCGCGCATCCTGCTGCACCAACCCCGACCAGTCCGAAACCCCCACCCGCCCGAACGCCGCATCCAACAACTCCCGAATGCTGTGCGTCACCCCGGTCGCCACCACATAGTCATCCGGCGTGTCCTGCTGCAACATCCGCCACATCGCATCCACATAATCCCCGGCAAAACCCCAGTCCCGCCGCGACTCCAAATTCCCCAACGTCAACGAGTCCTGCAACCCCAACGAAATCCGCGCCACCGCCCGCGTGATCTTCCGCGTCACAAACTCGATCCCCCGCCGCGGCGACTCGTGATTAAACAGCAACCCCGAACACGCAAACGCCCCGTACGACTCCCGATAATTCACCGTCAAATAATGCCCGAACGTCTTCGCCACCCCGTACGGCGACCGCGGATGAAACGGCGTCGTCTCCCGCTGCGGCGTCTCCCGCACCTTCCCGAACATCTCCGACGACGACGCCTGATAGAACCGCACCCGCGACATGTCGTTACCACCCGCGATCCGCAACGCCTCCAACACCCGCAACACCCCCATCCCCGTCGTCTCCCCCGTCAGCTCCGCCTGCTTCCACGACAGTCCGACGAACGAGATCGCCCCAAGGTTGTACACCTCGTCCGGCTGCGAGATCTCCACCGCACCGATCAACGACGAAAGATCCGTCAGATCACCCTCCAACAACACCACCCCCGGCACCACCCGCTCCACCACCGCCACCTTCGGGTTGGACTGCCCACGAACCAACCCGAACACCTCATAACCCTTCGCGGTCAACAACTCACCCAGATACAACCCGTCCTGACCGGTAATCCCGGTAATCAGCGCACGCGGCACGTCGATCCTCCTGTAGACCACCCGGTACTGGGCGGAAGGTTAGCGTCAGGTAAACCGGGCCGGTCAGCCGGGTCCCGCTACCACGGTCTGCGGGGCCGCGGCGGCCGCCGGCTCCTGAGCGATCCGAAGAAGCTGAGGAATGATCGCGGCCCCGATCCGTCGGCCGCCACCTTTCGAGATGTGCACCCCGTCGTCGTCGCGCAGTCGGACGCCGTCCAGCTCGTCGACGTACTTGTTGCCCGGCGTGAGAATGGAGGTGATGTCGATCACGCTCGTGCCGGGGTGGCGGGCGGCGGCCTGGCGCAGGAGCACGTTGAAGCGCTCGACCCGCGAGGCCTTCGTCTCCGGGTAGATGCTGCCGTCCGGCGCCTCGGTCGGCTTGAAGATCGGGGTGGTAAGAAGTACCACTTTCGCGCCTTTGGCCCCAAGTGTGGTGATCGCGAGATCCAGCTCGCGGCCGAGATAGGCGTCGAACGCCGGGTCCCCGATGTGCGTCCACCGGCCGTTGCGAAACTGGTCGGTGACCTCCCAGCGGCCGACGAGCAGCAGCGCGAGCGTCGGATTGACCTCGTCGACGCGCTGCGCGAAGCGTTGCGGCCACTGGTCGCAGCCTTCGGTGGTCGGTCCGGCCTCGCCAAGGACGCGCCGCTCCATGCCGCGGGCGACCCCGCAGCCGAGCTTGGAGAAATCGTGGATCTCGATACCCTGGTCGGCGGCCATCGAGGAGAAGTCGCTGAAGCCCAGCGTGAGCGCCACCGAGTCGCCGCCGAGCAGCACCTTGATCGGCGCTGCGCTGCCGGGACGCACGGTGACGGTCGGCTGCGGGGAGGTGGCCGCCCGCTTGGCCAGCGCCTCCAACTCGGCGGGGGTGCGCACCGACGCCGACGTGCCCGCCGTGGCCACCAGGATCACCGCGAGGACCCCGCCGAACGCGGCGGGCACGGTCAGCTGTGGCTTCGGCAGCCGGATCCGGCGGCGGCGGATCGGGTCCTCCACGAGGTGGAACGACGCCAGCGTGATCGCCAGCGTGGCGCCGAGCCGCAGCAGCAGCAGGACCACGCCGTCGGTGCCGGTCCGGGTGGCCGTCAGGGTGAGGAACACCGGCCAGTGCCACAGGTACAGGCCGTAGGAGATCCGCCCGATGAACGTCAGCGGGGGCAGCGCGAGCACCTTCGACACCGGCCCCTGGGGCGCCTCGACGAGCGAGGCGACGAGCAGCATCACCACGACGGCGACGCCGAGGAACCCGCCTGCGTAGAGCGCGCGGCTCTGTCCGCTCACCGTCGTCCAGATGACGATCATCGACGCGCCCGCCAGGCAACCGACGACCGACATGACCGAGCGGGCCCGCGCCGAGATCGGTCGCGTCCGCTGCCCCCGCCACACGGCCAGCGCGGCCCCGACCAGCAGCGCCTGGGCGCGGCTGTCGGTGCCATAGTAGATCCGGGACGGATCAGTGCCGAGCAGGAGCAGGGCGAGGCCGGCCAGCGCCGACGCCTCCGCGCCGAGCACGGCCACCGTCAGCGCGAGGGACTGGGCCTTCTGGCGCTGGCGGCGCCAGCGGTCCACGGTGCGGGCGCTGTGCCGCATGAGCAGGAACACGATCAGCGGCCACAGGACGTAGAACTGCTCCTCGACCGACAGCGACCAGGTGTGCAGCAACGGCGAGGGCGCCGAGAAGTGGTTGAAGTAGCTCTGGTCGGACAGGGCGAAGCGCCAGTTCGCCACATACAGCAGCGTGGACAGGGCGTCCAGGCGCAGCGTGCCGACGTCGCCGGGGGAGGCGATCCACCGGGCGTACGCCGCCACCCCGATCAGCAGGACCAGCAGCGCCGGCATCAGCCGACGGGACCGGCGGACCCAGAAGCTGCGCAGGTCGATGCGCCGGGTGTTGCGGTACTCGGTGATGAGCAACCCGGTGATCAGGAAGCCCGAGAGCACGAAGAAGGTGTCCACGCCGAGCAGACCGCCGGGCATCCACGAGATGCCGGCGTGGTAGGCGATGACGGCCATGACGGCGAACGCCCGCAGCCCGTCCAGGGCGGGCAGGTGCCCCAGCGGGGCGAGCACCGGGCCGGTGGCGTCGAGGTCCTCCTCGGGCCGTCGCTCGGCCGCGAGCCGCCCCTGGCGGTGGGACGGCTGATCCCGGTGCCTGCGGTCGGCGCCGCTCCGACCGTCACCAAAGTGCCCCTCACGCTCCGCTGTCGGGTGTCGGGACTGCGGACCCCCGGCCGGGCTGCGCAGCCCGCCCGCGCGAGTGCTGATCGGGGTCGTGTCGGCCTGCTGCTCGGCGGCCGACCGCCGCCGTCGATCCCCGGACGCCAGCGGGACGGTATCGGCGTCGTTGCTGGTCAGCCTGGTCCCTCCTCGTCGTCGCCGGGGCGCCATCGGGCCGTGGAACCGGGCGGCGGCTGCCGTGCGGACTCGGCCGCTGCGCACCGGGTCCGCACCGGGTCCGCACCGGGTCCGCCACCGCGGCTCGCCGACCCCTATCGCATCAGGACGTCCGAGCGGCAAGGCTAATCGCAACTGCGTCACGCCGTGCACGCGCGGTATGTTTGCGGCCTTGATGCCGGACGCGCTGTCTGCCGGGTACCAGCGCATTGGTACTTTCCGCGCGTGTCTGAGACCACGGGGGGGCAGCCACGGACGGTGGGGTCGGCGTCTGGGCCTGAGCCGGCGTCCGGGTCTGCGTTGGCGTCCGGGTCGTCGGGCGTACCCGAACCGGCACCCGCGCCCGCCGGGGCCCCCGCCGCAGGCGCCTGGCGCGGTCGGCTGCGACGCTGGTACCTCCGGCTGGCGCTGATCTGCCTGATCGGCCTCGGCTTCCGCCTGTTCTACCTGTTCCACTGGCTGCACCCGGCGGCGGTCCAGGGTGATGCGTTCTACTACCACGAGGCGGCGAACCTGTTCGCCGACGGCCGTGGCTGGCCCGACCCGTACGAACTGCGCCTGTCCGGGCGCTACCTCGCCGACGCCCAGCATCCGCCGCTGACCAGCCTCCTGCTGGCCGTACCGTCGTTGCTGGGCTTCACCAGCTTCCTGTCCCACCAGCTTTTCTCCTGCCTGCTGGGGGTCGGCGCGATCGTGCTGGTCGCCCTCGCCGGGCGCCGGGTCGCCGGCCCTGCCACCGGACTGGTGGCCGGCGGGATCGCGGCGGTCTACCCCGGCATGTGGCTCAACGATCCGCTGGTGATGTCCGAGACGACGGGCATTCTGACCTGCGCCTGGATCATCCTGGCCGGCTACCGCTTCGTCGACCGTCGCGGCTTCGCCGAGGCCGCCTGGCTCGGGCTGGCGCTGGCGGCGGTGATGCTGGCCCGCGCCGAACTGGCGCTGCTGGCCCTCGTGCTCGTCGTGCCGCTCGTCGCGATGGCCCGCGATGTCGCCTGGCGTCGCCGCGCCGCGCTGCTGGCCGTGGCGGCCGCGACGAGCCTGGCCGCCATCACCCCCTGGGCGGCCTACAACCTGTCGCGGTTCCACGAGCCGGAGTACCTGTCCACCGGCCTCGGCTCCACCCTGGCCGTCACCCACTGCCCGGCGACGTACTCCGGGCGCGACCTGGGCTGGTGGTCGTTCGACTGCGTGCTGGCGCTCCCGCCGCCGCCCGCGGAACGCTCCGAGCGCGATGTCTTCTACCGACATGCCGCGTACGACTACATCCGGGGCCATTACGGGCGGCTGCCCACGGTGGCGGCCGCCCGCCTTGGCCGCACCTGGGGCGTCTATCGCCCATGGCAGCAGGCCCGCCTCGACACGATCGAGCTGCGGCCGCTGAGCCTGAGCCGGCTCGCCATGGTGACCCTGTGGGTGCTGGAAGTGGCGGCGGTCGGCGGCGTCGTCGTGCTGCGCCGCCGCCGGACCTCGCTGCTGCCCCTGCTCGCGGTGCCCGTGACGCTGAGCCTGGCAACGGTGGTGGTCTACGGCACCACCCGTTTCCGGGCCGCCGCCGAGCCGGCGGTGGTGTTGCTCGCCGCGGTCGCGATCACGGCCGCTGCCAGCCGGCTCGCCGGCCCGGTGCGTTCCCGGGCCAGGCGGATCCCGGCTGGGCAACCGGTGCGATCCGAAACCGACCCGGGTTACCCGACCTGACTACGCCAGTGGGTGGAAAAAGCCGATATGTTCGGGGTGTGCTAGCTCGATAATCTGCCGTGCTGGTACGTTTTTCGACGTGCCGGACATTGCGTATCTTGAGGCAAACTCGCGGTGACCGGCCCCGTCCGCCCCCGTTCGGTCGCCGTCGGCACCGATGCGTCCGCCGGTTCCGCCCCGATCCCTGATCCGCGCCGTCCCGTCGGGATCCGCCCGCCCAAGGTCGTCTTTCCGGGCTTCGACGGTCTGCGCGCGATCGCTGCGCTGCTTGTCGTCGTGGTGCACACGTCGTTCCCGGCGGGGTTCACCACCAGCAGCGGGTTCGGTCCCTACACCGCGCGCGGTGAGGCCGGGGTCGCGGTGTTCTTCCTGATCTCGGGATTTCTGCTCTACCGCCCGTTCGTCGCGGCCCGGCTCGCGGATGTTCCCGCCGCCGCAGCACCGGGTTACCTGGTGCGGCGGTTCATGCGGGTCGTCCCCCTCTACTGGGTGGCGCTCGCCGTCACCCTCAACGTGGTCAGCGACGATCGAGTCGGCGTGCACGGGCTCGCCGGGATCTTCCAGACGGCGTTCTTCCTGCAGGGCTATCAGGATCACTGGGCCATCCAGGGCCTCACCCAGGCATGGACGCTCGATATCGAGGTCGCGTTCTACCTCGCCGTGCCCGTCTATGCCTGGCTGCTCGGCCGGCGCCGTCGCTCGCCGGCGGTCCAGGTCCGGGTGGAGCTGACCGCGCTGGCGGTGACCTTCCTGGCCGCGAAGGTCGTCCATTTCCTTGTCATCCCGAGCACGGCGGCCTGGATGTCCGGCTGGAACGCCTGGCTGCCCGTCTGGTGGGACCTGTTTGCCATGGGGATGGCGCTCGCCGTGGTCTCCGCCCGGTACGCCCAGCTCGGCCGGCAGCCCCGCTGGGCGAGCCTGCCCGGCTCGGGAACAGCCTGTTGGGCCGTGGCGGCGCTGATCTACTGGGTGGCCAGCAGGCACGCCGGCCTGCCGCTGGTGCCGATCTTCGATCCGGATCGGGCCCAGGACATGAACCGTCACCTGCTGTACGGGCTGTTCGGATTCTTCCTGCTGCTGCCAGCGGTCTTCGGGCGCCAGGACCGTGGGGCGGTGCGGCCTTTGCTGGCCAGCCGGCCGCTGGCGTTCCTCGGCGCGATCTCGTACGGCATCTACCTGTGGCACTCCACCGTTATCGACCTCGTGCTGGAGCACAGCAGCTGGCGGTTGTGGAAGATCCCCTACGCGCCGTTCCTGGCGATCGTCGTCGTGCTGACGGTGGCCGTCGCCACCGCGACGCACCACCTCATCGAGCGGCCCTGCATCCGGCTGTCCCACGGCTGGGCCCGGCGCGCGGACGCCTGGGTGGCGCGCCGCCGCGAGCGGGTGGTGCCGGGCGAGGGCAC
>NZ_JAMQQF010000201.1 GCF_023716945.1 Frankia sp. AiPs1 | reverse complement strand
GCACCGACCGGCGCCGCGATCCGCGGCCAGGACGCAGCCGCGAGCGGACCGGGGCGCGGCGACACCATCGACTCCCAGGCTCAGGCCGGCGACGCGCCGGGCGGGGGTCCGGGCGCCCGTGTCCTGCCGCGACCGCCGGTCGACCGGCGCCGCGTGCTCAAGAAGATGGCACTGACGGCGAGCGCGCTCGGCGTGGTCGTCGCCCTGCTGTCGCTGCCGTTCGTGGGGGCGGTCGGCCTGTTCACCAAGGGCAGCGCGGATCACTTTCTCGGTCTGCCCAGCGAGCTCATCACCCCGCCGCTTCCGCAGAGCTCGACGATTCTCGCCAGCGACGGCTCGGTGATCGCAATGCTGCGGGGTGCCGAGAACCGCATCGTCGTCCCGGGCAGCGACATCCCGAAGATCATGCGGGAGGCGATCGTCTCCATCGAGGACGCCCGCTTCTACGAGCACGGCGGGGTCGACCCTCAGGGCGTCCTGCGCGCGGCGCTGCGCAACAGCGAGGCCGGCGGGGTCGCCCAGGGTGGGTCGACGCTGACCCAGCAGTACGTCAAGAACGTGCTGCTGCAGAACGCCCGCACGAGCCAGGAGCGCGAGGTCGCCGCCGGCGACTCGCTGGACCGCAAGATCCAGGAGCTCCGCTACGCCCTCGACATCGAAAAGCGCTTCTCCAAGGACGAGATCCTGGAGCGCTATCTGAACATCGCCTACTTCGGCGACGGTGCGTACGGCGTCGGCACGGCCGCCGAGCACTACTTCGGAGTGCCCATCTCCCGGGTCACCGTCGAGCAGGCGGCCCTGCTCGCCGGGCTGGTGCAGAGCCCGTCGCGGTACAACCCGGCCGCGCACCCGCAGGCGGCGCTGGTCCGGCGCAACACCGTGCTCGACAAGTTGGCGGAGAACAAGTACATCTCGCCGACGCAGGCGGATGCGGCGAAGCAGATGCCGCTGAACGTGGTGCCCGCCCCGCCACCGGCCGCGGATTCCTGCGAGACGTCGACCGCGCCGTTCTTCTGCGACTACGTCCGCTCGCAGCTTCGGGCCAGCCCCGCTCTCGGCACCAACGTCGAGGAACGCAACCGGCGCATCTACGAGGGCGGCCTGGTCATCCGCACCACCCTGGACCCGCTGGTCCAGCAGGCGGCGCAGGAGGCGGTCAACTCGACGATCGCCCCGGACAACCGGGTCTCGGCGACCGAGGTGGTCATTCAGCCCGGCACCGGCAACATCCTCGCGATGGCGGTCAACCGGGTGTACGGGTCGAACGCCGGCCTGAACCAGACGGTGGTGCCGCTGCCCACGAACGCGACGTTCCAGCCCGGGTCGACGTTCAAGACGTTCGTCCTCGCTGCCGCCCTAGAGCAGGGCTACGGCACGTCGACGGCCTTCTACTCGCCGGCCTGCTATGTCAGCCCGAAGTTCCCGCTCGACCGCGGTGAGGGCGACTGCGCCAAGGGCTTCTCGAACTCCGACCCGGCCGAGGCGGGCATCTACGACATCCCCCGCGGCACCTGGGACTCGGTGAACACCTTCTACGTGCAGCTCGCGGAGAAGACCGGCATCCCGGCGGTGATGGAGATGGCCAAGCGCCTCGGCGTCACCCCGCCGAAGGCCGACAAGATCGGGCCGACGGACGGCGCGACCGCCATCGGCGGCGGCCAGTACATGTACGTCTCGCCGCTGCAGATGGCCGACGCCTACGCGACGATCGCCGGCGGCGGCCTGCGCTGCGCTCCGCGATTCGCCACCGGGGCCGTGGACTCCAGCAAGGACCCGATCGACGTCGCCCGCCCGCCGCAGTGCGAGCAGGTGCTGGCGAAGGGGGTCGCCGACACGGTGACCAGCGTGCTGGCCGGCGTTCCGATCAACGGCACCGGGACCAACGCCGCGATCGGCCGCCCGTCGGCCGGCAAGACCGGCACCACCGACGAGTACTCCGCCGCCTGGTACGTCGGCTTCACCCCGCAGATGACCGCGGCGGTGTCCGTCGGTGACCCCACCGGTGCCGAGTCCCACCCGCTGCGGGGCGTCGTCGCGGACGGTCGAACCTGGTCGCGGGTCTTCGGCGGCGACCTGCCGGCGATCATCTGGGGTAAGTCGATGCGGGCGGCGCTGGCCAACCAGCCCGTGGTCGCGCTGCCCGGCGCCGATCCGACGGTGGCCCACGGCACCAAGGGCGGCCTGCAGAACACCCCGCCGCCTGCGCCCGCCCCCACCCCGGGCCAGGGCCTCGGTGACCTGCTCCAGGGCCTCGGCCAGCAGGTCCTGCCCGGCGTGTTCGGCCAGCCGCAGGCCCGCAGCGCCCCACTCGGCGGCCAGAACGGCGGGGCCCAGAACGGCGGCGGGCAGAACGGTCAGAACAACGGCGGCGGGCAGCCGAACGGCGGGGCCCAGAACGGCGGGGCCCAGGTCGGCGGCGGCCTGAACGGCGGCGGGCAGAACGGTGGCGGCCAGAACGGTCAGAACCGGGGCGGCCGCTAGCGGCGCGCGGGGAGGCGTTGCGGTGCGTTGTGCACGGTCCCAGGGCTCAGACCGGTCAGGATGCGCCGCAACCGGGCTCGCCCGGGTGACCTGGCTTGGCCGGTGAGCCGGACAGGCTCAGCGGAGGTCGGTGACCTCCACGAGAACGAGCGCGACGTCGTCGGCGGCCCTGCCGGCGGCGGCGAGCAGGCCGTCGGCGATGTCGTCGATGGAGCGCCGGGCGCGGCGCGGCCCGGTGCCGCCACCGAATCCGTGCGCCGCCGCGACGGAACTCGCGAGGGTGGCGAGGCTGACCTCGAGCGGCTCCGAGCGCCGTTCCACCAGGCCGTCGGTGAACAGCAGAAACCGGGTGCCCGGAGGCAGCGGCATGCTGTCGGCGACCTGAGCGCCGGCATCGACGCCGAGCAGCACCCCGGCACCGGCCTCCCAGTAGGACAGCCGGTCCGGCCCGATCAGCAGCGGGGGCAGGTGCCCGGCGTTGACGATGGTCACCCGGGAGCGGTCGGGCGGGAAGGTGAGGATGCACACGGTCGCCGTCGCCTCGGGGTGGGACAGCAGCATCAGTCGGTTGAGCCGGTCCAGCACCGCCGCCGGCGGGTGCCCGTCGAAGGCGTAGGCCCGCAGCGCGTAGCGCAGCTCGGCCATGATGATCGCCGCCCCCAGTGAGTGGCCCTGGACGTCGCCGATGACGATGAAGGCGTCGCCGTCGGGGGTGTCGAAGGCGTCGAAGAAGTCGCCGCCGACCTCCGCCTGGGCGGCGGAGGCGTGGTAGCGGGCCGCCACCCGCAGGCCGGCGAGGTCGGGCAAGGTCGCCGGCAGCAGGCTGCGCTGCAGGGTGAGCGCGATGCGATGTTCCTCGGCGTAGCGGCGGGACTGGCGCAGCAGGGCACCCACCGTGGAGAGGAACTCGCGCGGTTCGATGGGGTCGACGAGGTAGGCGTCGGCGCCCTCGTCCAGGCCGATGCTGCGGTCGCCGGCGTCGACCGCGATCGCGGAGACGTGCAGCACCGGGATGCCGGCGGACTCGCGGTCCCGTTTGATCCGCCGGCAGACCTCGATCCCGCTCAGGTCGGGCAGGTGCACGTCGAGCACGACCAGATCCGGGGCATGGTCGCGCACGTCGCGCAGCGCCTCCTCGCCAGAGGATGCCTCGAAGACCTCGTAGCCGGCCCGGCGCAGCCAGCTACCAAGCACGTAACGCTTGCTGATGCTGTCATCCACGACCAGGACGCTGGCACGTGCGACCATCACGGCCGCAGCGCATCCACGCGGGCGAGCACGGCGTCGATGGCCCGCTGGCTCAGGGTCAGTTTCGCCAGGACGGCGACGGCCGATCCGGGACCGCGACCCCGGCGCGCGTCATGGTCACTCCAGGTGACGATGACCACCGGGATGTCGCGCAGGGCCGGGTCGGCGCCCATCGCGGCCAGCACCTCGCCGCCGTCCATCCCCGGCAGCAGCAGGTCCAGGAAGACGACGTCGGGCGGGCCCGCCCGCAGAGCCGCGAACGCCTCCAGGCCGTCGCCGGCTTCCAGGACGCGATCCGCCCGGTCGGCCAGCAACCGGCGCATCGTTGCCCGGAAGGCCGGATCGTCGTCGACCACCAGGGCGGTGCGCACCCGGACGGGCACCTCACCGGGGGCCAGCGGCGAGTCCGCGCCGTCCTCGCTGTCGGCCCGGTGGTGGGCTCCCAAGTCGCGCGGCAGGGTCACGGTGAACGTCGAGCCGCGGCCGAGCTCGCTGGCCAGGTCCAAACGGCCGCCCAGAAGCTCGCACACCCGGCGCGCATAGGGCAGGCCCAGCCCCGTGCCCCGCGTGCGGGCGTGCAGGTGGCTGTGCGCCTGGTAGAACTCCTGGAACACCTGCTCGATGTCGTGGGCCGAGATGCCGATGCCGGTGTCGCGCACGACGAACGTCACGGTCTCCCCGGCCTCACCCGTCCGCGCGGCGGTGACCCGCACCTCGCCGTGCTCGGTGAACTTCAGCGCGTTGCCGACGAGGTTGCGCAACACCCGGCCGAGCAGCGTCTCGTCCGTGTAGAGGGGGCCGACCTCACCGTCCTCCTCGATGACGAGGTCGACGCCCGGCCGGTTGGCCAGCGGCCGCAGCGAGCCGTCGAGATGGGCGAGCACGGCCCGGATGTCCACCTGCTCCAGGGCCGGTTCGAGCCGGCCGGACTCGGCCTTGGAAAGATCGAGCAGGTCGTTGACCAGAGCGAGCAGATCCTTCGTGCTGGCGAGGATCAGCTCGACCTGCCGGCGCTGCTCGGCGGTGAGCGGATCGCCGGCCGGGTCGACCAGCAGGCGCGCGAGGCCGAGCACCGAGTTGACCGGCGCCCGCAGCTCGTGGCTGACGCTGCGCAGGAACCGGGTCTTGGCCTCGTTCGCGCGGGTGAGCGCGATGCTCCGCTCGTCGAGCTCGCCGTAGAGTGCGACCACCCCGCGGTTGGTCTCCTCCAGCTCGGCGGAGAGCTGGCTGTACAGCGCCATGACGCCGCGGTTGGTCTCCTCGAGCTCCGCGTTCAGGCGGAGCAGCTCGTTCTGGTTGTCCCGCAGTTGCGCCAGCGCGCCGACCAGTTCGCTGTTCTGCACGCGCAGCTCGTCGGCCGGCGCGAGTGGCACGGTGGCGGCGAGGACCTGCCTGAGCCGGGTGCGCTGCGCGTCGTCGACGACCACGCCAGGTGCGAGGGGCTTGGCGAGGGTGACGACCATCGGGGCGCTGCCCGCGCCGCCCGCGCCGGGCCCGGCCCGGCGAACGGTGAGATCGACGAGGCGGGCGGCGGCGGCCAGACCGGCCGCGTCCGCCGGGATGGCCTGGTCGGCCGTCAGAACGACCGCCAGCGCCGGGGGATTGCGCAGGACGAAGTCGATCCGGGCACCGCCCGCGGTCAGCGCCTCCCGACTGATCTCGCTGAGTGCGGTGGCAAGGCGGACCTGGTCCGGTCCGTCGAGGCCCGCGGCGGCGCCGGCCGCCCGGGCGAGCTGGCGGGCGGTGAACACGTCCGGTTCGCCGTCCAGCCGGATCGAGGCCAGCTCCGGCAGAGGGCCACCGTCGGGCCGCGCCCCCACGGCCTACCTCGCCGCCTGCGGTGGGCCGGCCACGACGACGGAGGCATCGTCGCGGCGCAGGCCCGCGTCCCGCAGAATCGTCGCCGCGACGAGCAGCGGGTCGTGGCTGGCGACGCCGGGATGGTCGGCGAGGCTCCAGCGGGAGCCGACCCCGTCGCTGTGCAGGACGACGAGCGCATCCGGCGGCAGGGGGTGGCGCGTCTCGGCCAGTCCCCGAGCCTGGTGACCGGCGATGCCCGGCCGGCTGAGCAGGCCCGAACGCCGGGACCCGCTGTGGATCACCCCAGCGACGTTGCCGAGCCCGGCGAATCGCAGGACCTGCGCGGCCGGCTCCAGCACCGCGACCGCGACGGCGGCGCCGCGGGTATGTGAGATTCCCTGGTGGATGCGGCGCACGAGCTCCACCGGCCCGCTCGGCGGGTCGGGGGCCGCCAGAAAGATCCGCACCGCCTCCCCGGCCGCCCGCGCGGCGAGCTCCCCGTGTCCGAGCCCGTCGCACAGCAGCAGCGCGAGCCCGGCATCGGTGACACGCACGGCGAAGGCGTCGCCGCAGACGGTCTCGCCGGTGATCGGGCGGGTCAGGCCGCCGACCCGCGACGCCCCGGACCCGCTGTGCGGCGCGCCGAACGAACCGGGACGGTGCGTCGGATGGAAGGTGACGACCATGGCCGTCCCACGGCCCGGGGTCGAGTGGATGTCCAGCTCGTCGGAAAGCCGGGCGATCGCCCCGAGCCCGACGCCGAGTGTTCCCGCGGACGTCGCCCCGTCGCGCATCGCCGCCGAGACGTCGGCCATGCCCGGTCCACTGTCGATCGCGACGAACTGGACCGCCGCGGTCGGCGCGGGCATCGCCGGCGGCGCACCGTCCGTCGTCGGGCCGTTCCCGGTCGAGCCGTTCGCAGTCGTGCCGTCTCCGAGCGGGCCGTTCGCGGCCAGACCGTCTCCGGACTGACCGTCCCCCATCTGGCCGTCCCAGCGCAGCACCCGCAGGAGCAGGCGGCCGTCGTCGGCATGGC
Organism: Frankia sp. AiPs1; assembly: GCF_023716945.1. Lineage (GTDB taxonomy): Bacteria > Actinomycetota > Actinomycetes > Frankiales > Frankiaceae > Frankia. The sequence goes on along the minus strand of NZ_JAMQQF010000201.1, from coordinate 3,194 downwards.
GGACCAGGTTGGTCATCGTCTCGGTGACGGCGATGCCGAGCTCCGCGCCGCGGGTCGCGGGGAAACCCAGCCGGCCGGCGAGGGTGACGGCCGCCCGACGGGCGGCCCCGGCCGCGGAGGCATCCGCCGCGCCGAACCACGCGACGTCCTGCGCCCGCGGGAACATGCCCGACGCGGTCAGCGCGACCACTTCACGACCCGCACGGTGGTACCCACCCCGGGACTGCTGTCGATCGCGAACTCGTCGACGAGGCGACGGCTGCCCGTCAACCCAAGGCCGAGACCGGAACCGCTGGTCCAGCCCTCGGTCAGGGCCAGGTCGAGGTCGGGGATGCCCGGGCCCGTGTCGATGAACACCGCTCGCACCCCGCGGCGCCGGCCGCTGTCGACGAGATCGATCATCATCTCGCCGCCGCCGCCGTAGACCAGGGTGTTGCGCGCCAGCTCGCTCGCCGCCGTCACCATCTTCGTCTGGTCCACCAGAGACAGCTTCGCAGCGACGGCGAGCGTGCGCACCACTTGGCGGACACGGACGACGTCGGACTCGGTCACGATCGGATGGCGCTGCGAGTCCATGCCCGTCATCTCGCTCCTGGGCAGGCTCCCACCAGGGTTACCGGTCACCCGTCCGGCCCCCGTCGCCGCGGCTCGCGGCGCCGGTCGTGGCCGGCTCTCCACCGCCGGGCCCTGCCCGCACCGGGGCATACCCGGCAAGCCCGTCGGGCTCGCGATCCCCCTGCGCGTCGTCGATCTCGTCCTCGTCGGACCGGCTCACCCGGACCTCGGCGCCGAGCAGGGCGAGCCCGTGCTCCAGGGTCAGCGCGGTGCGCACCCCGGGCATGTACAGCCCGAGCTCGACGAGGGTGATCGCGACCGCGGGACGCATCCCGACCACGACGGTCTCGGCGTCGAGCAGCCGCGACAGCGACGCGATCGTCGAGAGCATGCGGCCGATGAAGCTGTCGACGATCTCCAGCGCCGAGATGTCGATCAGGACGCCGCGGGCGCCGGTCGCCACGATCCGCTCGGACAGGTCGTCCTGCAGATCGAGGGCGAGCTGATCGTGCAGATCCACCTGGATCGACACGAGCAGCAGGTTTCCCATCTTCAGGATGGGGATGCGGTCCATCAGCGGATCTCGGCCCCGGCCGCCCGGCGGACGAACCGGAAGCCGTCCCGGCGCAGCGCGAGCGCGAGCGCCTCGGCCAACGTCGCCTTGGTGACGATCTCCCCGAACTCGATGCCGAGGCTCACGACCGTCTGGGCAATCTGCGGGCGGATGCCGGAGATGATGCAGTCCGCCCCCATGAGCTGGGCGGCCATCACCGTCTTCAGCAGATGCTGGGCCACCTGGGTGTCGACCGCGCCGACCCCGGTGATGTCGATGATGGCGTGCCGGGAGCCGGTGCTGACGAGCGCCTCCAGCAGGCTCTCCATCACCATCTGGGTGCGAGCGGAGTCCAGGGTGCCCACCAGCGGGACGGCCAGCACCCCCTCCCACAGCTTGATCACCGGAGTGGACAGCTCCAGGAGCTGGTTGGACTGCTCGACGATGACCTGGTCCCGGGTCCGGACGTAGGTCTCGAAGGTGAACAGCCCGAGCTCGTCGATGAACTCGGAGAACCGCACGTAGTCGCGGTAGCCGACGTTGCGCTTCTCCATGACGGCGGTCGCCGCCTCCTTGAGCGCGAACACGGTGCCCGCGGTCTCCCGCGGGGTGAACCCCTGCCGGGCCCGGCCGCTGGACAGGTCCGCCAGCAGTGCGCGCAACTCGCCGAACTGCTCGGCCCGCAGATCGGTGCCGCCGGCGGTCAGGGCGACGGTCAGCGCCGTGTAGATCTCGCCCAGCTCACGCTGCAGCTCCGGCACCGACAACCGTGCCCGCAGGTCGCCGGCGACCCGTTCCACCCAGCGAGTCAGCACCTCGTCCCGCTCGCTCAGCGGCTCGATCCAGCCGTCCCCGACGTCCCCGACGTCCACGTGCACATCCTCTCGGCCCGTCAGCCATGCCGGCCAGGCACGACCATACAGAGTCCCCCGACCCGCCCGCTTCGCCCGATTCTGAACACCACATCCGCGGCCGACCCGCCGTTCCGAGGATCTCGGTCGAGGCGCCGCTCACCGATCCGCCACCCGAGCCGGTCACATTGTGCCGGAATGTCCGGTCCACGCAGTCCGGAGCAAAGGGTACGAAACGGTGATTTTTGGCTGACTCGGCGGAACTACCGGCCCAGATCGCGCACCGCGGGCACCTGGGTCGGGTCGATCCCCAGCGCCAGCGCCGCATACACGGCGGTGAAGTCGAACAGTCCGATCAGGGAGGCGAGCCGCTCCAGCGGCCCAGCTCCCTCGGCCCGCAGCTCGGTGACGCCGACCCCGCGCTCGGCGGCGACGGCGACGGCGGCCTCCGCCTGGCGGGCGACCTCGGACCGTTCCGCGTCAGGGTCGCGCAGCAGGATCAGCCGGAGCCGGATCGACTCCTGCTCGTCCTCGATCCGGTCGCGGAAGAAGTCCTCCAGGTCGTCCCTGGCGCCCGTCCCGCCGGCGGTCAGACCGGCCCCGAACGGGCCGTCGAACAGCGCCACCTGATGGTGGCCGGGATGCGGCAGCGCCCCGACGACGGCCGGGTACTTCGCGTTGGTCGCGAGCTGGGCGGCGCCGTGCTCGGCCGCGACCGAGGTCACCGCCGAGGTGCCCCAGATGAGCGGCAGACTGCCGGCCAGTTCCAGGGCCAGGGTCTTCGCCGGGTTGACGAAGGACTCGCTCGACGACCGGCAGCGGGTCGCCACCTCCTCCAGCCGGGCCGCGGCGGCCTCGACGGCGTCGGCGCCGAGCCGGACGATGCCCAGCTCCCGAACGGCGACGAGCAGCGGCATCGCCAGCGACCAGAGCATGGCCCGGGCCGGCCCCGCCCCGACGAGCGGGACGAACGCCGCCCCGGCGAGGGCGGCGAGGTGCGCCAGCGGCGTGTCCGGCGGCGCGACGACGCCGATCCGCGCACCGCGCCGGTCGGCCTCCTCCACCACGGAGCACGTCTCCGCCGAGGTACCGGAGGCGGACACCGCGAGCACGACGTCGGACACGCCGACCCAACCCGGCAGGCCGTGGGCGTGATGGCCGATGATCGGGACGGGGCTCGCCGGGCCGGCGACGGCGGCCAGGACACCGGCGGCCAGCGCCGAGCCGCCGACCCC
>NZ_JAMQQF010000200.1 GCF_023716945.1 Frankia sp. AiPs1 | reverse complement strand
CCCCCCCCCCCCCCCCCCCCCCCCCCCCCCCCCCCCCCCCCCCCCCCCCCCCCCCCCCCCCCCCCCCCCCCCACCGCAGTGGGCTCCGCCGCCTTGCGATGAGTAGACCTGTCTGTCTATCCTGGCCTCACCCGTAGACAGACAGGTCTACTCGATGAGTGGGGACGGATCATGGCGAGCAACGTGGGTACCGGCGAGCGTCGGGGTGTGGCGCTGGTGACGGGGTCGACCGGCGGGATCGGTCGGGCGGCGGCCCGTGCCCTGGCCGGGGACGGCTACGCGGTGATCGTGCACGGCCGGGACGCCGATCGAGGTGCGGCGGCCGTGGCGGAGATCGAGCAGGCCGGCGGCGAGGCCCGCTTCCTCGCCGCGGACCTGGCCGACGCGGCGGCGGTGGAGCGCCTGGCGAAGGAGGCCGGCGAGGTCGACGTCCTGGTCAACAACGCCGGCGCGTCGTGGTTCGGGCCGAGCGCGCAGCTCGACACCGCGACCTTCGACGCGCTGTTCGCGGGCAACGTCCGCGCCGCCTACCAGCTGGTCGCCGCGCTCGCGCCGGGGATGGCCGAGCGCGGCGCGGGCAGCATCATCAGCGTCGACAGCATGGCCGGCCGCGTCGGGCTGGCCGGCGGTGCGGCCTACGGCGCGACCAAGGCGGCGCTGACGGCGATGAGCCGCGCCTGGGCGGCCGAGTTCAGCCCGGCGGGGGTGCGGGTGAACACGATCGCCCCCGGCCCGGTGTACTCCGACGGCGCCCGGCCCGACTTCATCGCCCAGCTCGGCACGACCACCCTGCTCGGCCGCGCCGCGCAGGTCGACGAGATCGCCGGAGTCGTCGCCTTTCTGGCCTCGCCCGCGGCGAGCTACATCACCGGCGCGGTCATCCCCGTCGACGGCGGGCGCAGCGCCGTGTGAGTACCCCCGGCGCGGCGCGGCATATCGTTGGATGGACCGATCTGTCTGGTGATGCCGATCCGTCCGAAGAACGTGGAGGTGGGGCGCGTGGCCGCGACGAGGACCCGGCGCACGCAGACGGGTGCGGCGGAGCACCGCCCGGCGCGGGAGCGGCTGCTTGCCGCCGCCGACGAGCTGTTCTACGCCGAGGGTGTGCAGACGGTCGGCATCGATCGGATCATCGAGCGGGCCGGGGTCGCGAAGGCGTCGCTGTACAACACCTTCGGCAGCAAGGAGGAACTGGTCCGCGCCTACCTGGCCGGCCGGCACGCCGGCACCACCGAACGGCTCCTGCGGGCGGTGGAGCGCGCGCCGGACCCGCGGGCCCGCGTGCTGGCGATCTTCGATGCGCAGGGGGTGCTGTTCGCCGAGCCCGACTTCCGGGGCTGCGCGTTCGTCACGGCCAGCGCCGAGGCGCCGGCGGGCGGCTCGGTGGAACGCGCCGCGGACGACTACCGGGCCTGGATCCTCGCCCTGTTCACCGACCTCGCCCGGCAGGCCGGCGCCGCCGACCCGGCCGCGCTGGGCCGCCAGCTCCAGCTCGTCTACGACGGGGCCGGCCTGACCGCCCGGATGGACCGCACCCCCCAGGCCGCCCGCACCGCCCGCGCCATGGCCGAGACCCTGCTGAACGCGGCGATCCCGGCGCCGGCGCGGTTGCGCGACGCCGTGGAATCTCCGTGATCGCCAGAGGTGGGGTCAGTCGCGCAGGACGGTCTTGGTGCGCATGAGGAACTCGCCGAGGTAGCCGTCGTGGGGGACGTCGGGTCGCATCCAGTACGTGGGGTGGTCGCCGACGTAGACGTTGCTGATCGTGGGCTCCGCGACGAGCCGGTCGACCAGGCGCTCGTCGGCGGTGATGGCGGTCAGGACAAGGGAGTGGCGCAGCGGGCCGATCCCGTCGGCGGGCGACCAGGGGGCCACCCACACGCAGGGGAAGCCCAGCTCGATGCCGGTCTGCGCCGCGTCTGCCCGGTCGACCTGGAACACCGCCGGGCGCAGGGCGACGCCACCGCCGGGCACGGGGTCGGTGATCCCGGCGCCGCCGAGGTGCGCCGTCGTCCCCGCCGCGTGGTCGAGCAGGTACCGCTCCAGCGCCGCGGCCGGCTCGGTCGGCTGGCAGGGCAGCACCGCCCGGTCGTCCTCGGGCGGCAGGGTCGGGATGGCGGCGAGCCGTTCGGCGAGCGCCGCGGCGAGGCCGTCGGGGTCGGTGTCGGTGAACACCGCCGTCGCGTTGACGCAGGCCGTGCCGCCCTCGTCGCCGACGGAGTCGACCAGGGTGTCGAGGTGGTGGTGCCAGTCCTCGCCGGCGAGCAGGATCTTCGAGCGGCCCGGTCCCTGCACGAGCACCGTGGGGTCCGCGCCGTACTTGGCGACCACGTCGTCGCCGCCGTAGACCATGGACAGGTCGGCGGCGGAGATGATCTCGTCGGCGACGGCGTGGTCGGTGGGCAGGTAGGCGACCTGGTCGGGGCCGAACCCGGCGGCCCGCAGCGCGGTGATCAGTCGGTGCGCGGTGAGCGGTTCGCGCCGGGACGGTCGCACCGCGACCCGGTAGCCCAGCGCCAGCGCCTGCGGCCACAGGGCGTGCACGCCGGGATGGTTGCCGGACGCGTGCACCGCGAAGACCTCCCCGCGCCGCGTCCACACCGCCCGTCCACCCTGGGTGGCCGGGTCGTGCCAGTCGTCGACGCTCGCCTGGGGCCGGGCCTGGCGGGCGTCCCGGCCGGCGCCGAGCAGCGCCCGCCAGGTCGTCTCGGTGGCATGGCGGACGACCGAGATCGGCATCCCCGAGATCCGGCTGACCGCGTGGGAGTACTCCTCGACGGACAGTCCGGCGACGGTCTGGGTGGCGAACACCTCCCCGGCCCGGGCGAGCGCGACGAACCGGTCGGCGGCCGGCAGCGGCTCGGCGGCCCGCAGCGCGGCGACGGCGCGATGCACGTACAGCGACGGCACCAGGCTCAGCTCGGCGAGCGGGACGCCGGCCAGGTCGGTGATCGGCAACCGGTTACGGGACCGGAAGGGACCGGCGGGGCCCAGCGCGTCGAGTTCGATCAGCGCGGCCCGGTTCTCGGCGGCTTCGGCCCGGTTGTCGGCGACCCGGGTCCCGGCGGCTTCGGGCCGGTCGGTCGCGGGCGGCGTGGCGGACGGGCTCCTGGCCGGCATCAGTACACCCCCTCGATCACCGGGGAGTCGCCGAAGACGGCGACCGGCGAGACGTCCGCCACGGAGTCGCCGACGCGTCCGGGCGGAGGTTCGATCCGGGTCGCCTCGTCACGTTCGAGGTTGTTGGGCAGCAACACCGACTTGCTGACGTGGTTCATCACCACGCGCCCGCGGCTGCCGTAGGGCACCGATTCGCCGGTTTCCGGGTCGACCACCCGGAACGTGACATACGGGGAGAACGAGTCGAAGATGCAGGGGTCGTCCGGGGTGAGTCCGGCGCGTTCGATGGCGCTCGCGAGGACCATCGTGCTGCCGTACCGGCCGATCAGGCGGGTCCGGGGGAGGACCTCCGTGCGCAGCAGGTAGCGGGTGTCCGGGTCCATGTGCGCGCCGCCCCACTCGACGACCTGCACCCGGTCGGCGATCAGCTTGCGCAGCTCGTCATCGCGGACCAGCCGTTCCAGCAGCGGCGGCGTGGCGACCAGGACGCCGATGTCCTGTGACTCCAGGATGGCGCGGGCCTGCGCGATGATGTGGTCGGCGTACTGGTCGGCCTGCTCGGGGTGGCCGGCCGCGATGCACTTCTTCACCCAGCGGGGATCGAGGTCGACGGTGAAGTTCAACCGGCCGCGCAGCCGGACCGTCTCGCGGACGATCGCGCCGAACATGTGCGGTCCGCTCGGCGCCAGGGCGAGCCAGTCGGCTCCCCGTGGGTAGTCGCGGGCGTCCATCTCCTGGTCGGTGCGGGCGAGCAGCCGCTCCATCCAGTCGGCCATGAAGACCACATGCTTCGGGGGGCCGGTGGTGCCGCCGGAGTCGTAGACGCCGTAGATCGCCGCGTCCTGCCCCGCGTAGCCCTGGGGGATCAGATCCCCGGCGGGCACGTGCCGCAGCCGATCGACGATGTTGGGGAACCTGGCCAGGTCGGCGGCGGTGTGGATGTCCTCGCGCGGGTCGAAGCCGAGGGTGTCGGCCTGGTCCAGCCAGAAGCGCGAACCCGTCCGCGGGTCGAAGTGCCAGCGCATCGCCGCTTCGATCAGTTCGGTCTCGGCCGGGATGAGGTCGACCGGGCCGTCGAGGATCGGATCGCGGTGCAACGTCGTCATCGGATGCAGCCTCCTGCCGCCTGCGTGCCATGACGGGCGACCGTGGCACGACCCGCGCCGCCGCCCTTCGGCGGACGCCCTGCCCTGAGTGCAGGTCGAACGGGTGCGGATGTCAACCGCAGTGATCGCGTGTCGGGCGGTCAGGTCAGGCCGGGTCAGGCCAGGTCAGGGCAAGTCAGGACAGGTCAGTGGCCGGGGCTCAGTGGGCCCGTCTTCAGGGCGGCCATCGCGCTGGTGACGAGGGGGGCGAGGTCGGTGCCGGTCGGCATCGTGGCCCAGGTCTCCATGACGACGTTGAGTGCCGCCAGGGCGCAGCCGGTCGCCACCTGAGTGGACAGGTCCGTGGCGGGCCGGCCGAGGCGGGGCGCCAGGGCCTGGGCCAGGACGTTCTGGCCGTTGCGGGACGCCTCGACGAGCAGGCCCCGCATCCGGGGCAGCTCGGAGATGAGCCGCAGCAGGGTGCGAACCTCCTCGGGGTCCTTCTCCTGGTTCGACCACATGTGCACCATCGCCCGGCCGAGGGCGTCGGCGGGATGCTCGTGTGCCGGCCGCTCCCGCAGCGCCGCGATGAGCTCGGTCAGCTCGAAGTGCACGGCCTCGCGGAGCATGTCCTCCTTGAACGGGAAGTAGCGGAACACCGTGCGCGGGCTCAGGTCCACCGCGGCCGCCACATCCTCGACCGTGGTCGCGTCATATCCGTGGGACATGAACAGGCGCAGAGCCGTGTCCGCGATCGTCGCGCGGATCCGGGCGCGCCGCCGCTCGGCCCGCGTGCGCTCGGCCCGCGTCCGCTCGGCTCCACCGTCGCCGACCTCGGCGGCGACCGCGGGAGCGCTCGAAGCCGGGGCCGCCCCGATCCTCGTCGTCACGAGGTGATCGTAGCGCGGAGGAACGTGATTGTCATCTCTGACATGTTGGCAGAACTGCCACTCTGACATTCAATGTCACTGAGCCGATCGCCATCGGCCGAGGTGGAGGGGGTCAGAACATGGCAACAGCTACGGACGCGGCGCAGTCACCGCGCCACGCGGCCGGCGGGAGCGGCTCGGAGGGCGGTGGCACCAGCAGGCGGGGACATCCGTGGCTCACCCTGGTCAGCGTCGCGCTCGGCGTGATCATGGTGGGTCTCGACGGCACCGTGGTGTCCATCGCGAACCCGAGGATCGCCGAGGATCTGCACGCATCGCTGTCCGACCTGCAGTGGGTGACCAACGCCTACCTGCTGGCCCTCGCGGTGCTGCTGATCCCGGCGGGCAAGCTGGGCGACCGGTTCGGCCGACGGTTGATCTTCCTGATCGGCGTGGTCGGGTTCGCCCTGACGTCGCTCGCGGTCGGCCTCGTCGGCTCGATCGAAGGTGTGATCATCTTCCGGACGCTGCAGGGCGTCGCCGGAGCCCTGCTCATGCCGAACACGCTGGCGATCCTGCGTTCGGCTTTCCCGCCGGAGAAGCTGAACTCGGCCATCGGGATCTGGGGCGGCGCCTCGGCGATCTCGATCGCGGGCGGGCCGATCATCGGCGGCCTGCTCGTGGAACACGTGTCCTGGGAGTCCGTCTTCTACATCAACGTCCCGGTGGGCGCGATCGCGCTGATCGTCGGTCTGTTCGTGCTCGCCGAGAGCCGCGACGAGTCGGGTTCCCACCGCTTCGACGCCCCCGGCCTGCTCACCCTGGGCGGCGGTCTGTTCGCGCTCGTCTTCGGGATGATCAAAGCGCAGGGCTGGGGCTGGGGCTCCGGTAAGACGATCGGCTTCCTGGTCGCCGCCGTCGTGCTGCTGGTGCTGTTCGTGGTCATCGAAACCCGGGTGCGCGCGCCCCTGCTGCCGATGCGGCTTTTCCGCAACCGCTCGCTCAGCCTGAGCGCGCTCATCGTGACGCTGACCTTCTTCGCGATGTTCGGGGTGCTGTTCTTCCTCACCCTGTACCTGCAGAACGTGCACGGATACTCCGCCATCCAGGCCGGCGTGCGCACGCTGCCGCTGTCGGCGGTGTTCATGGTCTCGAGCCCGCTGGGCGCCGTCCTCAACGGCCGCTTCGGCCCGCGGGTCCCGATCACGATCGGGATGGCGTTGCTCCTCGCGTCGTTCGTCGTGCTCACCCAGCTCGAACCCGACTCCTCCTTCAACCTGCTGTGGCCGCCGTTCGTCGCCATCGGCGTCGGCGTCGGGCTCATCATCACCGCCGCCTCCGATGCGATCATCGGCAACGCGCCGATCGAGGACTCCGGGGTCGCCGGCGGCCTGCAGTCCACGGCGACGCAGCTCGGCGGGGTGCTCGGCACCGCGGTGCTCGGCTCCGTGCTCGCCAGCCGGGTCGGGTCGGTGCTGGTCGACCGGCTGGTCAGCGCCGGGGTGCCGGCGGAGCAGGCCGGCAGGCTCGCCCAGGCCAAGGAGCTCGTCGGCCAGGGCCTGGTGCCCCCGGCCACCGGTACGTCCGCGTCCGTGCAGGGCGCGATCGAGGCCGGCAGCCATGCCGCGTTCATGAGCGGGTTGCACGTCGCCATGGTGATCGGCGCGGTGCTGTCCGGCGTGGCGATGGTGCTGGCGCTGTTCATCCGTCCCGGCCAGAACGCGGGCAACGCCGTCGCCCACGTCTGATCCCCGCTGTGCGGCGGGATCCGGATCGCCCTGCTCGGGGCCCCGGATCCCGCCGCGCCGCGTCCGGTCCCGGTCGGGTCAGCGACCCTCGGTGTGCGCCAGGATGTCCCGACCGACGGTGACGGCGTCCTGCAGCGGGCCGAAGTGGCCGAGATGGCCGTAGGAGACGTGCCGGGCGTCGGGCAGCGCCGCGGCCAGCCCGGGTGCCGCGGGGACCAGCTCCGAATCGGACATCTCGCCGGTGGCGACGAGGGTGGGCACCGCCGCCCGAGCCACCGTCGCCCAGGTGATGCGGCCGCTGGCCTCGAAGAAGCGGGCCTCCTGCTCGGCCCGGCAGCGTAACCGCACGGTGCCGTCGGGCAGGTCCTCGAAGCCGTGCTCGACGTAGGCGGCGAGGGCGCCGGCGGTGAGATCGCGCAGCGGTGGCCGGGCCGCGTACCGGGCCAGCGCCGCCGCCCGGGAGGGGAACACCTCCCGCCGCTGGCGGGCGGCGGTGGCCATCAGGTCCGATCTGGCCGGGGGCGGGTCGGGCGGGGCGATCACCGGCTCGTAGAGGTAGGCCGAGGCGAACGTCCCGGGATGGTCCGCCTCGGTCTGCAGCCCGATCGCGCCGCCCATCGAGTGACCGGCCAGGTGCACGGCGCCGGGTGCGCCGTCCGCCTGCGCTACGGCCGCGGCCACCGCCCGCGCCGCGGTCAGGACGTCCTCGACCATGCTTGCCCAGGCGAACTCGTCGTCGTCCCGGGCGGGGGACTCGCCGTGCCCACGCAGATCCACCGCCCAGACCCGCCGCGACGCGGTGAGCAGGCGGGTCAGCGGCTCGTAGGCGCGCCCGCAGAACCCGGTGGCGTGGCAGAGCAGGATGGCCGGGCCGACACCACCGAGATCGTGCACGGCGATGGTCCGGCCCGACCGGGTCGTCAGCCGCATGCGAGGCGACGGTCGCGCTCAGGCGGGCCCCTCCAGCGCGAGCGAGCGGCCGATGACCTCCTTCATGATCTCGCTGCTGCCGCCGAGGATTCGGCTGATCCGCACGTCGCGGTACATCCGAGCGATCGGGTACTCCTCCATCCAGCCGTAGCCGCCGTGGAGCTGGACCCCGGCATCGACCGCGTCGAACTCCAGCTCGGTGGCGAGCAGCTTCGCGGCGGCGGCCTCCTCGATGGTCAGGTCGCCGTCGACCTTGCCGCGCAGGCAGGTGTCCACGAAACTCTGCACGGCCTGGGTGCGGGCGTGGAGCGCGGCGAGGACGAACCGGGTGTTCTGGAAGCTGCCGATCGTGGTGCCGAACGCCTTGCGGCTGCGCACGTACTCGGCGGTGAGCTGCTGGGCCCGCCGGGCGCTCGCGATGCTGCTGATCGCGATGGACAGCCGCTCGGAGGCGAGGTTGCGCATGAGGTAGTTCATCCCCCGGAACTCCTCGCCGATCAGGTTCGCGGCCGGCACGCGGGCGTCGGCGAAGAACAGCTCGGAGGTGTCCTGCGAGTGCGCGCCGACCTTGTCGAGCTTGCGGCCACGCTCGAAGCCCGGTGTGCCGCGCTCGACCGCGATGAGGCTGAGCTTGGTCGGCTGTTCCTGCGGCTGCGTCTTGACCGCGACGACGACCAGATCCGAGATCAGGCCGTTGCTGATGAAGGTCTTCGCGCCGTTGAGGACGAAGTGGTCGCCGTCGCGGATCGCCGTCGTGCGCATGCCGCGCAGGTCGCTGCCCGCGCCGGGCTCGCTCATCGCGACCGCGGTGATGATCTCTCCGGAGGCGTAGCCCGGCAGCCAGCGGGCCTTCTGCTCGTCGTTGGTCAGGTCGAGCATGTACGGGGCGAGCAGCTCGTTGTGCAACTGCAACGCGAGGCCGCTGACGCCGGCGAGCGCGAGCTCCTCGGTGATCACCGCGTCGAAGCGCGGGTCGGTCATCCCGGCACCGCCGAACTCCTCGGGCACCCGAAGGCCCAGCAGGCCCATCTCGCCCGCCTTGGTCCACGCCGCCCGGTCGACGATGCCGTTGCGCTCCCACTCGTCGATGTGCGGCAGGCACTCCTTCGTGATGAAGGTCTGGACCAGCTCGCGGAACTCCTCGTGCTCGGGCTCGAAGATGGTGCGCTTCACAGGTCGGCTCCCGTCCAGATCCATGCGGCTCGACTCGCATCATGGCAAATAGCCGCCCAGGACGCCCGATTCGTACGATCGCCGGCCGGTTGGCCGGTTGGCCGGTTGGCCGGTTGGCCGGTTGGCCGGTCGGTCGGTCGGGGGTGCGGTCGGGGGTGCGGTCGGTGGGGAGTGCGGGCGGTCGGGGGTGCGGTCGGTCGGGGCGCGGGGGTGCGGGGGTGCGGGCGGTCGGGGGTGCACGGTGCGGTGCGCCTCGCGATCGGTCCGCCGTGTTCGGCGTGCCCGGCGGTCATGTCGCCGCCGCCCAGTCGCAACCGCGTTCCGCGTAGTACAGCGCGCTTGTCTGCCAGCAGCCGCGCGGAATGATTTCCGGGCGGAAATCCCCACGTCGCGGGATCGCGCTGGCCTGAAGGCGCTATCCGCGCCGTGAGCAATACTTGCGCAAATCGGTCGTAAACGGATAGACCTGGGCCCGTTAGGGGTGGGGATGACCGATGGGAGACCTGAGAATGCCTCCGTGGCACGGGCGCGCCGACCGACGGCGCCCCCGGAAATTCCGTCCATCTGTTCCGCTGTTGTCGGCGACGCTGGCGCTGGGTGTCCTTTCCTGCGCCGGGGTCGTCGGCTGCGATCGCGGGCAGGAGACATCCTCCGCCGGTCTGGTTCCCGCGGCGGCGCCGATCTCCGGCGCCCCGGCGGCACCGTCCGCCGCGGCCCAGCCGTCGGCGCTCGCCGCCCAGGGCGCCCCGCCGGTGCCCTGTCTCTTATAAACATATCCGAGCCCAACAGACTGGCACTGATATCTGGTATGGCGTCTTCTTCTTGAAAATGTTGGGGGGGGGGG
>NZ_JAMQQF010000001.1:108975-128115 GCF_023716945.1 Frankia sp. AiPs1 | reverse complement strand
CGCCGGGCGTGGTGGGCTCGGCGTTGCCCGGCGCCGCGGGCACGGTGCCGCTGACCGAGTCACTGCCGGCGTTGCTGGCCCGCCCGCACCTGCTGGTGCTCGACGCCGCCGAAGGCGCGGGCTTCGGCCGGGTCGAGGCCGTCGACGTGCGTGCTCCGGCCGGGCCACGCGCGCCGACGTCCCTGACCTGCGACCGGGTGGACCAGCGAGCCGGGCACGGCATCTGCCTGCGCGACGACCGGGCGTCCGCCCGCGCGGGGGTCGCGGTGTTCGACGACCGGCTGCGCGTGCTGTTCCGGCTGCCGATCGCGGGGCTGGCCAGCCGGACGCGGGTGGCGCCGGACGGGCGGATCGGCGCGGTGACCACCTTCGTCGCCGGCGACGCCTACAACATCGACACGTTCTCGACCCGGACGTTGCTCATCGATCTCACCGCCGGCCGGATCGTCGCCGACCTGGAGGACTTCGCCGTGACGCGGGCCGGGCGGCGGATACACGCCATCGACGAGAACTTCTGGGGCGTCACCTTCGCGGCGGATTCCGACACCTTCTACGCCACCCTGCACACCGGCGACCGCTACTACCTCATCCGCGGGCACGTGCGCGACCGGCGGGCGGAGGTCCTACGCGACGGCGTGGAGTGCCCGTCGCTGTCCCCGGCCGGCGACCGCATCGCCTACAAGTCCCGGCGCAGCCACGGCTTCGCCCCGGCGACCTGGCGCCTGCACGTCCTCGACCTGGCGACCGGCGCGGACCGGCCGCTCGCCGAGACCCGTGACGTGGACGACCAGGCCGCCTGGACCGACAACGACCACGTCAGCTACGCCGTGGCGAACCCCGGCCCCGACAGGCCCCTCGCCGACACCTGGACGGTCCCGGCCGACGGCACCGGTCGCCCACGGCTGCTCGTCCCGGCCGCCCAGTCCGTGGTCCCGGTCGCCCCGCCCGTTCCGAGCTGACACCTACCACATTTGTGCGTGCCGCCCCCTCGGTGTTGGTCAGGGCAGCAGCCTCGGATAGTAGTTTTCCGGGCCGACGGCGCGTAGATCATTCTCCATCGAGCTGTCATACAGGTCTGGCTGGCCGTCGGGGCCGTATTCGAAGCGCCAGGCCTGGCGTTTGTAGGTCCAGTTCAGCGGCTGCAACTCGTGGGCGCGCCGCCAGTGCCCCACCGCGGCGAGGTGGTCGCCGGCGTGTTCGAGATGCTGACCGAGTTCGAAGTGGGCGGCGGCCGTCGCGACCTCGGGCGGGCGGGGGGCGGAGCGGTCGACGACCTCGTCCGGCGCCAGAACGTACTCGCTGGCCGCGCCCTTGTCCGCCCAGTCGAGCAGCATCCGCAGATACAGCTCCGGTTCGGCGTGGTCGGCGATGACCCGGGTCATCTCGACCAGGGAGACGGTCGAGTCGGACAGCCCGTCGTCGCTGCGCAGCACCTCGCGCATCCGGTCGAGGGTGCCGACGCTCGCGGTGGCCTCGCGGGCGAGGTCGGCCCTGCGTAACTCGTCGAAGATGACGACCCGGCCGGGGAAGGCCGGCTCGGCCGGGCGCACGATCATCCCCGCCTCGTCGATCCACACCCCGCTCGGCACGTTGACGACGCCGAACAGCCGCCCGAGGCTGTGCTCGGCGTCGATCGCCGCCGGGTGCCGCGGCGCCGCCCGTTCCACGAACTGCCGCCCGGCGTCGGGGCCCGCGACGTCCATCGCCACCGTGACGATCTCCAGGTTGCTCCCGCGCAGCCGTTCCCGCAGCTCGGCCCACAGCGGCAGGTCGTGGGCGCAGCCGCACCAGGACGCCCAGGCGACGAGCAGCACCTTCGTCCCACGCAGCCGCGAGAGCTGGAACGTCGCGCCGTCGAACGTCGGCAGCGTCAGCTCCGGCGCCTGCGCGGTGGACAGCGCCCGGCCGGTGACGGCGGCCTCGGGCCCGACCGCCGTCAGCCCGTGCTCCGCGTCGACGACGAGCGGCATCCCGAGCCGGCCGGCGACCACCTCGACGACGATGTCACCGGCGGCGTCCCGGGCCTCGGCCGGCAGCGGTACGCAGTGTTCGCCCTTGCAGGCGCCCTGCGGCTTGATCGACCAGCCGGTTCCGGCGGTGAAGACCGCCGGGTCCACGGTGTCCGTGCTCACGAGCATGTGTTGCTCCTCGGATCGGGGCTGGCGTCGGGGTCACGCCCGGGCCCAGGGTCTAGCCCAGGGTCTAGCCCAGGGTCTAGAGGACGACCTTGGGCAGCGCGTACTGTTCGAGCCGCGCCCGCATCGGGACGGCCTCGGCGACCCGCGCCTCGGTCTGGGCGGCGAAGTACTCCAGCAGGGCGACGTCGTGCTCGGGGCCCGCGGCCAGCACGAACCGTTCCAGCTCGGTGTCGGCGGCGGCCTGGTCGGCGGGGCGGTGGCCGAGCAGGACGGCGGCCCGGTCGAGGTCGCGCTCGACGTTCGCCGCTCCCACGGCGACCATCGCGCCCGCCCACCGGGCCAGGGCGAGCGCCGCGCTCTGGTTGGCCTCGTCGACGGGCGTCGCCGGCACCATCCGCCGCACGGTGCCCTCGAGCACCGTGGCGATGCGGGCGGGATAGCCCGTCGGGACGGTCACCGGCGGCGCGGGCTCGATCTTGACGCCCTCGACCTCGGCGATCGCCCACAGCATCGCCCGGCGGACCATCAGATCCCAGGTCAGGTACTCGGCCTGCTGATCGGCGGGGCGCAGCTCGGTCAGCGGCCCGCTGAGCGCCATCACCGCGGTGAGCATGTACGTGGCCGTGTAGAACGACAGCGCCGAGGGGTCGACGGTCGTGCCGGCCACCCGCTGGTAGTGGCGGATCATGTGCTCGATGTCGGCGCCGAGCGGCTCGGTGCCGGCCCGGGTGCGCAGCCCGGCCAGGTCGGACAGCGGATCGCCGATGTGCGACGCCTCGAAGTCGTAGACGCAGGTGATCCGGCCGTCGACGAACAGGAACTGGCCGGTGTCACCGTGGATGAACCGGGCCCGGTTGCCGGCGGTGGGCAGCCGGCGCCGCGCCCAGCGCAGCGCCCACTCGACGAGCGGTTCCGCGGCCTTCTTCGTCCGCCGGTACAGCCGCTCGTTGGCGTCGACGAACGCGAGCTGCGCCCCCGCGGGCGTGGTCGGGACCTCGATGCCGGCGGCGGCGAACTCGGCCACGTCGATACCGTGCATCCGGGCGAGGATCTCCATATATTGCTCGGCGATGCCGCGGCGCTCGTCGTCGTCCGCCGCCTCGGCGACGTCGCGGGTCCCGGGCACCCGATCCATGACGATGCCGATCGGATCGCTGCTCATGCCGTGGACGTGGGGGACCGGGACGCCGTTGCGCTCCAGGATCCGCAGGATCGCGGCCTCGCGGTCCAGCCCCGGATAGGGCTCGGCGTCGATCTGCTTGTCCCCGCGGACGTACAGCGCCAGTTCGGTTCCGTCCCGGTCGACGGTGAGGTACCAGGCCTTGCGCCAGCGCGGCTGGCGTTCGATCGCGGTGACCCTGCCGCCGACCAGCTCCTCGACCCGGGCGACGAGGCGGTCCTCCTCCGCGGTGCGGGCGGCTGCCGCCGGGCCGTCGGTGGCCTCGGCCCCGGTCACGGCTGGATCTGGGGGTAGTAGTTCTCGGCGCCGAGGGCGCGGACGTCGTCGAGCCAGCCGGTGCCGTAGGCGTCGATCGTCCGCACGGACTCCGGTTCGGCGAGGTTCCAGGCCTGGCGCTTGTACGTCCAGTTGTCGGGTTGCAGGCGGTGCGCCTCGCGCCAGTGGGCGACGGCGGCGGGGTGGTCGCCGGCGCGGTGGACGTACTCGCCGAGTTCGAAGCGGGCGGCGGCCCGGCTGGCGGCGCCGTCGCGCGGGCGGGCGCGGTCGAGCACCTCGTGCGGTTCGAGGGCGTACCGGCTGGCGCGGCCGTTCGCCACCCAGTCCCGGATCATCGCCGGGTACACCGCCGGGTCGATGACCATCTTCCCGATCTCGGCGCGGACGTCGCGATGGTCGGCGGGCAGCTCGTCGAGCGATCGCGCGGCGGTCTCGGAGCTGGCGTGCGGATCCTCGATCCAGGCCGGCTCCGCCGGGCGGACGATGACGCCGTCCTCGTCGATCCACAGCCCGTTCGGCACGTTGACGACGCCGAACTTGGCTCCCAGCTCGTGCCGGGCATCGATGAGCGCGGGATGGTTTCTGCCGGCCTTCTCGATCCAGGGCCGGGCGGCGTCCGGACCGCCGGTGTCCAGCGCGACCGTGACGACCTCGAGGCCGAGCGGGTGCAGCTGTTCGCGCAGCGCGCTCCACAGCCGCAGGTCCTCGCGGCAGCCGCACCAGGAGGCCCAGGCGACGAGCACGACCTTCTGCCCGCGCAGGCTGTCCAGCCGAAACGGCGTCCCGTCCAGTTGGGGCAGTTCGAGCGGCGGCGCCTGCGCGGTGGTCAGCGCCCGGCCGGTGACCGCGGACTCCGGGCCCAGCGCCCACACGCCGTGCGCCTCGTCCGCGACCAGGCCCATGCCGAGGCGTTCGGCGAGCCCGGTCACGTCGAGCCGGCCGTCGGACCGGCGCACGGAGCTCGGTAATGGCACGCACACGTCGCCCTTGCAGGCGCCCTGCGCCTTGATGGCCCAACCGGTGCCGGCCTGGAAGCCGGCGGGGTCCACGGCGAGATCGTCGAGGATCACGCCGTCTCCAGTCCCATCAGGCCGAGCATGGTCCCCGGGTCGACGCCCATCCGGTGCGACAGGGACAGGGCGTCCCAGTACTCGCGCCACGCGACGATGCGGCCGTCGTCGTTGACCTCGAAGATGGCGAGCAGCGGGTTCGACACCCGGGTGCCGTCGTGCAGCATCGTCACGTGATCGATCCGTTCGGTGACGACGTGGCGGTCGTCGCTGACCACGGTGAGGATCTCGCAGACGCAGTCGGAGTAGTCGCCGGCCTGCCGGGCGAGTTCTTTGGCGATGAGTTCCCGGCCGCGCAGCGCCTCCCGGCCGGGCACGCTCATCTGGTACGTCGCGTCCTCGGTGAACTGGGCCAGCAACCGGTCCATGTTGCCGACGAAGTCGCCCTCGTCGAACAGGCGCAGAAGTTCGCGGACGGGTGCTTCCTGCCGTGTACCCATTGGGCGGGAGCCCTCCTCGGGGTCGGGTCGGCCCGCTGGGTCGGCTTCTGCGGGGCCTCGCGCGAGGTGTCCGGCGAGGTGTCCGGGGGCAGCGGGTTCCTCCGGGCGGGCCCGGAGGAACCGTAACCACCGCCCCCGACGAACCGCAAGGATCAGGTCGATAAATGAACTCTTCGGCCTATCTTTTGTCGCCTGCCTTCCGGTCTCATGACGTCTGCCCACCCGCCCCGGCGGACGGCGCCGACGCGGGGAAGACCAGTGGCAGGGCGTCCAGCCCGAGCGTGCCGCGTGGCCACCTCACCTGCGGCGACGCGCCGGGGGCAAGATCGTAGTCGGGGATCAGCCGGTGCCACTCCGCCAGCACCAGGCGCATCTCCAGCCGCGCCAGGTGCGAGCCCAGGCAGCGGTGCACCCCGGCGCCGAAGCTCAGATGCGGGTTGTCGCCGCGGTGGAAGTTCACCGCGTAGGGGTCGGGATGGCGGAGCTCGTCCCGGTTCGCGGCGGCGAGATTGGTGGTGACCCGGGTGTCCGCGGGCAGCGTCCGCCCGTCCAGCACGGTCTGTTCGGTGGTCACCCGCGGCACGAACGGCGCCGGCGGGTCGAGGCGCAGGAGCTCCTCGATCGCGGCCGGGATGAGCGCGGGATCCTCGACGATCTCGCGGCGCCGGTCCGGGTTGCGGATCAGCCGGTCCATGCCGAACCCGAGCGCGTCCACGACGGTGTCCAGACCCGCCAGGACGAACAGGAAGCACAGGCCGATGGCCTCCTCGTCGGTCAGGGCCTCGTCGCCCGTCAGACAGAGCAGCTGGCTCAGGACGTCGTCGCCCGCGACCCCGCGGCGCGCCGGGACCAGGTCGGCCAGGTAGCTGAACAGCCCCAGCGCCGTGGCCATGGCGGCCTCGGTCGTGGCCTCGTCCAGGGCGGTGTTACCGGAGGGGTCGCTGATCCCGAGAATGGCGTCCTTCCATTCGATGAACTGGTCGCGCATCTCCAGCGGCAACCCGAACAGCGTGAGGAACACCTGAACCGGGAAGATTCCCGCCACCTCGGCGACGTATTCGCAGGACCCGCGGCGCACCAACGGCTCGATGATCTCGATGATCTGCCGGCGTAACTCATCCTCCAGCGGTCGGATGGCCCGCGGGCTGAAGAACGGCTGGAGAATGCGTCGGTAACGGGTCTGGTCGGGCGGGTCGAACGCGATGGGCACGAGCGGCAGCGGGCTGCCGAGGACGTCGAACGCCTTCTTCGACGAGAAGACCGAGGGCTGGCGTAACACGGTCTCGACGGTCTCGACATCGGTTACCGCGACGCCACCGTCGAGCTGCACCGTGCGGCCGTGTTCGCGAATCTGGCGCCAGGCCGCGTCCCGATCCCGCCCGATCGGAAGATCTTTGATTGTGAGCTTCCCGCTGTTTGGCTCGTCGGTCATGGCCGTCTCCTCGACTCGTTCGCCGGCACGCCGTGTGACCCACGACTCATCCCGGGCCTGTGAGGCAGAGTGCCTCACAACTTCTTTGTGAGTCAAGATGTCTCATAGAATTTCGACCCATGGAGACGACGGCCGAGGACGCCCGAATCGCCCGCACCCGCGCCGCGGTGCGCGAGGCCGTGCGGTCGCTGTTCGAGGACGAGGGTCCCGCGGCGCTGACGCACCAGCGCGTGGCGCAGCGGGCCGAGGTGGGCCGGGCGACGATCTACCGGCACTGGCCGCGCCAGATCGACCTGATCACCGAGGCGCTGATGATCACCGAACAGCCGCTGCTGCGTGCCGGCGAGGGCCCCCTGCGGGAGTGGCTCAGCCGCGAGCTGATCCGGTCAGCGGCCGATCTCGCCCAGCCGGTCGCCCGGCAGTTCCTCACCACCGTCATCGCCACCGCCGACCAGAACCCCGCCGTGGCCGGCCTCCGCGACGACCTCCTGCGGCGCATCTCGTCGCTGCTGCGCGGCGCGATCGACCGGGCGGTCGCCGCCGGCGAGACGGTGGCGGACCGCGACAACGACGAACTGCTCGCCCAGATCCTCGGCCCGTTGATCTTCCGGGTGACGATCCAACGCGCCCCCGTCGACCGCGCCTTCGCCGACCGCATCGTCGACGCCGCCCTCGGCCCCCGTCGAACCTCGGATAATGATCATGTATCGGTAGCGGCAGGCCGCGATGCGCGGGAGAGAGCGCGGTGCGAAGTGCACGATCCGCAGGCGCCAAACCGCGCACAACGCACCGCGACTGGCCTCCGCCCTGGTCCGGACTTGCCCGTCTAGCGAAAAGGCCGGGACCGGGAATGTGGCCGCCGCGCTGAGAACCCGGCCGAAATGCTGCCACTACGGGTCCGGGGCCACGGCCCGATTCCCGATTCCTCCGTAGCCGGTCGTTGCGTGGTCTTGACGGCGACGAACCGGGTAGAGGTCCCCCGTTCGAGTCCATGGACCTGACGGGAGGACCGATGGTGGACACCGGCCTGGGACGGTGGGCGAAGCGGCAGCTCGACCCGCGCAACGGCTACGACGTCCGTGCCCTGATGGCCCTGATCGGCATTCCGTTCCTGATCGCCGGAGCCCTGATCGGCACAATCTTCGGCAATGCCGAGGCCGGACTGACCGTCGCCGGGATCGCCTGGGCCGGCGCGATGCTGGTGTGGGCCTTCGTGGGGCTCGGCTTCTACTTCCGCAGGTTGGCGACGAAGAACGGCCGCGCCGGGCTGCGCGCCGAGCGGGAGCGCCGCCGGGACCCGTCCCTGCACTGGATGGACCGCTGAGTCGATCCCGCCGCACCCGGACGGGCGGGTTCCCGTGCTGGCCGCAGCCGCTTCGGGGAACCCGTCCGCCGGGGTTCTGGTGGATCAGCCCTTGCCGTTGCTGGAGCGGGCCGCGAACGCGCGGGCCCGTTCGGCGACCTCGGGCGAGGAGAACGACTCGCTTTCGGTCGACAGGGCGTAGGGCAGCACCTTCAGGGCGGCGTGCTGCAGGTGCAGGTTGAGGGAGCGCTTGGTCTCCTGCAGCGCCTGGGCGGGCTGCCCGGCCAGCTTTTCCGCCAGGGCCATCGCCTCGTCGAGCAGCTTCTCGTGCGGGACGACCCGGTTGGCCAGGCCCAGCTCGACGGCGGTGGCGGCCGGGATCCGCTCGCCGGTGAACAGGTACTCCTTGGCCTTGAGCAGGCTCATCATGAACGGCCAGGTCACCACGCCGCCGTCGCCGGCGACGAGCCCGACGTTGACGTGGGTGTCGGCCAGGTAGGCCTTCTCCGACATGAGAACGATGTCGCAGGACACCGCGATGCTGCAGCCGAGGCCGACCGCCGGGCCGTTCACCGCGGCGATCACCGGCACGTGGCAGCCGAGGATGTGGTCGACGAGCAGGCGGGCGGTGCGCATGTTGGACCGGCGGTGGTCGAGGTCCTCGACGCACGCCAGGAAGCCCGGGATGTCGCCGCCGGCGGAGAAGGCGCGCCCGGCGCCGGTGAGCACGACGGCGCGGACCTCGCGGTCGCGCATGACCTTCACCCACACGTCGGTGAGGGCCTCGTGCAGCGCGTCGGTCATCGGATTGAGCTTGTCGGGGTCGTTGAGCGTGATGACCCGGATCGGGCCGACCGACTCGTAGCGCAGCAGGTCGTGGGCGTCGTCTACCACTGAGAAGGTTCCACTTCGTGAGGACGGAAAGGAAGGATCGGAGCTGGCCGCAGCCGCCCGCCCGCGGGCTCAGGGCAGCCCCCGGGCACAGGGCAGCCCCCGGGCACAGGGCAGCCAGCGCGTCAGAGCAGCCAGCGCGTCAGAGCAGCTCGAGGATGGTGGCGTTGGCCTGACCGCCGCCCTCGCACATGGTCTGCAGGCCGTACCGGATGCCGTTGTCCCGCATGTGGTGGACGAGCGTGGTCATGATCCGTGCGCCCGAGCCGCCGAGGGGGTGGCCGAGCGCGATCGCGCCGCCGTTGGGGTTGACCGTGACGGGGTCGGCGCCGAACTCGGCCAGCCACGCCAGCGGGACCGGCGCGAACGCCTCGTTGACCTCGAACGCGCCGATGTCGCCGAGGGACAGGCCGCTGCGCGCCAGCACCTTGTGGGTGGCCGGGATGGGACCGGTCAGCATCATGACGGGGTCGGAGCCGACGACGACCGCGGTGTGCACGCGGGCGATCGGGGTGAGGCCGAGCTCGGCCGCCCGCTCGCTCGTCGTCAGGAGCAGTGCGGCGGAACCGTCGGAGATCTGCGAGGCGTTGCCGGCCGTGACGACGCCGCCGTCCGGGCGGAAGACGGTCTTCAGCTTGCCGAGGGACTCGAGGGTGCCGCCGCGGCGGACGCCCTCGTCGGCGGCGAACACGCCGCCGCCCGGCAGGTCGACCGGGGCGATCTGGGCCTCGAACCGACCGGCGTCCTGGGCCGCCGCCGCCCGCGCGTGGCTGGCGAGCGAGAACTCGTCGCAGTCGGTCCGCGACAGGCCCCACTTCTCGGCGATCATCTCGGCGCCGACGCCCTGGTTGGGACGCACCCCGCCGCAGTACTCGATGAACCTGGCCGGATGCGGCTTGGCGTCGCCGACCGCGGAACCCATCGGCACCCGGGTCATCGACTCGACGCCGCCCGCCACGACCACGTCGTAGTGCCCGGCGATGACCCCGGCGGCGGCGAAGTGGACGGCCTGCTGCGACGAGCCGCACTGCCGGTCGACGGTCGTGCCGGGTACATGTTCCGGCCAACCGGCGGTGATCACCGCGGTGCGGGCGACGTCGAGGGCCTGCTCGCCGACCTGCGAGACGACCCCCCACACGACGTCGTCGACCAGGCCGGGGTCGATCCCGCTGCGGGCGGCCAGCTCCGTCAGCACGTGCGCCGACAGATCGCCGGGATGGACCCCGGCCAGTGCCCCGTTCCGCTTGCCCACCGGCGACCGCACCGCTTCGACGATCACTGCATCCCGCATGACCCCACCACCTTGCCCATAGTCGTCCGTTTCTCCTTGCCGGCCAGCGTCACACGTCGGGGCGTCACAGGCCCGCGGCCAGCGCCTTCGCCTCCCGGCGGTGGGCGTGCAGGATCGGCTCGGTGTAGCCGTTGGGCTGCCGGGCGCCGTCGAAGATGAGGCTGGTGGCGCAGCGGAAGGCGACACCGTCGAAGTCCGGGGCCATCGGCCGGTAGGCGGGATCGTCGGCGTTCTGCTTGTCGACGACGGCGGCCATCCGCTGCAGGCTGGCGTGCACCTGCTCCGGGGTGACGACGCCGTGGCGCAGCCAGTTCGCCATGAGCTGGCTGGAGATCCGCAGGGTGGCGCGGTCCTCCATCAGCGCGACGTCGTGGATGTCGGGCACCTTCGAGCAGCCGATGCCCTGGTCGATCCAGCGCACGACGTAGCCGAGGATCGACTGCGCGTTGTTGTCGATCTCCTGCTGGCGGTCCTCGGCGCTCCACGCGGCCGGGTCGCCGAGCGGGATCCGCAGGATGTCGCGCAGGTCCGCGCGGGGCCGGTCGGCGAGCTCGCGTTGGCGGGCGAAGACGTCGACCTGGTGGTAGTGCAGCGCGTGCAGGGTCGCCGCGGTGGGCGAGGGCACCCAGGCCGTCGTCGCACCGGCCCGGAGCTGGCCGATCTTCTGGGTCAGCATGTCGGCCATCAGGTCGGGCATCGCCCACATGCCCTTGCCGATCTGGGCGCGGCCCGACAGGCCGGCCGCCAGCCCCTGGTCGACGTTGTTGTTCTCGTAGGTGGTGATCCAGGTCTGCGTCTTCATGTCGGCCTTGCGCACCATCGGCCCGGCCTCGAAGGAGGTGTGGATCTCGTCGCCGGACCGGTCCAGGAAGCCGGTGTTGATGAACACCACCCGCCGGCGGGCCGCCTCGATCGACGCGGCGAGGTTGACCGTGGTGCGGCGCTCCTCGTCCATAATGCCGATCTTGAGGGTGTCAGCCGGCAGGCCGAGCAGCTTCTCGACCCGGCTGAACAGGTCGACGGTGAGGGCGGCCTCGGCCGGGCCGTGCATCTTCGGCTTGACGATGTAGATCGAGCCGGTGCGGCTGTTGCGCCGGGCCGCGTCCGCGCGCAGGCTCGGCAGTGCCGCCAGGGACGTGATGATCGCGTCGAGGATGCCTTCGAACACCTCCGCGCCGTCGGCGTCGAGGATCGCGTCGGTGGTCATCAGGTGCCCGACGTTGCGGACGAGCAGCAGCGCCCGGCCCGGGAGCACGACCTGCCCGCCGTCCGGCGCGGTGAACGTCCGGTCCGCGGCCAGCGCGCGGTCGAACGACGACCCGCCCTTGGTCACCTTCGCGGTCAGGGTGCCCTGGTTCAACGCCAGCCAGTTGGCGTAGGCCGCCACCTTGTCCTCGGCGTCGACGGCGGTGATGGAGTCCTCGAAGTCGACGATCGTGGTGAGCGCGGACTCGAGAACGACGTCCTGGATCCCGGCGGGGTCACCGGCGCCGATCGCACCGGCGCGGTCGATGCGGATCTCGACGTGCAGGCCGTGGTGGACCAGCAGGATCCCGCTGGGCGACGCCGCCTCGCCGGTGTAGCCGCGCAGCGCCGAGGGGTCGGCGAGGCCGGTCTTCGTGCCGGCGCTCAGCGTGACGACCAGCTCGCCGGCGACGACGGCGTACTGCGCCGCGTCGGCGTGGCCGCCCTCGCGCAGCGGCGCGACCTCGTCGAGCAGCGCCCGCGCATGGGCGATGACCTTCGCGCCGCGGACCGGGTTGTAGGGCCCGTCGCGGTGGGCGCCGTCGTCCTCGGTGATCGCGTCGGTGCCGTAGAGCGCGTCGTACAGCGAGCCCCAGCGCGCGTTCGCGGCGTTGAGCGCATACCGGGCGTTGAGGACCGGCACGACGAGCTGCGGACCCGCGGTCGACGCGATCTCGTCGTCGACGTTCTCGGTCGTGATCTGGAACGGCTCGGGCTCGGGCCGCAGGTAGCCGATCTCCACCAGGAAGTCGTGGTAGGCCTGCGCGTCGTGCTCGGCGCCGGCGCGGGCGCGGTGCCAGTCGTCGATCTTCCCCTGCAACTCGTCGCGCTCGGCGAGCAGGGCCCGGTTGACGGGCGTGAGCGCGGCGACGATCTCCTCGACGCCCCGCCAGAAGGCCGCGGGCTCTACTCCCGAGCCGGGCAGGGCGGCGGTCTGCACGAACTCGTGCAGGCTCGCCGCCACCTGGAGGGCGCCGATCTGGATCCGTTCGGTCATCGTCTGTCCTTGTCGTGTGGTTGCGGTGCCGAGCGGCGCGGTCGGGTTGTCCGGCGCGGTCGGGTTGTCCTGGGCGGCCGTCCACCGACGGCCTGCGCCGTCAGGGGAAGATCGCCCCGGGGTTGAGGATGCCCAGCGGGTCGAGCGCCCGCTTGATGCGCAGGGACAACTCCATCACCTCCGGGCCGAGCTGGTCGGGCAACCAGGCCTTCTTGAGCCGGCCGACGCCGTGCTCGCCGGTGATCGTGCCGTCGAGCGTGATGGCGAGGTCCATCACCTCGCCGAAGGCGAGCTCGGCCCGCTGGGCCATGTCCGCGTCGGCCGGGTCGAAGACGATGAGGGGATGGGTGTTGCCGTCGCCGGCGTGCGCGATCAGCGCGATCGTCAGCGCGCGGTCGGCCGCGATCGTCTCGATGCCCCGGACGAGCTCCGGTAATCGCGGTAACGGCACGCCGACATCCTCGAGCAGCAGCGCGCCGCGCCGCTCCACCGCGGGGATCGCCGCCCGGCGGGCGGCGACGAACGCCTCGCCCTCGTCCGGATCGCCGGTCGCCAGCGTCTCGGTGGCGCCGCTGGCCACACAGGCGTCGTGCATGATCTTCATCTCGCGCTCGGCGGCGAGGTACTGGCTGTCGGAGCGGGCCACGAGCAGTGCGGCGGCGTCGCGGTCGAGCCCCATGTGCAGGACGTCCTCGACGGCGTTGATCGACGTCCGGTCCATGAACTCCAGCATCGCGGGCCGGATGGCGGAGGTGATCGCGAGGATGGCCGCGGTGGCCGCCTCGGTGGTGGGAAAGGCGGCTACCAGCGTGCTCGACGGCGGCTGGGCCGGGAGGAGGCGCAGGGTGGCCTCGGTGACGATGCCGAGGGTCCCCTCGCTGCCGACGAACAGCTTGGTCAGGGACAGCCCGGCGACGTCCTTGAGCCGCGGGCCGCCGAGGCGCACCACCCGCCCGTCGGCGAGCACGACCTCCAGCCCGAGCACGTAGTCGGTCGTGACGCCGTACTTCACGCAGCACAGTCCGCCGGCGTTCGTCGCGACGTTGCCCCCGATGGAACAGATCTCGAACGACGACGGGTCGGGCGGATACCACAGCCCTCGGGCCGCGGCCGCCGCCTTGACCTCGGCGTTGAGCAGGCCCGGTTGTACGACGGCGATCCGGGTGAGCGGGTCGACGCGGATCGCGCGCATCCGCTCCGTCGACAGCACGATGCCCCCGGTGACGGCGGTGGATCCGCCGGACAGCCCGGTACCCGCCCCCCGCGGGACCACCGCGACGCGGTGCCGGGCCGCCCACCGGACGGCGATCTGGACGTGTTCGGTCGACTCCGCGCGCACCGCCGCGAGCGGATGCCCCGCCAGCGGGTCCGCCGCGCGGTCACGCCGGTACTTCTCGAGCAGGTCCGGATCGGTGACGACCACCCCGGCGGGCAGCGCGTCGACCAGCTCGGCGAGCTCGGCGATGGTGACGTCCTCCACGGTCACAGGGGCCAGCCTTTCCGAGGGGAGGGTCCACGCGACGTCGCCGGGCACCCTGCCAGCTTCCACCATACGGAAAAAGAAATCTGTATCGTGATACGAACGTAGGGCGGGCCGCCGTCTTGGTCAAGGCGAACGTCGGTGTGCAAGCGGTGTGCAGGCCGCGTTCAGGCCGCATTCAGGCAGAGTGCAGGCCAGGTGCGGGCAGAGCGCAGGCACGTGCAGGCCGCGTGTGGGTGAAGTGCGGGCCGATGCGCGGGTGCCCGGGGCCGATCCGCGGCCCGAGGTGAGAGGAAGGCGGGCGGACATGCCGGTCGAGCAGCGTGCGGCAACGGTGCAGTCGGTCCAGCGTGCCCTGGACATCCTCGAGGTGGTGGAGGCGGCGGGGGGCGGCTGTTCGATCAGTGCGATGGCCGCGGCGACCGGCCTGCCGCTGCCGACCATCCACCGGCTGGTCCAGACCCTCACCATCCGCGGCTACCTGCGCCGCCTGCCCGACCGCCGGTACTGCCTGGGTTCCCGGCTGGTCCCGCTGGGCGCCGGCGCGAACGCCTTGCTCGGTGAGCGGGCCGCCCCGGTCCTGCGCGCGCTCGCCGACGGGCTCGGCGAGTCGGCCAATCTTGCGGTCCTGGCCGGCGAGCGGGCCGAGTACGTCGCCCAGGCCCCCGGGGTGTACTCGATGCGCACCTTCACCGAGGTGGGCCGGCGGGTCCCGCTGCACTGCACCGGCGTCGGCAAGGCGCTGCTGTCGACCCTCTCCGACGGCGAGGCCCGCTCGATCCTCACCCGCTCGACGCTGTCCACCCACACCGCCACGACCATCGTCGAGGTCGACGCACTGCTCGACGAGCTGGCCGGCATCCGCGCCCGCGGCTACGCCTTCGACGAGGGCGAGATGGAGGTCGGGGTGCGCTGCGTCGCGATGCCGGTGTCCGTGCCCGGCATGTCGCCGATGGCGCTGTCCGTGTCGGGGCCGGCCGTACGCATGAGCGACGATCTCGCCGGCCGCGCGGCGCCAGCCCTGTCACGCGCCTGCGCCGACCTCACCACCATTCTCACCTGAACCACCGGCCGCGTGCGGGCAGTAAGGAGGCCCAGCGACTGGCTCGGCGGCGCCGCCCCCGCGGCGCCGACGCGTTCGCCATCCTCACCGATGGCGCGGCGCCGGACCTGCTCGGGCCCGGCGCCAATGTCTACCGCCTCGCGTTGCATCCCGCCGGGCTGGCGCCGCGCATCGGTCCGCCCGACGGTCCTGACCCCACCCGCCACACCAGGCCACGAGGAGCGGCACATGCAGCGTCTGACCAAGCAGCCCACGACCAAGGGGCCGGCGGAGGTGTTCACCGGGGACGTGTGGTTCGACGTCGTCGCCAGGGGCGAGGAACCCTCCCGGGTCCGCGTCAACACGGTGCGCTTCGCGCCCTGCGCCCGGACGGCCTGGCACTCCCATGCCGTGGGCCAGACCCTCTACGTCACCGAAGGCGTCGGCTACGTGCAGGCCCGCGGCGGCGAGGTCGTGGTGATGCGTCCCGGCGACGTGCTCTACACGCCGCCCGGCGAGGAGCACTGGCACGGCGCCGCGCCCGACCACTTCATGACGCACATCGCCATCTGGGAGGCCCCGGCCGACGGCCCGGAGGTCACGTGGGGCTCTCACGTGACCGACGCCGAGTACGGCCGCGGTTGAGATCCTCCTAGGTTCCGGCGACCGCCTCGCGGACTGCCGGCACGACCTCGCCCGCCCAGGTACCGAGGGCGAGGTCCGTCGGGGTGCCGTCCTGGACCGGGAAGTAGACGAATCCGGCGGCGCCTGTCGCCAGCACGGCCGTGGTGAGTTCGTCGACCCACTGGGCGACCGAACCGCCGATCCAACGGCCGGCGTCGTCGCGAGTGGCGGCCAGCGGCGCCGAGGTGAAGCGGCCGGGAAGGTTGTAGATGGTCGCGATCTGCGCCGGATCCCGGCCGGCCGCCGCGGCCGCCGCGTCGATGAGCGGGCGCGACTGCGCCACCCGCGCGCTGCGCCAGTCGGCGGCGTAGCCGGGCAGCCAGCCGTCGGCGAGCCTGCCCGTGACCGCCAGCGACGCCGGGCCGCCTGACCCCGTCCAGATCGGCGGGACCGCGACGGACGCCGGAACGAGGCCCGCGACCTGGTAGAACTCGCCGTCGAAGGTCACCGGGTCGCCGCCACCGCAGAGTGCCTTCACGACGAGGATCGCCTCCTCCATCGCCCGGACGGCCTGCGCCGGAGAACGCCGGGGGACGCCGAGCCGGGCCATGTCGTCCCACAGCCCGCCCGCCCCGATCCCGAGCGCGACGCGCCCGCCGGACAGCGCGGACAGCGCGGTGACGGCGCGGGCCAGCATCGGCGCGGGCCGGCTCGGCACGTTGGTCACGTTCACCGCCCCGGTGACCCGCGCCGTCCGGCCCAGGACTACTCCCAGGACCGAGTAGGCGTCCAGCCGGTCGGCGAAGTACGGATGATCAGAGAGGGTGACCAGGTCGAGTCCGTCGCGATCCGCCTGCGACGCGTGCGCGAGCAGGGCGTCCACCTCGCCGACGCCGGTCTCGAGGCCGAACCCGAACAGGACCTTCTTGCTGGTCACCGGCAATCATTCCTCTCCGCTGCGGGCCCCGGCCCGGCGGTCAGATGAGGTCCCGCGGAGCCGGGTGCGGACCATCGAGGCCCGGTCCCTCATCCTCGGTTCCGGCGTGGAGTGCGGGAAGACCCGGCCGGGGCTGGTAGGGGCGGGGGCTGGTAGGGCCGGGGCTGGTAGAGGCAGGGCCACCCTCACGGGGGTCGGATTCAGAGCACCCGGCAGGGAGGTCGCTGGCACCCAACGGGATTCTGCGCCGGGATCCTTGCCGAGATCCTTCTCCCACGGCCGCCGAGTGTCGGATCATTGGCGGCGGAGCGGGCGGTGAGACCACGGTCGCTCCCGGGTCGTACCGTCCGTGCTCGGAAGGATCTGGTGTTGGTATGCGTGTCCGTTTACCGGAATTCGACTTCACCGACGTCTCCCCGCGCTGGGGCGCGAACCTGGAGGCCGTCCATCTCGTGAACGCGCAGGGCATCATCCCGGCCTACGTCGAGCCGTTCCTCATCAAGGTGATGCGCCGCGCGGTGGAGGAGCTGGATCCGCAGGCCGACGCCGAGCTGTTGCGCGACATCGACCTGTTCAACCGGCAGGAGGGCCAGCACTACCGGCTGCACCGGGCGTTCAACGTGATGGTCCGCGACGGCGGCTATCCGGCCATGACCGCCTACGAGGCCGTCCTGGAACGGGACTACGAGCACTTCCTGCGGACCAGGTCGCTGCGCTGGCTGCTCGCCTACTGCGAGGGCTTCGAGACCATCGGCTCGACCGGCGCGGAGCTGTGGGTCGACGGCCTGATGGAGACCGAACTCGGCGCCGCGCCGTCACCGGCGGTCGACCTGTGGAAGTGGCATCTCGCCGAGGAGTACGAGCACCGCACGGTGGTCAACCGCGTCTATCACCGCCTCTACGGCCGCCCCCGGCTGTTCGCGTGGTTGTACCGGGCCCGGGGCATCGTCACCGCCTCCCGGCATCTGAACCGGCGCACCGCACCGCTGCGGACATACCTGCTGGACACCGACCGCCGTGGGATGACGGCCGAGCAGCGCCGGCAGTCCGAGGAGCGGGAGGCGGCCACGGCCAGGAAACTCGGTGCGGCGAACCTTCGCCGGCTCGCCCGTGCGTTCTCGCCGTTCTACGACCCGGCGACGACGCCCCCGCCGGCCGGCCAGCAAACCACCCTGGCCCGCTACCCCGCGGCCGCTGCACAGTCGAAGAAGACGTGATCTCGGCGCTGCGGCAATCGAAGAAGTGATCAAGGGGGTGCCTCGGTCGGCCGGCCGAGGCACCCCGACACGATCACCGGCGCTACGAGCTCGCCTGGGTGTACGAACGGATGCCTCGGCGGCACCGGCGGACAAGGACCTCCTGGCCAGCCAACTGGCGGTTACGCGGGATTCCGGCGACGCGATGATCTCCGCGAGGGAAGCCAGGCCCGAGCCGCGGGTGACCCTCGCCGATGTGCGGGTGAAACGCCGAGTCCAGGTCGGACCCTGTCGACCGTTTCACTGCCGGTCGCCATCTATGCATGTTGTCGCCGGAAGGTGTCGATTGTCTGCCGGGCGTCGGAGCCGCGGCCATTCGCCTTCACCGTCACATTCCTATTTCTCCTGTATCCAGGAAATTCCTGGCTTCCTGATCCGTAAGACACGCCGCCTGGTAGTCGAGCTGCAATAACTTGGCTATTCGCCGTGAGAGTCTGCCGGCGGAGCGGCGGGTCTGTCGGTAAGGGGACATCTGTGATCGGTACACCTAGCACAGGGTTTGTACGCGGATGGCTCGCTACAGTACTTGCTGCCGGAACCGCGCTCGTCGTAATATTCTTGACCGGACTCGTCGGAACACCGGCGGCATCGGCGGCGCAGCCTGTCGTCGGGTTGGGAACCGCCACGTCATTCGCGGTTCTGGCGGGCGCAACCATCACCAACACCGGACCCTCGGTCATCTCGGGCGATCTGGGCCTGAGTCCCGGAACGGCGGTGACCGGATTCCCTCCGGGCGCCGTGATCAACGGCACCCGGCATGTGGCTGATGCTGTCGCCCTCCAGGCCCAGTCGGACCTCACCACGGCCTACAACGATGCGGCTGGGCGGACACCGGCCATCGCCGCGCCCAGTGATCTCGGTGGCCAGACCCTGGTCCAAGGTGTGTACAACACGGCTGCCGCCATGGGCCTGACCGGCACGGTCACTTTGGATGCACAGAACGATCCGAACGCGGTGTTCATCTTCCAGGCGGGATCGACCTTGATCACCGCACCGAACAGCACCGTCGCACTTGTCAACGGCGCCCGGCCCTGCAACGTCTTCTGGCAGGTCGGAAGTTCGGCGACCCTGGGAACCAACACCACATTCGTCGGCAACATCCTGGCGTTGACATCGGTTACGGTGCAAACCGGATCCACCATCGCCGGCCGGGTCCTGGCTCGCAACGGCCAGGTCAGTCTGGACACCAACACGGCCACGCGTTGGGGGTGCCTTCCCCCGCCGACCCCAACCCCGACTCCGACGGTGACTCCAACGGTCACGCCGACGGTGACTCCAACGGTCACGCCGACGGTCACGCCGACGGTCACGCCGACGGTCACGCCGACCGTGACGCCGACGGTGACGCCGACGGTCACGCCGACCGTGACTCCGACGGTGACGCCGACCGTGATTCCGACGGTGACGCCGACGGTCACGCCGACCGTGACTCCGACGGTCACGCCGACCGTGATTCCGACGGTGACGCCGACGGTGACGCCGACGGTCACGCCGACCGTGACTCCGACGGTGACGCCGACCGTGATTCCGACGGTGAC
>NZ_JAMQQF010000001.1:91122-108875 GCF_023716945.1 Frankia sp. AiPs1 | reverse complement strand
GCCGACCGTGATTCCGACGGTCACGCCGACGGTGATTCCGACGGTGACGCCGACCGTGATTCCGACGGTGACGCCGACGGTCACGCCGACGATGACGCCCACGATCACGCCAAGTCCATCGATTAGTCCGACCCCGACAAGGCCGAGGGGCGGCGGCTTCGGCGGTGGCGGATTCGATCTCGGAGATATCGGTGAGATCTTCGGTCCCGGTGGTCCCGGTGGTCCCGGTGGTCCCGGTGGTCCCGGTGGCTCCGGTGGCGGTGGGCCCGGCGGTGGCGGTGGCGGGATAGGCGGTGCCGGAGTCGGTGGCGGTGTGGTTGGCGGCATCGGGGCCGGAGGTGCTGGGGCTGGAGGCGGTGGCACCGGTGGTGAGGTCATCCCCGCGGGGCATCCGGAGACGGGTGCAGGGGGAGCGACCTACACGAGTGGCCGCACGCAGTTGGCCATCGGCGCGATGGCCGTGATGGGAGCCGGCCTCGCGATCGGGTTCGCCAGCCGACGGCGCCGTGAGCTTCTTATCGATGACGGTTGGAGCCAGGACAGGGCGATCGGCGGTAGGCAGGACGGCGATGAATGATCTCCGCCCGGGCGACCGAGGCCACTCGGCGCCGGGCGTGGCGCTGGTGGGCACTCGCCGCTGTGCTCCTGCTCATCGCGGGAGGGAGTCTCGAAGCTGGCCTGCGCGGCCATCGAACCGTCCTGGAAGGCCCGGAGGAATCCTCGGCCGCACCGCCGCCCGCGGCCGAGGACAGGGCGGACGGACGGCGGGCCGTGAGTACAGCGGTCCGCTCGAATCCGGTCGCGTTGCGTATCCCGGCGATCGGAGTGAGGGTTCCGGTGTCTGCGCTGGGGCTCAATCCCGATCGCACGGTGGAGGTGCCCACCGATTTTCAGGAACCGGGCTGGTTTCGGCTCGGACCCTCGCCTGGGCAGGTGGGCTCGGCGGTCATCCTGGGGCACGTCGACTCACGCAGCGGTCCGGCGGTGTTCTTCCGGCTTCGACACCTGAAGGCGGGTGACCGGGTCGACGTGACCTTGGCCGACGGTGCGATCGCGCACTTCGAGGTCAGTGCGGTGAGAATGTATTCGAAACGACAGTTTCCGGCACGCCAGGTATACGGATCGCATGGCTACAGTGCGCTGCAACTCGTCACCTGTGGAGGGGTGTTCGACACCCGGACCCGCAGCTATCAGTCCAACGTCGTCGCGTACACCTCACTCGTCTCCATCACCACGGACGAGGCTCCGGGGTAGTCATCCCCAGGATTGGTCGCGCAGCAGGCGCCCACTGGCAACGAGTGGTCCGGAGTGGTCGACGCGAAAGATCACCGACGGCTCGTCACCGGGGGACGACGTGGCCGTCGGTGATCGTGCGGAGACGTTCGACCCTGGCCTTCCTCGGCTCGTGTCGGGGGTCAGGCCCAGCGGACGACGTCGGCGGGGTCGAGCCGGGGGAGCCGGTCGAACCAGGGGTTCTCGCCGGGGTGGCCGATGTTGATGACGAGCAGGGACTTCCAGCGGCCTTCCGGGAAGAACTCGGCGTCGATCGCCGCGGCGTCGAAGCCGGCCATCGGCCCGGCCACCAGGCCCTGGGCGCGGATGGCGAGGATGAAGTAGCCCGCCTGCAGCGGCCCGTTGACCTGGGTCATGGCGCTACGGGTGGCCTCGTCCGCCTCGAGGGCGTCGCGCATCTGCGGCCGGATCGGCAGCAGCGTGGGGGCGTGCTCGTGGAAGCGCGAGTCGACGGCGAGGATGGCGGTGACGGGCGCCGAGGCGGTCTTGACCCGGTTGCCCTCGGCCATCAGCGGCAGCAGCCGCTCCTTGCCCTCGGGCGTGCGCACGAAGGTCACCCGCAGCGGCTGCAGGTTGGCGCTGGTCGGCGCCCACCGGGTGAGCTCCCAGATGCCAGCGAGCTGCTCGTCGCTGATCGGGGTGTCCGCGAAGGCGTTCGCCGTCCGCGCCTCGGTGAACAGCAGGGCGCGGCCCGCCTCGTCGAGGCTGGGAACGCCCGTCGCCTCGATGCTCTCGACGGCAGAGGTCATGCGTGTGCTCCCTGGGTATGTGTGGCTCCTCGTACGGCAGGCGTAACTCTAGCCAGACCGCTCCGTGTTCCCCGCGCGGTGTTCGCTGCACCACATCCCGGCAAGGACGGCTCCACCTCGCCCGGCGCAGCAACCTCGCCCGGCGCAGCAACCCCGCCGGGCGCGGCCACGCGGACCTGCTGTCCGGTACCCACACGGTCTCAGTACTGTTCGCGCATGGTCCACGGACACCCCCGGCTTCGAGGCGGCTGCGCATGGTGATCGACAGGGCAATCGACAGGAAGATCGACAGGGTGATGGACAGGACGATGCGGGGCGCGGTGTGAAGGTCGCGATGCTGGCGCCGGTGGCGTGGCGCACCCCGCCGCGGCATTACGGCCCGTGGGAGCAGATCGCCAGCCACCTCGCGGAGGGCCTGGTGGCGCGCGGCGTCGATGTCACCCTGTTCGCAACGTTGGACTCGCGCACGGCCGGGAAGCTGGACGGCGTCTGCCCGCACGGGTACGCCGAGGACCCAGCGCTCGACGGCCGGGTGTGGGAGGCGTTGCACGTGTCCCATGCGCTGGCCCGCTCCGCCGAGTTCGACCTCGTGCACAGTCATCTCGACTGGCTGCCGTTGGCGTTCGCGGCACATGTCCGGGCCCCGATGGTCACGACGGTCCACGGATTCTCGGACCCGCGCATCATCCCCGCCTACCGCCGGGCGGCCTCCGCCTACGTGTCCATCTCCGACGCCGATCGCAGCCCGGAACTGGACTATGTCGCGACGGTGCACCACGGCATCGATCTGGCGGCCCTGCCGTTCTCGGCGGCCGGCGGGGAGGATCTGGTGGTACTCGGCCGGATCCATCCCGACAAGGGCACCGCGGCGGCCATCGAGATCGCGCGGATGGCCGGCCGGCGGCTGGCGATCTGCGGGATCGTCCAGGACGAGCGCTACTTCGCGGAGCAGGTGCTGCCCCACGTCGACGGAGACGCCGTGAGCTATCTCGGGCCGGTGGGGCCGTCCCGGCGGGCCGAGGTGCTGGGTTCCGCCGCGGCGCTGCTCCATCCGATCGCGTTCGACGAGCCGTTCGGCCTCGCGGTCGTGGAGGCGATGGCCTGCGGTACGCCGGTCGTCACCTACCCACGCGGGGCCATGCCGGAGATCGTCGACGAGGCGGTGACCGGGTTCCTGGTCGACGGCCCGGTGGCCGCGGCGGCCGCGGTGGGTCGGGCCGCCGGCCTCGACCGGGCGGCCTGCCGGGCGACGGCGAGTCGACGGTTCTCGACAGCTCGGATGGTCACCGACTACCTCGCCGTCTACGAACGCCTCCTCGGCTGACAGGTTCCCCGGTTCGGGGTTCGGGGTCAGGCCCGGGGGGTCATCCGGGCGAGCAGGGCATCGACGGGCACGCTCGCCATCCCGACCCGGGAGTCACCGATCCCGTGGGGCAACCACAACCGGCCGTCGTGGACCAGGCCGCCGCAGGAGTAGACGACGTTGGGGACGTAGCCCTCGGCCTCGGTCGCGATCGGGGTGAGCAGCGGCTCGGGCAGCGCCGCGATCACCGTGGCCGGGTCCGCCAGATCGAGCAGGATCGCACCCATCGAATAGGTGCGCATCGGCCCGACCCCGTGGGTGAGCACGAGCCAGCCCGCCGCGGTCTCGATGGGCGAACCGCAGTTGCCGACCTGGATGAGTTCGAAGGTCGCCGTCGGCTCGTGGATCGGGCGGAACGGCTCCCAGACCAGCCCGTCAGCGGAGGCCGTCAGACCGGTGGTCTGCCCGTCGGATCGGCAGAGCGCGAGGTGACGGCCGCCGACGAGCCGGGGGAACAACGCCATCCCCTTGTTCCGCGCTGCCGGGCCGATGAGCGGGGACGTCGTGAACGTTCGCAGGTCGGGGCTGGTGAGCAGCCTCGGCCGGATTTCGGTGCCGTCATAGGCGGTGTAGGTCGCCCGATAGTCGACGGTCCCGTCCGGCGCGGTGAAACGGACGAACCGCGCGTCCTCCATTCCGTTGCTCTCGCTGGCGACGGTGGGCCACAGCACCCGCTGCGCGAGACCGCTGTCCGCCGGGAACTCGATTCTGCGCAGCGTTCCGGCGACGGACCGGATCCCGGCCAGGATGCCGGCGGCCTGGGGACGGCGCAGGAGATCCGCGGGCATGCTGGCGAAGGCCTGTTCGAGGTCACCGTCGGCCAGGCTCCGGTCGAGGGCGTCGAGGACCGAACGCGTCACCTCGTCGTCGAGGCCGTGGTCGGTGAGCAGGGCACGCAGCCGACCGTGCGCCCAGGTGACCGGCACGGCCACGCCGGTGGTGAGCGGGCCGCTGCGCGGCTCCAACCGCACCGCCGGGCCAGGGCCGATCACGGCGACCGCGAAGCCGATCGACGACAGGTGCCCCTCGCCGACGGCACGCAGGCTCAGCGCCAGCCGCAGCGCGCCGGGCGGAAGGTCCGACTGGTCGGGGTGCGCGACGGCCGAGGGATTGGTGACGGCCGCGCCCTCCACCGCGTACTCGGCGGTGAAGCACGCGCCGAGTAGCAGCGAGCGCGCCGGCGACAGCTCCGCCTGGGTGGGGACCCGAGGTGCCACGATCGCGGCGTGTCGCGTCAGGATGTCTCGGTAGTCCCGGTGCCGGGGCCCGAACCGGTCGAGCAGGGCGGCGACGAGGCCGGCGACCTCGTCGTCGCTCAACGCGAGCACTCTGGCCACGATGCCCGCGGCCCGGGAGTGCACCTCGCTGCCCTCCTCGCCGGGGAGGAACAGCTTCGCGATGACCCTGCCGGGGTCCGCGGTCAGTATCAGTGGATGCCGGGTAACCAGGTCGGACTCAAGGGTCACGGCGTCCGGCTCACGGTGTCGGATTCGCCGGTGTCGGATTCGCCGGTGTCGGGTTCGCTGGTGTCCGACTCGCCGGTGTCCGACTCGCCGGTCACGGAGTCCTTGGCGCGAGCAGGCGGCGAGCGTGCTGCGCGGTCGAGAGCAGGGCGAGGGTCGACTCCGCGCCCTGGTTGGCGTTGCATCCCTCGGGTTCGAGGCCGTCGTGGCAACCGCCGGTCGCGACGTCGATCAGCGGGGTGCCGTTGTCGTTGTCACCGAGGAACCATCCGTGCGCCCGGTCGAGGCCGGTGAGCCACCGGTTGCGGCCGGTCGCGGCATAGGCCCGCGCGCAGGCGTCCGCGATGGCCGCGGCCTCGATGGGTTGCTGGTCGAAGCCGGGCCTGCGATCACCGCGGGGGCGCCGGCCGTCGACGGGGGTCGGGGACAGCGTCCCGCCCCGGGTCTCCACGTGGAGCAGCCAGGCCAGCAGCCGTGATCCGTTCGCGAGCGCCACGGAGTCGGGCAGGCAGATGCCGGCGAGGATCAGCGCCTCCGGCACCGCCGCGTTGGCGTAGCGCAGCGTGGGCTCGGGCCACGGCCACGCGGGATCGTCGCTGATCGGGCCGATCGCGGCGACGGCATCCGTGAGCAGGGCACGGGCCCCGGTGTCGTCCGGGTGGGCGAGCAGCATCTCGCCGGCGCCGAGGGCGGCGAACGTCATGGCCCGCGGCCAGGGGGAACGTCGGGTGGCGCTGGCATGAAACCCGTCGCGGGCCAGCGCCCGCAGCCGCGCGGTGGGTGCCAGTGCCGCCGCGGTACCCAGCCCCCACAGGGCGCGGCCCCAGCAGTCGCCGACCTCGGGGTTGTCGAGCCAGCGACCGTCGGCGTCGCGCCGGTTGACGATGGCTCCGTCCGGCGCCTGCGCCGCCAGCACGAAGGTGAGATAGCGCTCGAGCAGGCGGATGAGCTCCAGCGGCGGCGACGGCTCGCGGGAGAGGACGACCAGCCCGCGAGCAACGTCGTCCACGCAGTACCCGTACTCCCGGCGTGGAATCGTGCCGAGGGCGTGCTCGAACAGGCCGATGTCGTCGCTGAGCCGGAGTAGGTGGTTGAACGAGATCGTGGTCGTCACCGGCCCGCCGTCGCGGGCGCTGTTGCCGGGACGGGTGAGGCTGCCGTGACGGGCGCTGTTGCCGTGACGGGTGGGGCTGCCGGGACAGGTGGGGCTGCCGTGACGGATGGGGTCGCCGTCGCGGGGGCCCGCTGGGCCACGGGCGCGACGCCGGGCCTGCTCCCGGTGCGGGCGGCCAACCCGGCGGCCAGCCGGCGGTAGCGCTGCGCCACCGCCGGCCACAGCAGCTCGGGTGCGTGAGCGGCGGTGGCGCTTGCCAGCCCTCGCACGACGCCGTCGTCGGTGATGATGCTGCGCACCGCCGCCGCGATCGCCGCCACGTCACCGTGGGGCACGAGCAGGCCGGTGCCGTCGCCGAGCAGCTCGACCGCGTGCGGGAAGCGGGTGGCGACGACGGGCCGCAGCGCCGCGACCGCCTCGATGAGGATGCCGGAGGTGACCTGGTCGACGGAGTCGTAGGGGAGCAGGACGACGTCGGCGCCGCTCACGAGCTCGGCGAGGGTGCCCGGGTCGAGATAGCGGTGGTCGAAGGCCACCGAATCGGTTACGCCGAGCCGACCGGCCAGCGCGGCAAGTCCCTCGCGGTACGCCTCGCCCTCCCGGGCGAGCACCTTGGGATGGGTCAGGCCCGCGACGAGGTAGCGCGGAGCCGGGTCGAGGTCGGCCAGCTCCGCCATCGCCGCGATGCCCCATTCGATGCCTTTGCCCGGGCCGAGCAGACCCCAGGTGAGGACGGTCGGCCGGGCGGAGCGTGCGGGCGCGGCGCGGCGGTTCTCGGCCGCGCCGTGGGGGATGACCGAGACCAGGTGCGGGTGAGCCCGGTATCCGTCGACCAGCCGGGCCCGCGCGGTCTCGGTCATCACGACGACCGCGTCCGCGGACGCGACCAGCGCCTCCAGGACCTTGCGCTGGTGCGGGGTCGGGCGCACGAGCACGGTGTGCAGGACGACCACCACCGGCACCTCGAGGTTGTCGAGCACCTCGAGCACCTCGTCGCCGTCCGGGCCGCCGTAGACCCCGTACTCGTGCTGCACGACCGCGACGTCGAAGCCGTTCAGCAGCCGCGCCGCGCGACGCGGGCCGCCCTGGGCCCCGGCCACCAGGTCGCCGACGACGGCGGCTGGCCGTGGTCCGGGCCCCGCGGGCGCGTCGAGCAGCCGGACCACCCCGCTGGCGGCGCCGGGCACCGGGCTGGCCAGCTCGTCCAGAAGGGCGGCCGTGAAGGTGGCGAGGCCGCACTGGGTCGGGGGATAGGTGCTGAGAAAGCCGTAGCGGAGGGGCACAGAGGCCCACCTTCCGGTCAGGTGCCGACACCGAGTCGGCCGGCGGGCACGCGAGTGCTGTGCTCGGCGTGGATGCGCTGTGCTCGGCGATAATGCGATAGATCCTCCTGAGGCTCATGCCTGCGGGGAGGAGTGCCGGCCGCCAGCGGGGCCAAGCAACGAAAACGTAGGGCCGAGTCGTGGGCCCAGGCACCCGTCGCGCCAGAGGTTGGCACTCGACCTTGCCGAGTGCTAATCCCTGTATAGCCCTCGGCGTCTCGGGAAGCAACGTCACCACCACACCGCGAGGTCGTCACCCACCACACCGCGAGGTCGTCACCGCCCCCAGGGGCGACCCGCCACGGCAGCCCCCTACAGCTCAGCCGTGAGGTCGACGACGTCGGCGTAGCGTTCGAGGGCCTCGACGCAGGCCGCCACGCTGTGCCCGGGGGGCTGCACGACGAACCAGGTCGCC
Source organism: Frankia sp. AiPs1 (assembly GCF_023716945.1). Classification (GTDB taxonomy): domain Bacteria; phylum Actinomycetota; class Actinomycetes; order Frankiales; family Frankiaceae; genus Frankia. Next base: position 101,156 of record NZ_JAMQQF010000001.1, on the reverse strand, counting down.
CCCGCCTGCCCGGCCTGGCCGAGGAAGTCCCGGTGCTCGTCGGGGGAGCCGTTCGGGTCCTGCAGCCAGGCGCTCTGCAGGGACTGGAGCTGGACGTCGATGGTGACGTCCCGTCCCCGCTCCCTCGAAGCGAGGTCGTTGATCTCCGCCACCGCCGACCTGAGCTGGGCGAACGTCGTCATGGCGGGCATGCGCGTCGGGCCGGCGATCGCGTCGGGGATCATCAGGGGACTCCAGCCCTGCACCCGGGCCGCCCGGCGCCGGGCCACGGCACTGTTGCCGCCGACCCAGATCGGCGGACCGCCCGGCGTGACGGGCATCGGGAGCGCGGCGACCGAGGCGGCGGTGAAGTGCCGGCCGTCGTAGTCGAAGGGGGATCGGCTCCACACGCCCCGCAGCACCTCGAGCGCCTCGTCGAACAGCAGGTTGCGCTCGTCGAAGTCCACGCCCAGGGCCCGGAACTCCGAACGCAGGTAGCCGGTTCCGGCGACGACGGTCAGCCTGCCCTCGGACAGGATGTCCAGGGTCGCCGCCGCCCGGGCCGTGAGCAGCGGATTGCGGTAGGGCAGCACCAGCAGGTACGTCATGAGGCGAAGCCGGGTCGTCGCGGCGGCGCAGAACGCCAGCGCCGGGACGACGTCGAGCGCCTCGTGCCCGCCCGACCTGAGCCACTTCAGCGACGGCGCCGGGTGTTCGGTGAAGGCGACCGCCGCGTAGCCCAGCCGCTCGGCCGTCTGGACCACCCGGGTGACCCCCGCCGCGGTCACCAGCTCGGGGCTGTAGTGCGGGTCCGAAACGGGGAACTCGACGGTGACGTGCACGACGGCGCTCCTGACTGCGATGGCGGGCGGCGGGCGGTGGATGGCGGGCGGTGGATGGCGGGCGGTGGAAGGGGGGCGGTGGAAGGGGGCTGCTGGTCCGGGTCGCCGGTCAGGCGCCGCCGCTGGCCGTCACGCACTGGCCGGTGATCCAGCGGGCGTCGTCGCCGGCGAGGAAGGCCACCACGTCGGCGATGTCGTCGGGCTGGCCGAGTCGGCCGAGCGGGACAAGGCTGCCGTAGTGCTCGGCGAGCTGCGGGGTCATCCCGTTGCGGATCAGGTCGGTGTCCACGATGCCGGGGACCACCGCGTTCACCGTCACCTGGCGGGGGGCCAGCTCGGTGGCCCAGACGCGGGTGAAGGCCTCGATCGCCGCCTTGCTGCCCGCGTACGCCGACAGTCCGGGTTGGCGGGTCGACGAGCTGCCACTACCGATGCTGATGACGCGCCCGCCGTCGGGCATGAGCTCGACCGCCCGCTGCGTCACGAAGAACAGGCCGCGGGCGTTGAGACCGAACGTGGAGTCGTAGATCGCCGGCGTCGTCGCCGTCAGCGTCGGCATGCCGCCGGCCCCGCGTCCGGCGTTGTTGACGAGCACGTCGACGCGATCGGTGCGGGCCCGGATCCGCGTGAACAGATCGTCGATCTGGACCAGATCGGCGACGTCGGCCTGCTCCGCCCAGGCGTCACCGCCGGCCGCCTCGATCTCCTTGACCAGGCTGGCGGCCAGCTCGGCGCTGGCCGAGTAGTTCACGATGACGGCCGCACCGTCGCGGGCGAGCCGACGGGCGATGGCACGGCCGATGCCACGGCCGGCACCGGTGACGAGCGCGGTCTTGCCGGAGAGGGTCATGTCAGCCTTTCGGGTGCTCACGGCGGATGCGGCCAACCGGCGCGTCCGGGTCCGGCGCGTTCCGCCGACGGGTGGCGGGTGGCGGGTGCGCTGACGTCCGCGCCGACCTCGACCACCCAGCCGGCCAGCTCGTGCCCGAGCGCCAACGGCAGCTCGAAGGGCAGCCGGCCGGCGAGCACGCTGAAGTCGCTGGCGCAGATCCCGCTGGCGCCGACCGCGACGACCACGTCGTGCCTCCCCGGGGGGATGGTCTCCAGCTGCGCGGTCGCGAAGGTGTCCACGGCACTGGCGATGCCGACGCTCATGGCCTGCTCCGATGCGATGCGATGCGATGCGATGCGGGGCGGGGCGGATGCGATGCGGGGCGGAACTGGACGGAACGAAACGGGATGGGACGGGTGCGAAGAGGAGGCTAACGCTCGTTCACTCCTGTGGTCAATCAGCGAGTTCCACACCCGATGAGACAGTGCTGATGTGATGATTCGCGAGGTCGCTGGCTAACGAACGTTGACTTGGGCGGCGTGGGGCTCTACCTTCCTGGATCACCGCTGTGACGTCCGGCACAGGCCGACCGCCCGGCGGAGGACCCCGCCTCCGAGGCAAAGGACCGACGATGTCGATCATCCCGTTACGCTGCGCGGGCCTTGCCCCGCGCGCGCTGGCCGCTACGGTGCTCTCCGCGCTCGTCCTGACGACGGCCGCCTGCGGATCGAGCGGTTCCGCCGCGGGCGCAGCGGCCGTGTCGGCCGACCCGAGCCTCTTTCCGGGCACGAAGACGTCGGCGTCGGCGCCGGTACGCGTCGCGATCATCACGAACGAGGGCGGGGCGGCGATCAGCCAGCCCGAGACGACCGCGGCGGCCAAGGCGGCGGTCAGCTACGCGAACGACAACCTCGGCGGCATCGGCGGGCACCGGATCGACATCGTGCTGACCTGCCCGACGAGGGAGGAGGTCGCCACCGCCCGGACCTGCGCCAACAAGGTGGTCGAGGCGAAAGCGGACGCGCTGGTCGTGACCTCGACGGGCCTGGGCGCGACGATCGCGCCGATCGTGACCGGGGCCGGCATCCCGTACATCACCGCCAACGGAGCGACGGCACCCGAGCTGACGTCGGCCGCCTCGTTCGTCTGGACGGGCGGCTTCCCCTCGATCCTGCGCGCGTGGGCGAAGTACGCCAAGGACAAGGGCTACCGATCGTTCACCGCGTTCGTCATCGACTCGCCGTCCGCGATCGGCGCCGCCCAGCAGCTCGGGGCGCCGGCGTTCAAGGCCGCCGGGGTGGACTTCACGGTCGCCACCGTCCCGGCCGGGACCCCGGACGCCACCCCGATCGTCAGCGCGGCGCTGCGGCGCAAGCCCGACGCGGTCGCCGTCATCGGCGAGTCGACGGTGTGCATCAGCGTCATCAAGGCCCTGGCGACCGTCGGCACCAGCGCCGACAGGCTGATCACCCAGCCCTGCGTGGAACGCAGCGTCCTGGACGCGGTCGGCTCCGCCATCGACGGCACCCAGGTCGCCACCCCGTACGACGTGATCAGCAAGGATGATCCCGAGGTGCGCCGCTACGACGCGATCATGGCCAGGTACGCGCCGGACACCCCGACGGGCGGCTACGCCGGCATCGGCTACCAGGGCATGATGTCGTTCATCCGGGCGGCCCAGGGAATCCGGGGCGACATCAGCCCCGCCGCCGTCATCGCGGCGGTGAAGAGCGCGAAGAACGTGCCGCTGCCGATCGGGCACGGGATCACCTTCACCTGCGACGGCACGGCGCTCCCGCCGCTGGTCTCGGTGTGCTCGAGCAGCAACATCTTCGAACGGTTCGACGCCGGCAAGGCCACCGACGCCCAGGTGGTGGCGCTGCGATGATCAGGGTCGTGCAGTGCTTCACCGGCGGGGTCGGCGCCGAGATCGTCCGCCGGCTGGCCCGCCATCCGCGGATGAAGCTGGTCGGGGTCCTGGTCCACGGCGAGGAGAAGGCCGGTCGCGACGCGGGTGACGTGGTGGGCATTCCCCCGCTGGGCATCACCACCACCCGCAGCCTCGACGACGTGATCGCGCTGGCTCCCGACGCGGCGATCTGGAGCGCGCAGGGCTACGACCCGGAGTCGATCGCCCGGCTGCTCGCCGCCGGCATCAACGTCTACACCGGGCTCGGCGGCTACTTCCTCGACGGCGAACCGGAACAGGCCCTGCTGGCCGAGGCCTGCCGCGCGGGCGGCTCGACGTTCGCCGCCGGCGGCAACATCCCGGGGCTGATCAGCGACGTCCTGCCGATCTTCCTCACCGGCTACACCGGCTCCGTGCGGCACATCGACGCCGTCCAGCGCAACCACGTGGCGCACTACCCGTCCGCCGCGCAGCTTCGCGACGGGCTGGGCCTCGGGCTGCCACCCGGCGAGACCGCGAGCGCCGCGGCGCTGGACGCCGGCTGGCTGTGGCTGATGACGTCCTCGGCCAGGATGGTGGCCGCGGCGCTGCGCGTCCCGTTCACCCGGATCGAGCAGACGGCCAAGCGGACCGCACTGGCCGCCGCGACCGTGACGCTGCCCGGCAGCGGCCTCACCGTCGAGGCGGGCACGGTCGCCGGGGTCCGCTGGACCTGGACCGCCTACAGCGGACCGGCCGCCTACCTGACGATCACCAACGAGCAGACCGCCGTGCTCGGGCTCGGCGCGGGCTGGCGAGAGACCGAGCGGGAGCCGGCGTGGACGGTGGAACTCGACGCCTCCCCGCCGTTGGTCGCCACCCTGAGCTGGCCGGCGGGGACCGCGGCGGCGGCGGCGAACGCCCAGCTCAACGCGGCCCGGGCGATCAACGTGCTCGCCGCCCTGGTCGCCGCGCCGCCCGGCTGCGTCTCCGTGCTGGACCTGCCCATGATCACGTCGAGTGACACCGTCCTGGGCGAGGCGGCGCCGTGAGCGGGAGCGCCATGAGCGGGAGCGGCACGGTCACCACGATCGCCGAGGTGCGGGCGGTGGCGGACGCGGTACGCGCCGCCGGTGGGCGGGTGGGCTTCTTCGGGACGAGCGGCGCCCTGCACGAGGGGCACCTGTCGGTGATCCGTCGGATGGCCGCCGAGTGCGACCTGTCGATCATGCCGCTGTTCCTGGCCCCGGTCCCCGGCGTGACCTCCGACGCGGTCCCCGCCTACGACCGGGACTTCGACGCCGACGCCGCCCTCGCCTTCGACGCCGGGGTGAACCTGGTGTTCCGCCCGGCCGTGGCCGAGATGTACCCCGAACTCCCGGTGCGCACGGCCGTCGTGCCGGCCGACGAGCTGGCCGCGCCGTGGGAGAACGCCGAGGACCCGTCGTTCATGCGGATGGCGGCCACGGCGCTGGCGAAGTACTACAACATCGTCGGCCCGTGCCGGGCGTACACGGGTGAGAAGGACTGGGTGCCGCTGACGGTGCTGCGCCGCATGGTCGTGGACCTGTCGATCCGGGCCGAGATCGTCGCGTGCCCCGTCGTCCGGCTCGCCGACGGCCTGTGCGCCGCCAGCCGCAACAGCCGGCTGTCCGCCGCGGACCGGGCCGCCGCACCCACGCTGTACGCGGCGCTGACGGGGGCCGCGGCCGCCGTCGAGGCGGGTGAACGGGACGCGGCGGCGATCCGGTCCCTGCTGCGGCGGCGGATCTCGGCGGTGGCGCCGGTCGACTACGCCGAGGTGGTCGACGCGGCCACGCTCGCCCGGGTCGACCCGCTGGCCGGTGAACTGCGGCTGCTGGTGTCCGCCGACTTCACCGGCACGCACCTGTTCGACAACGTCGGGGTCACCGTCCCCGACGTCGGGGCCACCGTCGCTGCCCCGCCCACCGGTCGTCGAACCTCGGGCTAGTGGCGGTCACCCTCACCCGTCACCCGTTACCCATCACTCGTCACCCGCTTCGTGCGGACCGTCAGGCGGACAGCGCGAGCGCGCGCTCGGCCATCCCGATCAGCCGGGTGCGCGCCGCGATCCCGATGTCGCTGTACTTCGTCGAGTTCAGCAGCCCGAAGATCGCATGCACTTCGATCTGGGCCTGCCGTTCGGTGAGACCGGGCCGCAGGGCGCGCAGGGGCGTCACCCACAGCCGGGTGTAGGCGAGCTGCCGGGACCTGACCTGGTGGGCCGCCTCGGCCGAGAGGTTCGCCATGTCCCGGTCGTGCACCCTGATCAGGTCGGGCTCGCTGGTGGCGAAACCGGCGTGACCGGCGATGAGCTGGCGCAGCGCGTCCGCGTCGTCGCTCGCGGCCGCGACGACGGCCTGCCCGCTGTCGAGCATCCGCTGCCCGATGTCGATCAGCAGCTCGGCGAGCACCTCGTCCTTGCTGCCGAAGTGCTTGTACACGGACGGCCCGCTGATGCCGGACGCGGCGCCGAGGTCGTCGATGGACGTCCCGTGGAACCCGCGGGTGGCGAACATGCGGGCGGCCTCGAGCAGCAGCCGCTCGCGCGTCCGCTGGGCGCTCGGTCGCACCGCGCCGCCTCTGCTCACCCTCATCTCCCCTCGTTCCCCGCCCACTGCGACACCCGACCGCCTGCGACACCCGACCGCGACACCCGACGGCGTGGCCTCGTGCCAGGCTAACGCCCCCTAACCGGTACGGAGCGTCCGGACCAGCGGATTCATAAGCGAGTGGCGGGATTGTTCGGACCCGCTGGGGTCCGGCGTCCCAGAGCCGGCCGATGAGACGGTGAGCGCGGCCATTGGCGCGAGGACGGCGCTGAGCACCGGCCGGCGGATCCGTCCTCAACCCGCCGTCTGCGCCTGCTGCGACCCACCGGCCCGCAAGCCCCTGGTCGCCTTCGCCCCGTCCGCCGATCCCATCCGCCGGGGCCGTGCCGTGCCGTCGCGGGCGCCGTCACGCCGACCGCGCGGGCCACTGCCCGAGCGGCCGGACCACGCCCGAACCCACCCGCTACGCTGTAGGCACTCGACGCTCCAGCACTGTCGGACGCCCGGGGACCAGGCTCAGGGGGCGGTAGCTCAGCCGGTTAGAGCAGCGGACTCATAATCCGTCGGTCGTGGGTTCGAGCCCCACCCGCCCCACCACGCTGCGTGACGAACCGTTTGATCTGTAGAAATAGGTTCCATCTATCTCTGTATAGGCCGTACTCGGCGACAGATGCCCAGGTCATCCATCCGGGTCGGCGGTTCGAGCCCCAGGTAGCTTGGAAGCAACTAGCTACCCGCTGTAGCTGGTGGGCCGCAACCTGGCGCCGGCGTTCCACCCGGCGCCGGAAGCCAAGCCCTGCAGGAGAATTACGTCGTGGGCACGGAGCTCTGGCCCCTGCTCTGCGGGTTTCGACCTTCGACGATGACGACAGGCTTCGAGCGTGCGCGAGGTGGGTCGTGGCTTCGGCGACGGCATGCAGGTCGCCGGCGTTCGGCGCTCAGGCATTCGAAGTCTTCGGGCTCGGCCGGCACCTCGGCCAAATGGTGGCGTGTCGGATCCGCGAGCTGGTGCGGAGTGCGACCCCCGTGCCATGATCCTTCCGTTCTATGAGCATCGTTGCGCATACGGGGGTTGGCATGGATGAGGTTGGTCTGGCCGAGGCGATTGAGGCGTTGCGCCGTGAGTTGGCCACGGCGAAGCTGGCCGGCGCTGGGGAGCCGATCCAGTTCACTCTCGGTCCGGTCGACATGGAGTTCGGCCTGGAGATACGTCGGGAGGGCAAGGGCGAGGCGGGCGTGAAGTTCTGGGTTGTGTCGGTCGGTGGTGGCGGCTCGGCGGGGCGAACGGTGACGCACCGGTTGCAGGTGAGGTTGCAGCCGCACGAGATCGTTCCTGACGGGGCCGGTGGGACCACGACACGCGACGTGAGGGTCAGGGACCGCGACAGCAACTGACGGACCACGGACGGGGCGCGGTGGTGGCCGGAGGTTTCAGTCAGGGGTTGGTCGCCGAGATCCGGGCCCCTGTTCCGGTGGACGGACCTGCCAGCGCGGACAAGCCTGACTACAGCCGGGGCTCGGGCTATCTGGTGGGTGGCGGACTGGTGCTGACTGCAGCGCATGTCGTCTTCGATGACTATGGTCGGAAGCTACCGGTCGTGGAGGTGCGGGGGATCGTTGCCGGGGGCTGGCGGAAGGCTACCGTCATCTGGCCATCGGCCTACCCCCGAGGCGAGGACGGCGGGGACGTCGCGGATGTCGCCCTCGTCCGGCTCGAGCAGGGTGCTGGCCTGGCCGGGGAGGTTACGCCAGTGGGATGGGGTTGGTTGACCGGCCAACAGCCGGTGAAGGACTGCCTACTGGTGGGCTTTCCCCGGCTCGGGCGTGATGAGGAGACCCTGCTTCGCCAACCGGAGCAGGCCGAAGGAACGATCAGTCCGGTCGGCGGTAGCCGTAGCGATCAGCTCTATTTCCAAGTTGATGGTCCGATTCCAGCGTGGTGGCCAGGGTCGGATTCGCCGTGGGCGGGGGTATCGGGGGCGGCGGTGTTCGCTGGTGGCCTACTGGTCGGGGTTGTGGCTTCGGATCATCAGACGTTCGGCGGCGGCCGGCTGTCGGCGACCCGGATCTCGGCGATCGCTGGGGCCGCGGAGTTCGCCAGGCTGGTTAGCGGCATCGATCGGCTGGAGTTGAAGTCCGTCGAGTTGGCGGGCCTGTTCGATGACCCTGCGCAGGTTGGTGATCGTCGGTCGCCGACGTCGCTGCTGCGCCCGGGCCGCACGGTCGTCGGCTTCTACGGGCGTGACTCTTGGATCGGGGATCTCACCGGCTGGTGTGTGAAGGAAAGTGCGCCATGGGCTGTGCGTCTCATCACAGGGCCGGGTGGGCAGGGCAAGACTCGTCTGGCCTTGGAACTCTGTGACGACCTATCGGCAGCTGGCTGGGTCAGCGGTTTCCTCGCCCGATCGATCCTCGCAGGCCTGCTGGAAAAGATCGTCGAGACTGATACCCCCGTGCTCCTCATCGTGGACTACGCCGAGGCACGTGCTCGGCATCTGTCCGCCCTGTTTCGGGTGCTGCAACAGCGGACACCTGCGAAGCGGGTACGGATCCTTCTGCTGGCACGGTCCGCGCACGACGAGGCCGACTGGTGGTGGCAGATTCGCGATGAACTGCGCGACAAGCTGGACAATCGCCTCGTCCCGGAGCCGCTTACCGACCTAGAGCCCAGGCAGGACGACCGCAGCGGCTCCTACCAGCGAGCACTGACTGATCTCGCCCGGGCCTGGTCGCAGGTGGACACCGAGGCCGACTGGACGGCGCTTGCCACGACTATGGCCATACCGGCTGACCTTGACGATCCGCGTTACACGCTTGCACTGGCACTCCACGAGCGGGCCCTCGCCGCTCTCCTACAGGCCGGTCCCAACCCGATCACAGCGCTCCCCGCAGACACCGAAAACACCGACATCCTGCTTGCGCACGAAGGCCGCTACTGGGCCGAGACCGCCGACGCGCCCCCACACCATCTCTCCCGGAAGTACATCTGGAGGCTGCGTCATCAGGCCGTCGTCGCAGCAGCGCTGTGCGGGGCCACCAGCGAGGAGGAGGCTATCGCCACCCTCAGACGGCTCCCCCACCTTAAAGATCAAAACTCTGCGGACCTGGCGATGCTGGCCGCGTGGCTGCGCGATCTATACCCGTCACCACCCAATGCGTACTGGGGGTCGCTCGTTCCTGATCGGATCGCGGAGCACCTGATAGGCCAGGCACTGCGCGCCCGCTCCGATGGCGGCGAACCAGGCTTGGCGAGAGCACTGCTTGGCGGCGCCACGCCCCGTCAACTCCGCGATAGCCTGATGATTCTCGCTCGCGCGAGCGCGCACCAGCCATACCTTCCGGACTTGATTACCAAGCTGATCATTATCGATAAACAGGTCGCGCCGGCCGTCGCTCAGCTCCACTTCACGGCGCTTGCCGCCGTCTTGGACGCCTTCCCCCAAAGATCGGTTGCGTTGGCTGATGCCGCCGACACTCTTATAGCACTGGCCGAGACACAGGCACGGGAAGCAGCCAAGTCGCGCCGAGACCAGGCTACTCTTGAGGCGTTGGCACGCCTCCTTACCAGCCTCTCCACGCGACAGTCCAGTCTCGATCAACGACAACGCCCGATCGCCGTCGACGCCGCAGCGCTCCACCGTGAATTGGCTGCCTACCAGCCGACTGCCGAGAGGGAAGCGCCATGGCGCTAAGTGACCAGTCCGGTCTGGATCAGCGGTCGAGAGCATTGGATGCCGCCAGGGAGGCGACCGCCCTCTACCGTCAACTCGCCAGCGAGCGGCCCGAGGCCTTCACCCCCAACGTCGCCGATGCGCTGAACAATCTATCGGTGCAATTGGCGGTTCTTGGTCGGCGCGAGGAAGCGTTGGCCACTGTAGAGGAAGCCGTCACCCTCTACCGCCGCTTGGCGGAGGTCCGTC
>NZ_JAMQQF010000001.1:89962-91022 GCF_023716945.1 Frankia sp. AiPs1 | reverse complement strand
GTCCCGACCTCGCTAGGTCTCTAAATAACCTGTCCACCCAACTGTCTAATCTTGGTCGGCGCGAGGAAGCGTTGGCCGCCCTCGAGGACGCCGTCACGATAATGCGGGAACTCTCCCGCGCCTTTCCGAGTGCATACGCAGATGTCCTTGAGCAATCCCTTGCGTTCGCCAGAATTATCCAGAGTGGGACTCGCACTGGCCAGCCAGCGACCCTCGCCTTGGACGGCCTGAGTGGACTTACCCTGTCCACACTGCGGACGTTCGGTCAGGCCGACCGCCAAGCCGTCAGTGCAGTGTGGCAAGAAGTTGCCCACACCGACCCGGGGATGCGAGAGCGTCTGCTCGAACAGGTGCAAGCACGGCTGGATCGGTTCGCTGTCGACCGGAGTCCGGCGACCGTCCTGGACCTAGAAGCCGTCGCCGAGGTGGCGGCCCTGCTGGGCACGGTCGTCGAACCGGCCGCGGATCTGGAGATTGCCCGCCTGTCCGCAGGGCTGCACTGGGCGCGCTACCTGATCTTGCCCGACGGAGAGGACCAGCAGGACCTCATGGCCGCCCTGGCGTTGTTCGCGCCGGTGTACCAGGCCCACCCGGACATGGTCCCCGACCAAGTGCGTGTCTTCTTCGACGAGCAGTGGCATGGCGCGGTCATCGTTACTCCCGACGCGTTGTCTGGCCGTGCTGCCGCCCTTCTGCGCGAGACGATGCGGACCGGTGACCGGCGCGCGCTGGACGACGCAATCGACCTACTTCGACAAGCGGTGGATGCCTCCCCACCCGATCACCCCGGCCGCGCCGCGATGCTGTCCAACCTCGGTGCCGCGCTGCAGGCCCGGTTCGAGCGGGCTGGGCAGCTCGCCGACCTCGACGCCGCGATCAGCGCCGGTCAGGCCGCCGTCAATGCCTCCCCACCCGACCACCCCGACCGCGCCGCGATGCTGTCCAACCTCGGTGCCGCGCTGCAGGCCCGGTTCGAGCGGGCCGGGCAGCTCGCCGACCTCGACGCCGCGATCAGCGCCGGTCAGGCCGCCGTCAATGCCTCCCCACCCGACCACCCCGA
>NZ_JAMQQF010000001.1:0-89862 GCF_023716945.1 Frankia sp. AiPs1 | reverse complement strand
TGCTGTCCAACCTCGGTGCCGCGCTGCAGGCCCGGTTCGAGCGGGCCGGGCAGCTCGCCGACCTCGACGCCGCGATCGAGACCTATCGGACGGCAGTCGGGGTGATGGGGGCGTCGCCGCGGACGCGGGCGGTCGCCGCGCGTCGCTGGGGCCGTGTGGCCGCGGGTGGGGGCCGGTGGGAGGAGGCGGTAGCGGGGTTCACGGCCGCGGCCGAGTTGCTCGCCCAGGTCGCACCGCGCAGCCTGGCCCACGGCGATCAGGAGCATCTGCTCGCCGAGTTCGGTGGTCTGGGCACGGACGCGGCGGCCTGCTGCGTGCAGGCCGGCATGGCCGGGCGGGCGGTGGAGCTGTTCGAGCAAGCCCGCGGAGTGCTACTCGGTCAAGCGTTGGACACCCGCACCGACCTGACCACCCTCGTCGAGCGGCGTCCCGACCTGGCCGCCTCGTTCGTTCGGCTGCGTGACGTCCTGGACCAGGTTGACGACCCGGTCCAGCCCGACCGTTCCAGCAAGGGCGCGGCCGACGCGGCCATTTCCGAGCGGGGGGCGGCGGGTATCGCATTCGAGGAGCTAATCGCGTCGATCCGGCAGTTGGACGGGTTCGAAAACTTTCTCCAGCCCCCACCGATCGACGACCTGCTCGCGACGGCGGCCCACGGTCCGGTCGTGGCGGTGGCGGTCTCGCAGTTCGGGTCGTACGCGCTGCTGCTGACCGACGGCGGAGTTGAGGCGGTTCAGTTGCCTGGGCTGAACCAGGAAGCAATTGCCTACCACGTTTACACGCTTCTCGCCGCGATGGAAGCGCCCTCTGCCGCGGCCAGGGAGCGGGTGGAGGAATGCCTTGAGTGGCTTTGGGATGTCGTGGCCGACCCGGTGCTCGACCGGCTCGGCCTCGTCGGCCCGCCGGTCAACGGTGAGCCGTGGCCACGGGTGTGGTGGTGCCCTTCGGGGCTGTTGTCATTCCTGCCGCTGCACGCTGCAGGCCATCACGGCACCAGGTTCAACGAGGCCCCGGCGACCGTCGTCGACCGGGTGATCTCGTCGTACACGCCGACGCTGCGTGCGTTGGTTCACGCCCGCCACGCCGGCGCGGGCAGGGGTGTCCTCCTCGCCGGCGGCCGGCTGGTCGCGGTGGCCATGCCCCATACGCCCGGCGCTGGCGACCTTCCCGGCGCTGAGATCGAAGTCACCAACCTGCAGACCCTGTTTCCAGGACAGGTTGACGTGTTGATCGGCAAGCAGGCGACCCGGCAGGCGGTGCTTGACAGGCTGCCGGCCGCCCGGTGGGCGCATTTCGCCTGCGCCGCCGCCAACGACTTTTACGACCCCTTGAATGGCAGGCTCCTACTCGTCGACAAGCCGCTGACTGTCCTGGATCTTGCCCGGATGCGGCTGCGCGACGCGGAGCTGGCGTTCCTGTCCACCTCTAATACCGCCCTGCCTGGCGCACGGCTGGCCGACGAGGCGATCCACTTGGCCTCCGCGTTCCAACTCGCTGGCTACCGGCACGTCATCGCCACGCTGTGGCCGATCAGTGACCGGCACGCCCTTACCGTTGCCGACAAGATCTACGCGACCCTAGTCACGACCGGAGACGTCGGCTCCGCCGTCCATAGCGTCGCACGCACGTTGCGTAGCCTATGGGCTGCTGATCCTTCGGCGTGGGCATCCCACATCCACGTAGGCGCCTGACACAGGTGCGCCCGGACGGGAAACACGGTCCAGCGCAGACAAGGCCGCCGCAGCCACCCGACTTGGCGCACCGGCCGAGGACCAAGCTCAGACGGTGTAGTCGTTCACCGTGAGGATGACGGCCCGATAGGCACCGCGCGGGCGACCACGATGTGATCCGTCAGCCGGACGGGAGGATCAGCGACCGGCGAGATCCGCGTCCTCGGTTCGCCGCCCTAGTCTACGACGTCGGCCGGTTGCTGCGGCCATCCAGCGCGCCGTGGGTGTCGGTGCGCAGTTGGGTGACCAGGCCGCGGGCGGTCTCGGTGCCGACGGCGAGCCGTTTGCGCAGGGTTTCTGCGGAGATTGGGCGTTGGTGCTGCTGCCAGTGCAGGACGTCCTCGGCGCGGGCGCGGTGCAGCAGGTCCTGCCTGCGAGCCTCGCGAGCGGCCTCGCGTGCCGTCGGACCTCGACGGTAGTCTGGTCGTGTGTTGGCTCGGCTGTCGACGCGGGTGCCGGCTCGCGGCGGTTGGCCTCCGCCGGGGGCGGGCTCTTGGCTCGAAGGCAGGCACCGGCTCGAGGCAGGCGGCCCGGTCCGGGCACTACCGACTGCAAGACGACGCCTCAATGCGGATCTCGCCCGCGAGATCCGCCGCCGACACCACGATGACCACGAGAGCGTGATAAGCCTCGCCGCCGCCTACGATGTTGATCGCGAGACCGTCGCGGATGTACTCCACGGCAGGTCGTTCACCAATGTGGGCGAGCCGCGAGGCGTGGTCCCACAGACCCGCGGCATGTCCGAGCGCACCGTCCTCGACATCCGCCACTCCGTCGCCGACGGCGAACCGGTCCGCGCCGTCGCGGCCAGACTCGGCGTCAGCGAAGACGCAGTCCGCCAGACCGCACGCGGCCGGATCCACCAGTCCGTCGGCGGACCCCGCACCCGTCGTCAACTCACTGCGGCCGACGCCCGCGACATCCGGGAACGCCACGCGCGAGGCGAAACACGCCCAAGCCTCGCGAAGAGATTCGGCAAGTCCAAGGTCACCATCGACGATATCCTCCCTGGACGGACTCACGTCACCGCCGACGACCCACGAACCAAATAACGCAGCCTCAGGCCACCCAGCGGGCCTCGCGCCTTACAGCTGTGAACCTGGTAGGCCAAATCGGCGCGCCTGCGGAAATTGGGTCCTGGGTACAGCGCTCCGCTACTCCCTTACTCTCTAGCCGCCTGTTCGCGGGTGATGCCTCTGGGCGCCCGGAAGGCGCTTACGCTTCTTGCCGTCAACTCGCTCGAAAAGGTTGTTGCGCCACTCCACGCCCGCGAGATTTTCCCGTCCGACTAGTTTGGCGCCCGAGAGGTATCTTTTCCCGTCGAGCAACACTCCAAATATCCTCCCAGCTCCGATTCGGTAGAGACCGCCGACCTGTGGAGCACCACCGCTCATTGGGTCGGTGCCGGTCGATACGGCCTCATGGAACGCGCCGAACATCGCCCTACTCGTGTCGCGGGAAGGGCTCTGCTGCCAGAGGAGCGCCGCGTCGCGCACGGCTCGCGAGCCGCTTCCGTCCACATGGAGGATCGACGACCTCTCGGGCATCGATGGGTCGACAGCCCGCCAGGAGTCTGATGCCGCATTGTACTTGGTTACCGCGAGGTGAAACCGGCAGGACATTCCCTCACCGCTCCGGTAGCCGTGGACTATCCCGAAGTCTTTTCGGTACTTGGACGGGTAGTCGGAATGGAGGAGTCGCACCGCCTCGCGGACGTTCACCTCCCAGCCTCGACCGTCATCGACGAGTAGACCGCGATCGATTCTGTCGGTGATGGTCGGGAGCGCGAGTGCAGGGAACAGGACGTCGCCGACGTATGCGAACAGGTGCGCCTCCGTCAGACAAGCGAACACCTTCCTGCCCTGGTCCCAGCGTTGTTTTGGACCACCCCACGTGATCCTGCTGTCGCTGGCCACGTACAAGGACGACGGCGCACGCGCGTCGACTGCGACCCACGCGACGATAGAAGTCATGCACACTCCGACACCCGGCGGCTGAGGACCACCTATAGTAGAAGCGCCGGCCAGTCCAGATCCGTCGACGGCTGGCCGTGCCTCCTGCCGCTGCTCGCAGCAGCACGGCCGGGGACGCAACTCCTGGGGCCGCCCCGCGGGGCGGTACGAGGTGTCCCTGCGGGCGCCCGAGGGTGCCCGCACCCAGGTCGAGGTCAGGAAGACCGTCAGGCCTCCCAGCGGCACGACCGGCGGGTGTGCGAAGCCCGGGCCAGGGTGCTGTCACGCCTCCCGCCCCCGACGCCAGCTCCACCCACGTTGTTTCTCCGAAGCGGCGCGTCGCCCGGATGATGTCTCCCGATCGTGGACCGTCGAACTCTCGCCGGTGAATCCGCGATCGCTGAGGTCGAGGGCTCGGATGCGCGCGGAGTCGCTGCGCGCATGTCGTAAGGTCTTCATCGGCGGCGCGCGGTGCTGCGTCGATGAGTGCGACTCCTGCTGTCGCCTCATCTCGGCGACCGGGAACAAGTCGGTGCGGTTGATGAGTTCGGTGCGCTGTGACCCAACCATGTGGGCCTTCCACGGTTAGACTTCTAAGGGCTAGGACGACGATGCTTTACCTCGACTGCCACACCCCGGCGTCTGCGCTGCGCTCGCTGACCGCTGCGTTTCACGTCCGGGAGGACGTCTTGGTCAGGGCAATCCGTGAGCGCAGCATGGAAGGCGACTTCACTGGCGAGCACGAAGAGCAAGCCGTCAAGGCATTCTTGTCAGAGGTCAATGTCGAATTCGACTCTACGAGGTTTGGCGGGGCGTACTATTTCCACGGTACCCGCTCGTTTGATCCGGATTCATTTCTCCGCGAAGGGATCCTTCCGCTAGGTCAAGTAATTGAAAGGATCTGGTCGTCTCTGTATGAGCTCATCGGGGATCGGATTACCGAGAGGGATTGGCAGAGGTTCAGAGCTGACCTGGAAGGGAGTGGCAGCGGACATAGCGGGTTTCTTTACCGACACAAAGTGTCAAACGCGTCACTCCATGGTCCGTATGCCCTACTCGTCCGCGGCAATCATTTCAATCCCGGGGCGATCGGCTGTCACGACTATCTCGCAACCCCGGAAATTGTCCAGGACATCGGACGCTCGTTTGGACACAACCTTCAAGAAGCATTCGAGGCGGCATCCAAAAAATGCATCGTGAAGTTCCGTTCTCCGGATGTAGGGAAGGCGGCGGTGATCGCCGCTTTCTGGTACGTGTATTCGGCGATTCGAAGTGATCATGATCCTGCCGGCTGGGCGAGCCTGTATGGCGTGGACTGCAAAGGTAGCGTCGCGCCGAACGATGTCGTGGGCGTGGAGCAGCTACCGTGACCTGTGAACGGCATCTTCGCGCTGTTGCCCGGGGACGAAGTCCGGCCGTTTCTCATGCGCCGCCGGCGGGTTTTACGCCTTCCTGGTAGTCGACGAAAATGCCAGCTCGGATGCGTGCGTCTTCGATGATGGTACGGAGCCGATCGAACAGGTCCGGGCGTATCAAAAGGTCGGCTCCTTCAACCGCGGGCATAAGCGGCTGTACGTTTCCGTCGTGAACGAGGTGGCCATGCCACTGGCGGCAAATGATGCCCGCTCCATTGTTGTCGCTGAGACTGAACCCGCATATGCCTGCGGTGGGCCGTAGCCTGAGTGCCATGACCACGTCAAGAATGGGCGCGAGAACATTCAGAGGTGTCCCGAGGCCGGTGTGGATTTGGTTGGTAAGTGCTACAGCGGGAAAGCTGCCGGTTGAAAGGCGCCGGGTCGCGACACGTGGATTGACGATCTCTTCCAGCTGCTCTGGTTGCCAGATCCACAGCTGCCATGGGACTTCCGTGAAGGGCGGCGACTTCGCTGGGGGTTCAGTGTCCGTCACCTCCAGCCCGACGGCGATCAGCACCTGCCGGGCTGGACAGTCGTGATGTCTGTTCGCGGGCGTCCGGTGACGTTCGATCATGCCGATCTGTGCCCAGCCAGCGTGGGCACCGTCCTCGACGCTGGCGAGCGCTGCTGCTCCGCTTGGAAGGCAGCGCAGTGCGGCGGCTGTCTCAAGCCCGCTGGGAGGCCAAGGGCTCGGGTCGCTGCCATATGTGTCTCTGGCCCACGGGGCAGGTGGGATCGACCATGTCAGGGGTTCGGGCCGCGTGAGGGGCCGTGGAACTCGGGCGAGTTCGGCGCGGAGGGCGAAGCGTGGATCGTCGCTGAGCCGTGTGGCCATGGCGTGCTCGTAGCGGCGTGCGTCGAAGAGTTTCCCGGCCTGGGCCAGGGCCACACGGAGGCCTGCACCCGCTCGTTGCAGTGCGTCCTCGGCTGCTGCGTCAACTGCGAGGTACGCGTCGGGGAAGAGGCTGCTCCCAGGCCGGCGCAGGTGTTGGATCTGTGCATGCATGAGTTCGCCGGCGTCGCCTGAGAGGGCAGCAGCCGCGAGGTCGATTGCCGCTTCGCGCAGCCCCGGTAGATTGTCCACCGCGTCGAGCCGGGAGGCCGAAAGTTCGTCGATGGCCGCCGCGGCGACTGCGCGGTGATCAGACGTCACGGGATGTCCACCTCGGCGTTGGCAGCGATGGCCCAGGCAAGCTTTGGGTGGGCAGGGGTCGCGGGAGGGTCAGGCGTGGGCAGGCCGGCAGCGGCCAGGGCGTTGGCAGCGGCAGTGCGGACCGAGAGCATGTCGCTTTGTGCGAGGACCTCAAGCTGCGCGACGAGAGTGACGCACAACGGTCCGTTCTGGAGCTCGTCGCGAAGAACGGTGAGTAGCCAGGTGAGAGGGCCGGCACCGAGATCGGCGGCGAGCACGTCTGCCACTGCGGCTTGTGCTGCGGCTGGTCGGGCGGCCAAGAGGACGGCGGCGGCGAGGAGCGCGCGGCGCCGATCACCGCGGTCAGGCATCGCGAGAGTCGCGAGGGCGAGGCGGCTGAGCGCGGCGTCCTCGACCGGCTGACGGACCGGTCCCGGTGCCGGCCGGTACAGGCCGACGCCGATATCAGCATCACCTGGCAGCCGCTGGGCGATGATCCCGAAGGCCGCGTCCCAGCACGCAGAGGCGTCGATAGGGCTCTGCCAGGAGATCGCGGGAGGAGAGTCTGCAAATGCCGCGATGAGCGCCCGGGTGACACCGTAGGTGCCGTACTTCCGGCCGGCGACTACGGCTGCGACTTCTTCGGCAAGAGTGGCTGCTGCCGCCGCCGGATCGAGAACGTTGGCCTGCTGCCAGAGATCGAGCCGGTCACCCCCCGCGAAGGTGAGCCAGCCTCCGCCGCCGCGGATCTTCGTGAAGGCAAGCGTAAAGGCCACAGCGGTGAGCCGGTCGAGGCTACCGGGACTGGCTGAGCTGCTGCGCCGCCGGTCGAGTCCGGCGGCGAGATCGGCGAGCACCTCGGTCGCACCCAAAAGGCCAAACTCGTCAGCGATGCGACGAAGGAGCTGCTCCGCTGCCGCGGGCCCGTCTGCGGTCGCGACCTCGATGAGACGCCAGCCGATCGCGTTGGTCAGCATGTCGGCTGACCAGTGCGATGCGGCGGTCTCGTCGTATGGCTTACTGCCGTAGGTACGGACGGCGGCGATGGCGCCGATGCCTCCAGGCGGAAACACGTCTCGAAACTGGCCACGGATGCGCGTCGCGGTGTCGATCGTGCGTGTGGGCTGATCACGTAGGCCGTTACCGTTGTCGGGCTTCGGTTCGCGGGGCGGCGCGCCGTCTCCACCGAGCCGGTGCGCGGCCTGGTGCAATGCAGCGTTCGGTTCGGGTCCGTCCTCGGACGATGATGTCTGCATCAGGGGCTGATCGTCGTAGGTACTCGTGATGGCGTTCACGAGGACGGGCAGGACACCCGTGGCATGAGCGGGGTCCTCGGGGGGCAGCGCTTCGAGGCGGCCGAGGAGGGCCAGGTCGTTGTCGAGGTTCCGGCCGCCGGGACCTGCGGCTACCCGCAATGCTGCGAGCACGACCGGGTCGGCGGCGGTCTGCCCCGCGAGAAGCCTGTGATGGGCAGCGTCCACCAGCGCGTCGGGCAGACCGGGTGCGTTGAGGAGGGTTGTCGTGGCCAGGTCGGCGGCAGCGTTCGGGTCGAGGTCGGCGAGGCGACGCCACCAGTTGTGCGGTGCCGCCCAGGTGCTGCGCCCGTCGGTGCGCTGCGCGACGAGGTACGCGAGTGGCTGCGCCTGCGCGAGTCGCGCCCGCGCCTGACCGAGATTTCCTGCGGCAAGCGCCGGCACTGAATCGAGCAGCTCGTAGATGGTGGTTTCCTTGCGACCGCTATAGGCGGCCATGTAGTGGGCGGCGCGGTCCCAGCAGCGACGAGCCTCGACCGTGTTACCGGCGGCCAGGTTCAGCCGGGCCATCTCAAGCTCGAAGGCCGCGCTTTCGGAGTAGAGGCCGGTGCGGCTCGTGTGCGTGTCCCTCAGCTCTTGGGTCAGTCGCTGGACGACGGGGGCGCCCGTCCGACTCAGCAGTGCGAGCAGATCGGTGGTGACCAGAGGCCCGGTCGTTGTGTGAGGGCGAGTCCAGGTGGTGGTGCCGGTGCTGACCGCGTTGAGCGAGGTGAGAGCGGCCTCCAGATCCTCGTGCTGGAGGAGGGCGGCGGCGTCGTCGATGGCCTGGTGGATGTATCGGCCGATCTCCCAAAAGTCTCGGGCACCCGGCCTGCCGGCAGACGGTTCCTCAGTCCGGGCGAGATGGTCGAGGGCGAGGCGGACGGTCGTGGAGGCGGCATCTGGGGCGAGCAGGCCGGCGTCGACGTCGCGCCGGAGACCGGTGGTAGTGATGACGAACCGTAGCCAGGCGCGGAAGAAGCCAGGTCCGGTAACTAGGGGAAGCAAACGGCTGGGCGCGTGAGGATGCCGCTCGTGCGCTACGGCTAGCAACCTCAGCCATCGCCGCATCGCCTCAGACAGACCGGGGTTCGGGTGGCGCAGCAGGTCCGCGGTGGCCGCGCTCAGGGTCGCGTGGGTGTCGGGCCCGAGTATGTCGTCGGCGAGGTCGGCAGTCGGGACGCCATGACGCATGAGGCGCCGTGGGTCAACCGTCGAAGAGCATGCCCAAGAAGCGACGGCGAGCGTCCGGGGGGATGGCAGGCCGCCGCGATCGGTCGCCGACGTTTCGGCGAGTCGCAGTAGGAGTGTGGCGCGTGTTTCCTCGTCTTCGAGGAGCGGAATGGTGTCGAGGAGCGGTTGAGGGCTGAGGCAGTCCAGCAGAACGTCGAGCACCCGACCGGGCGCTGGCAGCCCGTCCTGGCCGAGAAACCGGGCAACACGTTCTGAGACTGTTCCGGTGCTGTCGGCCCCGAGTTCTGCTTCGGAGTTCCTGTCTTCCAGCCGCAGCGAGCCTCGTAGCTCGGCCAGAAATACTTCCGTGTCGATTTCATCGCCGTAGTCGACGTTGTCTGTCTGACGACTTTTCTCCCGCGCGGCGAGATAGACCGCCCAAGGCGCGGCACCGCCAGCAGTATCGACGGCGTTGCACAGCATCAGCCCCCACCGCGCCGGCATGGTAGCGACCCCGTCATAGACAAGTGACGCGGCGACAGCGTCTACACCAACAATCTTGATCAGCACGTCGGCATAGGTGACGAGGGTATTGGTAATACCTTCGTCCTCATAGGTGTCGGCCGCGCGGCGGAGTTCAACACACCGGACAAGTGTCCGCCAGTCCCCAAGGACCGAGCTTCGCCGCGCGGCCAGATTCAAGGTATGAGTGATCGCTGCGGGCGGCTGAAGGCCACCGATCGCACGTGAAAGGAAATCAGGTCCGATCAGGGCGGCCAGGTCGCCGTCGCGGCCGAGATCAGCCAGCAGTTCCGGAAGGTGACGGAATGCGCGAGCATCCGTGAAAAACCCGCGCCGCGTTAGCCAGTCGGCTGCTGCCTCACGGATATTGCCGATCCAGGTCTCATCCCGCACAGCGCAGCGAATGAACCGGCTGAAGCTTTCATGGTGGATCTTCAGGCCACCGATTCCTGGCTGCTGCGTGATGATCGGTACGATCGCATCGAGCGCCGACCCCAGCGTAGGGGCAACCTGAGGGAAAATGTCGCGAAGCTCGTCAGCGGTTACGGCAAAGTCGCAGACTGCGAGCAAACTGACTGCGGTTTGCTGGCGGCCAGCGAGCCCATTGAACAGATAGGCGTAGTACTCGTCCAAAGTACTGGCGGAGGCCGGGACGTCGCGTAGCCGGTCGAGCGGATCGATCGCCCTAAACTGCTGAGGCTCCGAGTCCCCGAGGTGCGGCCCTGGGCTCACGGCCTGACGACACAGATACGTCACGTACAGCGCGTTACCGCGAGACCTGGAGCTTACCAGCTCGACGACAGAACGTTCCCGGTCTGTGTCACCCGCCTCGGACCCAGCTTCGCCCACGGCGGCGAGCACGCCGAGCCGCTGCACCAAGTCGCGGATCTCATTGTAATCCAGCGGCGGAATAGTCATAGCAGTACCATCGATCCGAGAAAGGTGATCACCTGGTTGGCTGGCGAGCACCAGAACGACGCCAGCCGGCAGATCAACCGCCGCAAGTTCGTCGACGAGCCTGCGGGCGTGGTCCACGGGCGCCCGGAAAGCAGCGCCATCCACATGCCCGAGAACACGGTTGACGTGATCCAGCCCGTCGACAATCAAAGCGATTGGCTGGTCCGGTTGATCCCTCCGGATTCCGACGACTGCCTCTCTTAGGGTGTCGATCGTCGCGGCAAGACGGGGCCGGACCTCTGACAGACCTGCTGGAGCCGCTGCCTCAAGCTGCCCCAGCAAACTACCGAGGACGACTTCCGCAAGCACTCGCCGGTCCCTGTTCGCGTCCTCCGCCCCGAGCCAGCAATGGTGTCGGGCGACGATCCATTCGCCGTGAAGGCGATCCGCGAGCTGTTCGCACAGCCACGACTTCCCGACGCCGGGATCGCCGGTTACGACCAGCAAGCCACCATCCCGCGCTGCCATGCTGGTCGCTCCTACCAGTGCGTCGAGCACCCGCGGTCGCGCGATCTCAACGCTTCGGTCGACAGGGTGACCCTGGCGGACGGCGCCGAAATCGACCGCGAGGTCGAGCCGAGGAAGGAGGCTCGACGCAGTCACGACGCCCTTCGGGCCGTTGAGGCTGCGCGCCGCTTGCGCCGCCTCAATGAGCGCAAGTGCGACATCTTCTGGCGCGCGATGCCGGTTCGGTGGGCGGCCCGCACCGAGCTCGTGGGTGACCCGGCGCAACAGCACCTGTTCTATCGGGCCCGGGTCACGGACGCTGAGCGAGCAGCCGGGAAGTCCAAGGTCGACCACAATACGCTCACACGCACGACGAACCGTATCACTCTCCATATGCGCGAATATCGACCGCCACGGCATAGTGATTCCGAGTGCCTCTGGATCAAATCGAAACCGGCTACGTCCCAGTCCTTGAAACACCGGTCCTGGATCAGAACCCTTCTCGACCGGTTTGAGGATCGAAGCAAAGTCCGCGTCGCGCGGTTCCGTATCACGGAGCACAATCCGGTACGTCGTTCCAGGGTAATCGGAAAGATCGCGATTGACGGCTGCTACAAGGAGATCCAGACGAAGGCTGCGACGATCGCCAGTGAAGCTGGCTGCGGCCAACTCGCTGCCGCTGGCCGAATGTTTGATCTGAAGCCGCTCGCGGCCACCACCCCTCCACTCACACGTCACGTCGTCGAAACGGTCTTCATCGAACATTTTGAGGTCGACGATCACCCTGAGCGCGCGGCCGAGCGCGACATCCACGAGCCGGATCGCCGTCAACAGGTCCTGGTAGGCATAGCCGAGGTGCGTCGGTCGCAGCCCCACCGCGTCACCTCTTCGCGCCGTGATGTCTGCCGGCCCGCCCCAGTCGGCGGGCCGCTCACGCCATCCTAGAGATCACGCGGACGTGATCACCCCAACGAGCCTGCCTCGCGAGGTCATCGAGGGCAGGAAGGCTGGACCTGTACTTTGGCCCTGCCATCCGCCCAGGTAATAGTTGACTCGGACCGAGGCGCCGCGAGAATGCCGCCGAGGAGTGCATGGGTGAGCCGCTCAGGGAACTCCGCGAGCGGGTCCCGGCTCGACCCTGCCAGGAACGCCTGCCGCGCTGGTAGGCAGGTCGCGAATGCGTCGAACCGCCGCACGGCGCGATCGAGATGCGCTGGAACTGTCAACCGAGGTTGACGATGTCCGCGTCATCGGTGACCTGCGCGAGCACGAGCGCGGCGTTCTCGGCCAGCAGCCGGCCGGCCTTGCGGGTCAGGTCGAGGGGCCGCTCGACGCCATCGAGCCACAGGGTCGCCGTCGTTGCCAGGGCGAGGTCGACACGTCCGCCGGCGGCGAGGTGCGCGCGCAGCAGGGCGTTGATTCGCAGGCTTGTCTGCTGTCCGACTCCGGGGTTGCGGTAGTTGACGGACAGCCGGCGGCGCAGGCTGTCCGTCTCCCCGATGTAGACCTGCGGCCGGATGTCGGCCACTGCGCCGGTGAGGGTCATCCGGTATAGGCCGGGCGCCTCGTCGAGGCCGCCGAAGGTCGGCTTCCCACCCGGATCGAGGGTGATCATGCCTGCGTCGAGCCACCACAGCCGGACTCGAACGTCGACCGCAGCTCCCACCGGCTGGCGGTCCACCAAGGGCGGAGCAGGGCGGTGTGGGACTGGTGACGTGGCGATCCGACCGCGGTCGGCGTAGCTGCCGCCGCGCGTGCCACGCGCGAACCGGACCCGCTGGCGGTCCAGGTACACCTGCTCGACGTGGAAGCCGGCGGCCCGCCATGCCAACGCCTGGCTGTGGCTGGAGTTGGCCCACCATTGCCGCTGGTCCGACGACGCCGGAAGCGACGAGCCGATAATCTCCCCGATCTGATCGAACCCCAGCTCCACCGTCGCCTGACCGCGATCCTCCGCAACTCGCAGGTATGCGGTCAGCGGGTCATATCTACCCATCAGAACCTCCTGGGCGGATTCTGGCCCTGGACGTGTTGGCCAACAGGCAACGGGCGGCAGAGCTCCTGCTGATCGGAGCGCCGCAGATGATCGATCCGTACTGGCCGGCCGCGATGGGTCCGGCAACGTCGAGCGCGGGCGTGGCCATGCTGGCAAGCTGACGTCGACCCGGCAAGGCCGCCATCGGCACCGACGGGACGTGTCGGTCAGACCTACCCGGCAACGAGCGGGCTGGCAAGGCGGCTCAGGCCAGGTCGAGTAGCCCCAGGGTGGGAACTCCCTGGTCCAGGCTGCGAGCGCGATGTGGTGATATTGACGAATGGCCTCGAAGTCGAAGCGTCGCGCAGCACGCACCAAGAGACAGCGGCGTGCGACATCGAACACCCCTGTCTTCGATGTGCACGCCCAATTCCTCATCAACTCGATGTCACAGATGCAGGATTTCGTTGTCTCCATTGCCCAGGCCGACGACCCTGTCACCGAGATCGATGCCGCGTTCGAGGAGACCCTGAGCCAGTTTGCCGCTCGGCTAAAGGCTTTCAACCCGTTCCGTCTGGCGGAGGTCGCCCGGCTCGCCTTCCTGCCATGGGCCGCAGCCGGACAGATCCCGGTCGATCCGGCCTCCAGCGCGGCGCGGGTCGAGTTGCTGACGGCCCTCGCGCTCGCAGCACGGAACGAGAACAGTCCCGAACCTCGGGAGACACCACCGGCCCAGACACTCAGCCAGTTCGTCTCCGAGGCGTCGGACGAACTGGACCGCCTGTTTCGATTGGCGCACGTCCGCGCCGTCGCTGGCGCCGAGCCTACCGACAAGATGGCGATGATTGCCCTCCTCGTGCGCGGATACGAGGTGTGGGTCCGCAACGGTGCCTACCCCGACATGGCCAAGACGACCCTCGTACAGCTGTTCAACGACAACGACGAAGTACGCAACGAGCTGCTCTCCCGGCTCGGCTTCGACGTCATGGACGCGCTCGCGGTGCTCACGGCAGTTCACCACTTGCAGCTGACCGCGCTGAACGAGCGGTTCCAAGCCATGGCCGACTCGATCCACTCGGCGATGGGATCGGACCCCGACGCGGAGGCAGATCCCGAGATCATCGACGCGGCGCGTGCCGTGGTAGATGCGGCGTGGGAGCCGGACGAGGACGACGTGTCGGTCGGCGTCGACGAGCTGGTCGCAGCCACCGGCGTCCCGCAGAACCGGGTTCGCGCCATCGCGGATCGGTTCCGTCTCGACCTGAGTGCGACCACGCCCGCGGCCGTAATGGAGGCGTTCACCGCAGGCGACAACCCCTGGCGGACCCGCCCGCTCGTTGTCACCGACTCTGGTCGCTTCATGCTGCCTCACGACGCGCTCTCGGCTGACGCGATCCGCCAGAAACTCGAAGCGGAGCTGAAGGATTCTGCTCTCTGGGAGACCTACGCGAAGCACCGCGGCGATCTGCTTGAGACTCGCATCAGCAGTGTCCTTGCCCGGGTCCTTCCATGCGCGAACTTCCGCGACGGATACGAGTACTACGTCCCGGCGACCCAGGAGGAGCTTGACGGCGGCGACCCCAACAAGTACACGAAGCGGGTCGAAGGCGACCATCTGGTCCTCATGGACGATGTCGCTCTGGTCGTCGAGGACAAGGCAGTCGCGTTCAGTGCACAGTCCCGTGGCGGCAAAGTCAACCGTATTCGGACCGACCTGACCGGCATCATTACCAAGGCCGCCATGCAGAGCGGACGGATGCGTGATGCCATCCTGCGCGACGGCGGTGTACGCATCGAGGACGAGGGCTGGGTCGATCTCAGCCACATCCGCGAGGTGCACACCATCGCTGTTAGCCTGGACGACCTGTCGAGCGTGACGACTGCGACCGCGGAACTTGTGCGCGCGGGGATACTCGAACCGAGCAACATCCCATGGACGGTGTCCCTGCACGACTTGGAACTGATCGTTGAGCTGGTCGATCGGCCCGCGGAATTCCTCCTTTACCTGCGGCGTCGCCGGAACCCTGACGTCACGCAGATGTTCAGGGCGTCGGATGAGCTCGACCTCTTCCTTTACTTCTTTGAGGCGGGCCTGTGGGTAGAGCCCGATCCCGACCAGGTTCGCGCAGCGTTCCCGTTCATGCCTGAGCCGACCACCGCCGAGCGTCGCCGCTACCGCGAGCAGGCGCCCGCGTTCGTCACGAGCCGAACCGATGCCCTGGACCGATGGTTCTACTCCAAGCGCGCGTCCGCCGGCGAGGACGGCGCGCCCAAGCCCCGCATGGTGCCATCACCACTCGCGGACACCATCGACGAGCTGGAGGCCCGGAGGGTCCAAGGGTGGCTGAGTATCGGCGCGACCCTGCTGGAAGGGTCCACGCCGACACAGCACAGGCTGGCAAAGAACGTGCGTGCGCTCCTGGACCATCCCTCCGACCATGGGGTCGGTCGCAGCATGACAGTGCCGACCGCGGGGACAACGGTTCGCGAGGAAGGCTGGCTGCTGGTCTGGGCGACACTTCCGGCAGGAACGAACCTCGTGAACGAGGAGCGTCGTCTACGGGGGTACCTCCAGACCAAGAAGCATCAGCTCTCGCTGTCTCGCGGCGCGTTGTTCCTGTACGACGAGACAACCCGCCAACTGGTCGACGTCTACTTCGATGACCATGTCGGGCCGCTGCCGCCGGATCTGGTCGGCTTCCTGCCCACCCTTCGCCCGCCGTCCGCGCTGGTGAATTGGCCCCACCCGGACGGCTGGGCCGTGCCCGCCAGCGGCGGGCGTCGCCAAGGCCGGTGAGCAATGCTGACACCTTCCGTTCATCCAGCCTCAGCGTGACAACGAGGTCGCGACAGGATCCGCGCCGACGCAGGCTCGCGCTGACCCCATCCACGAACCGGCCCGAGCCGGACGGCCTCTATGCAGAGGCTGGCTCGCCGAGGCCGTCGAGGGCGACGTGAGTCTCGGTACGGAGTTGGGTGACCAAGCGGCGGGCCGTACCGGTACCGACGTGCACCCTCTTCCGCAGCGTCTCCGCGGAGATCGGACGCTGGTGCTGCTGCCAGTGCAGCACATCCTCGGCACGTGCTCGGTGCAGAAGATCCTGCTGGCGTGCCTCACCATCGCCGCCCACCGACTTCCCGCCCGCAATCGGTGTCCCTGGTTGTCTGGGCTGGTCGATGGTCCCGGAGGCCGAAGGGACATCCTGCGCCGCCGATACCGCCAAGCCGGCCGAGCGCTCCCCGGCGTCACGGCGGGTGGGGACTGCCGTGGCTTGCATGGCGTAGAGGAGTCCCGGGCCGACTTCTGCCCACCCGATAAGCAGCAGTGGTCCGACGGCGTCGAACGCTGCCTTGCCGTAGTGGCCGGCGATCAGGGGTTCCGCGATGTTCAGCGCGAGAGTTACCTTGCTCGCGAAGATGAGCAGCCTCCGCGCCGAACGCAGCACGTTGACAGGCCCGCCATTCACGGCAAGTTGCCGGCTGCCGAGCAGCAGGCCGACAACTGACAGGTCGACCGCCGGTGCGACCAGCGGTGCGACCCATATCGGGACGCCGAGACGTAGCCCGAGCGCGAGGACATTCCCGAACCCGAACAGGAACGTCAGCGCGACCACGACGCCGACGATCATGGTCACCAGACGGGTCGAACCGTCCAGAACCACCCGAGATTCGGAACGCTTGTTCGACTCGAAAGATGATGTTCCGATGGCCGCGGTCACGAGGCATCGCCCCTGGCCAGAACCCGGCTAGCGACCGGCCGTACAGAGACTTCGGGGCCAGCAACCAAGATCAATCGGTTCGGATGCTGGTACACATGGTCCACCACGCTCCGTAACTAGCATCTGACCTGGTCAAATGAGTTCTACCTACTCGCCGAGGCCAGCGGCTGCTACCTAAATGTGCAGCTGGTACGCATGATCATTCGGTTCGTACGGAAAGATGGTCCCCGCTCGACCGGCCAAATTTGTTGCTGTGCGTGACATCTGGCTGCTGACGGGGCGCCGTGGAGCTCGCCAGGGACGCGAGCCCGATGTAGCAGGTCGTGTCGATGTGCCCGGCCCGCGTCTACGGCTGACCACGGAGTGCGCCGTAGAGATCGTGGCGCTCACGACGCCGCCTGCCCCAAAGAGACGGGTCCGCACGGTGTGTCGCGACGTTCGCTGCGTCGAGGTCATCGCGCGATCAACGAGAACGGTCCCCGTGCGGATCCGATCTGACCTCTCAACGCCTCGCAGATCTTCTCGATCGGCTCGGCGCCGCGCCGGTCAGGACTGTGGGCTGAGCGGGAGTACGAGTAGCTGTCCGGACCAGGTGCCGACGTGGAAGGTCTCGGCCTGCGTGAAGCCCTGCTGCTCGTAGTAGCGCAAGAGTCCTCCGTCGCCGCGGGCCCAGCAGTCGGCCCGTACCTGTTCGGCGCCGTCGGAGGTCGTCTCGCGGACCACCGCGGCGAGCAGCCGCCGGCCGACTCCACGGCCGGCCTACGCCCGAGACGTCACGAACGCTTCGAGGTAGAGCTCAGACCGGTCGGGGGCCGGCACGTATCACGGTGCGGGGCCGACCGCGAGGGCCTCGACGATCTGCCCGTCGAGGTGCGCGACCCGGGCTGCACCCCGATCAATCCAGCCGTGGAGCCGGACCACGAAGTCAGGACTGGCTGCGCTGGCGAGAACGGGATCCAAGATCCAGAAACCGTTGACAGCCTCGATGCTCATGCTCCGAGGCGGACTGAATGGTCCGCGAGATGGTCGAGGAACCTGTGGTTAGCTTCCCAGCCGTCGATGTCTGGCGTTGTCGCGCCGAGCCAGACTGGTTCGCTATGGGGGTAGGCGTCGAGTTGCTCACGGATTCCGGCTCTCGCGACGACGATGCAGGCCTGGCGATGGCGAGAGGCGAGGACGCAGAGCCGGCCGGATTCGAGGTGGAACGCGGAGGCGTCTCGTCGCCCAGAGAGAGGGTGCCAGGCGACGACGACCTCGAACTGACGACCCTGCAGTTTATTGGCCGTGTCGACGGTGATCTCGCGTGGCGGGACGCCGAGGTCGGCGCACGCCTCGTCGATTCGCGCGCGTATCCGCTCTCGTTGATCGCGATGCGTAACGCCGATCGCGATGTCGGCGGGGCGGAGTGGTCTTCGCGTGTCACTGTCGATTACATGTGTTCGGCTGAGGAGGAGGTGCCGTACGACGTCGACGATCGCTTCCACGCACTCGGGGTCGGTGCGTGGCAGGAGGGCTTCGGGAAGTTCTAGGAGGCACCAGCCGTGTTCGATCGCGGTTTCGAGGACGCGGTCGAGGTGGCCGTCGCGGGCCGCTCGGATGGGCGTCCACAAGCCGCGTTCGTCGGCTGTGGATCCAGCGGTGAAGGGCTTCGCGTAGAAGCTGTCGGCGACGACGCGAGCCCCGCTCTCCGGTAGCCGCCAGGAGATCGGGAGTTCGACGGTGGGAGTGGTGGGATAGGTGCGGAGGACTGTGCCCGCGGCAGTCGCCAGTGGCCAGCATCCCGTCGCACGCAGGGCAGCCTCCTCCGCCGTGGTGAAGGGACTGAGCTGGCCGGGGTCGCCGACGAGGAGCAGCCGATCGAATCGTGCGGCGATTCGGACCAGATGCGCCGAGGACACCTGGTAGGCCTCGTCGATGATGCCGATGTCCCAGCGGTGATCTTCCTTGACGTAGGCCCACTTGTCGGCTGGTGCCACGACGATCTGGCAGTTGTCCAAGTCTTCGATCTTGTTCGAGGCGGGGATCCCGGGCGGCGGGGAGTAGCGATCGGCCCGGTGCAGCCTCCCGACGGCGAGGGTCGTGTTGGCGAGGCTGCGCGCGAGGCTGCGGACCAGGTCGTCTGCCTGGTCGTTGGTCTGGGTAATGATCGGAATCTGGCTGCCTGGGGCGAGACGTTGCGCGGTCCGCTGCACCAGAGTCGACTTGCCGGCTCCGGGCGGGGAGTTGACCACAATTGCTCGTGCCTGATCGTCGAACAGCTGCCAGATCCGGTCGACGGCGGCACCGTGTGCGGCGGCTGGAGAGCCGCCGTCCTGCGGGGTCATCGCTCGCCGTCTTGATCGTCGGCGTGGGTCCACGGGAGCTCTGCGGGAAGCGTGTCCTGGTGGTAGTCGCGTGGACCGAAGGGCGAGAACACGACCTGCTGTCCGGGTCGGGGAAGCCGGTGGTGGAGCTTTTTCTGGATAGCGCCGGCGGTGACGTTGAAGGTCACGTCTCCGTCAGTGGTCGTGCCCGTCATGGTCAGGCTCACGACCGGCGGTCTCCCGGGGCTTCTGACGTCCGCGGCTTGAGGTGGGTGCCAGAAGACATCGGTGCCGATGGGACGCAGGAACGGCAGGTGCGGGCGCACCTGGAGACGGGGCGGGCGCCCGGACAGGTCGACGGCGACGACGTCCCCGGATAGCGCCTCGCCGGAGGCGACGTACCCGGCCATGATAAGGGGGTCGTCGAGGGCCATCTCGCGGTTGAGGTCGGCGGTGAGCCGCTCGAGCCGAGTGAGATATCGGAAGACCTGCAGCTGTTTGGGGCGTTTGCGGAAGTACGCCGTTCCGGCACTCACCCGTTCCGTGTGTCGGTTCCATTGGTGGACGTCATGGCTCCAGCGGTCGCGGGTCCGCTCAGCTGGCGGGAGATCGGCCAGTAGGTCGAGAGCGTGCCAGCAGGCCTGCCAGGACGGGCGCAATGCCTCGTCGATCGCCTGGATCATCGGCCTATTCGCCTGGGCCGGGCGCGATTCGACGAGCTTGCCGTAGGCCTTGATCGCGTCGTGAAGCTCAAGGGCCTCCCACTCCGGGTCGGGCACTGGACCTGCCGGAAGTGCGCGCTCGGCTTCCTCCAACGAGTCCGGATCGCTGATCCATGCGAGCTGGCTGGCGATGTTCGCGTTCAAGGCTGCCAGCTGGCCGGTGGTCCAGTGCTGGGCGAGTACCTCGGTGAGCGGGAGAACGAGCGACGAGCCGGGCACCCTCTGACCGGCGAAGAACGACAGGTGCGCTCCTGCGGTGGGAAGGCTCGGATGTACCGGCCAGTCGCCCTCGGACCTCAGGTAGCGCAGCCGCCGTCCCATCAGGTCACACAGCCACTGCGCGGTTGCCTGGTTCGCCACGATCAGCTGAGGGCCGCCCATTCGGACGCGCGTGTCCTGCGGGCGTCTGCTGCTGGCCGAGGGCTGGACGAACTGCGCGACGTAGCCGTTGAGAGCCATCGCGAACTGCGCGAGCTGTGCGAACCGCAGCTTCGGATCGCGGGGCTCGCCGACTCCGATGACGGTCGGCTGTTCACGGCGGGTTCCGTACAGGAGACCGATTGGGGCGCCTGGATCTCCTGGCAGGTGGTAGCCCACGACAACGAATGGCTCTGCGGCGAGGTGAACGTGACGCCTTGCCGCGCGGGCGACGGCACGCCCTCTCTCGATTGCGCTCAGACCGAGGTACACGTCGACGCTCATGCGGCAGCGCCTGCCAGCTGTACCGCGATGGCAGCGCGGCGTAGTTCCTCGGCGACCGCCTTCTCGGCCGCGGTGGTGGGTGTCCGGGTACCGGCGGTGAGGGCGAGGGCGTGTGAGACGGTGGAGACGTCGCCGCACATGTTGGCAGCTTGCGTACCGAGCTGCGCGACGCTTTCCTCGCGTTGTGCCTGACCGCGGCAGAAGTCGAGCAGCGGGCAGCCTGTGCATCCGTCGCCAAACCGCATGGGAAGAGCGCCGACCGCCTCGCGCGCCTGGGCGCTGGCCGCCGTCCGCTCCGTCTGGCTGGTGTCCCTGCTGGGGAGCGCCGGTAGAGACACGGCCGTCGGAATCTGCGCCGCGAGCTGCGTGACATGGGGGAAGTTCGCCAGGACCCGCTCCAGACGCCGCACCTGGGGGCGCAGGTCGAGCAGGCTACCGGATGCCTCGAGTGTGAAGTCGCGGGTCATCACCAGAAGGCCTTGGGAGGCGATCCGGGACGAGGGCTGCCCCAGGTTCTCGACGAGCCGGCACAGGGCGACCATGTAGACCGCCGTCTGGCGGGCGGCTTCCGCTGTCTTCGCGGGATCGGCGATGCCATCGATGCAGGGAAAAGACTTGATCTCGATCGGCGCGAGCGTGCCCGACGCGGCGTAGGCCAGCAGGTCCGGCTCCAGATATGTGGGCATGTCGCCGAGCGTCAGGACGAGATAAGGGTGTCGCAGCAGGTTGATCGCCCGCTGATCGCCGGCGAGCATCTGGGCGACGGAGTCGCGCGTCGTCCTCACCCTGTGGTCCGTGAGGGCGTCCCGGTCCAGGTCCGGGAACTGGGTGCGCACCTGGACGGTGGACAGGTCCTGCTCGCGTACCTCGCGAACGTCGAGTGCGAGCTGCTCACGTACCAGTGGCAGCAGGAAGGACATCGCATTGGACGTCACGCTCTGCTCGAAACGCACGCCTCGCTGCAGTGCGTATGAGCTCTGCCGCGGCTCGCGGCAGCCAATGAGCGGTGCCAGATCTTTCATCGGCACCGATGCGGCATCGATCACCTGACGACGCATGCATCCGGGAGCGTCCAGCAGTCCGGCGATGCGCCGAGCGTCGAGCGGCTTGGCCGGGAAGTCGCCGCGGAAGTGCACGAGACGTTCCCGGGCGTCACGGAAGATCATCCAGTGGCCTCTGAGGAGGGTCGGTTGGCGAGGCGCATAGTAGCGCCGAACAATTGGGTTTCGGGGTCAAGCTTCGCGTGGGCCCGTTCCGCGGCCTCAGCGCGTTCGGTTGTGTCGGTATCCGAGATCTGCTGTAGCTCGCGTTCCGCGGCCTCACGGACGGAGCTGTAGTCAAATCCACCCCTGATCTCAACGGCGCCAGCGATCGTGTGTGCGAAGCGCCAGACAAGACGTCGGAGGTTCGGTGCCCACGGCGAGTCGGGCGTGCGATCGAGCTCGTCGACCAGCCGCATGATGATGTACAGGACGTCCACCCTGGCGCTGGCAGGCGCGATCAGTCTGATCTCCAGCGGCCAGCTCGACAGGGCGAGCATTCCCCTCACGGGGGCGAACCGGTCGAACGTGAGAGCTGGAACGACGTACACCGGCCGGGCGAGCGAACGGGCACCCGGTGCGGTGCCGCGGTGGGCGGCCTGCCAGGAGCGCTGTTCGTCCCGGCGCAACGATGCCAGCCGGCTTGGCTGGATCGTCTCACCGAACCGGGCGGTCGCGACGTCTCGGATGAGGGAGACCGAGGCGGGCCGGCTCAGAATCCCGAGGATGGCGGCCACCTGCTCCCTGATCGGAGGAGCCGCATCGAACGCTCCGCTGCCCGCCGAGGCGCGCTGCAGCAGGCGATTGCGGTGCCGCTCCGCCACGCTCAGTTCGGCAAGTAGCCGGTCAGCCTCACCAAGGTCGTCAGCATCGAGCGCCGCAGCCAGACGCTGCTGCAGCCGAGTCACCTCGGCCATCGCTGCTTGGACATCCGGCATGCTTGGCATGGGTCAAAGCTACCATGGGACTTGACGTACTTCCACGTTCTGCCAAACTTGAGCCGGTCGCGTTCCGTACCGGCTCGTCCACGCCGCGGCCGGCACCGCGACCCCTCACTGTCCTGCGTGCGAAGGAACGTCATGAAGCTGCTACACACCTCCGACTGGCACCTAGGTGCGACGCTGTACCGCCAATCCCGGGCACCAGACCACGACCAGGTCATCGCGGAAATCACGGAGGTGGCACGCGCGTTCGGCCCAGATCTGATCTGCCATACGGGCGACCTGTTTGACCGGGCCCGCCCAGCAACCGAGGACATCACCCGGGCGGGGCATGCTCTGCGTGAGCTCGCGTCGATCGCCCCGGTCGTCGTTGTGTGCGGCAATCACGACTCCGCCAGCCTGCTGGACGCGCTCAACCTCTACATGCGCATCTCGGGCGGGGTCCAAAGGGTCCACTTCGTGGCCAAGGTCCGGGCCCCGCAGGATGGCGTCCTGCAGTTCCCCACCCGAAGCGGCCACACCGTGCGGCTGGCCGCTCTACCGTTCCAGCACGCCCACCTGATGACCGACGCCTTCGGCGACCCGGCCAGCTGGGGCACCGACTACCTCACGCAGGTACGCGGCATCGAGGCCGCACTGGGCAGGGCACTGCTCACGAACTTCAACCCGACGACAGACATCGCCGTCTTCGCAGCGCACCTGTACGTCGGAGGCGCGACGCACAGCGGCAGCGAGCGCGGGATGCACATCGACGCCACCTACTCGACCGATCTCGACACGGTCCCGGCCGTGAGCTACGCGGCGTTCGGCCACCTCCACAGGCCGCAGGCACTCCCGGGCAGGAACGTCGTCGGCCGCTACGCCGGCTCGCCGATCGCGTTGGACTTCGGCGAGATCCATGAGACGAAGAGCGTGGTTCTGGTCGAAGCGGAGCCGGGCACGCCGGCTCGTGTCGAAACCGTCCCTCTCAGTGCTGGCCGGCGGTTGTCCAAGTTCCACGGCACCCTGGAGCAGCTCGAGGCCATCGCTAGCGAAATCGACGACGACCTGTGCGTGATCACAGTCGAGACGCCCACCCACCTGCCCACCCTGACCGAACAGGTGCGGCGCATGCTGCCCCGCGCAACCCTGCTCGATGTCTCGCCCGCACGCTCGGACCTGTCGATCGACATCGTCACCGCGGACCAGGTGGAGGTCGACGCGGAGCCCAGCCTTCGGGAGATGTTCGCCGAGTTCCTCGCCGAGCGCGGCAGCCGCGCGGCCAGCCCCCAGATCGTCCTCGACGCCTTCAGCAGGATCCTCGGGGCCATTGAGGAAGACCGCGATCCGGTGTTCGACGAGGAGGCCCTGCTCACCGCAGCGGCGCCAACCGACGGTGCGGAGGTGTCAGCATGAGGCCGCTGTCCCTGAGCCTGCGTGGACTGCGCTCGTACCTGGCCGAGCAGGAGATCGACTTCTCTTCGGTCGGTCTCATCGCCATCCACGGCGACACCGGCGCCGGGAAATCCTCGCTACTCGAGGCTCTGTACTTCGCCCTGTATGGCGGATCAACCTGGGACGGGCGTAACGCCAGCGAGCTGATCGCCGACGGTGCAGCCACGATGCGGGTGCGGCTCACGTTCCGGTGCGCCGACAAGACCTGGCAGGTCACGCGGACCATCTCCCGTTCGTCGTCACCACCATCACGCCACGAGCTGCTCTGCCTGGACGACGGTACGCGTCACGACTCCAGGACAGAAGTCAATACCGTCATCGAGAAGATGATCGGCCTTGACTATCGCGCGTTCCTGAAGACCGTGATCCTGCCGCAGGGCCGGTTCCAGGCGCTGCTGTACGCCACCCCCAAGGACCGGACCGAAATCCTCAAGAGCGTCCTTGGTCTCGACCAACTCGACACGATTCGGAACACGGCGCAGATCTCCCACGAACGCCTGCACCACCTGCTTACGCAGCGCATCATCGAACGCCAGAAGCTGCTCGATGATCCGCCCGCCGCCGCGGCGGCGGCGACCCGGCGGCTTCATGACGCAGGCCAACGCGAAGCCCAGTTCACCGATGCTCGTGACACCGCCCGCGGCGCCGCGGCCCGGCGCGACGGACTCCTCGCCCGCGCGACCGCTGCCGGACGCCAAGAAGAGCTGCTCCAGGCCGCGAGACAGCCCACGGCGGCTGCTGTTCTTGGGGCGCTCGCCAGTCTCGAGAAGGAGATCCGCGGCGAACAGAAGACGTGCCAGGACGCCACGACCGAGTGGCAGAGACGCGAAGGCGCGCTGCAGGACACCGTCGATGAGGCTGAAAGGCAAGGCCGCGGGCCGTCGATCCTTCCGCGAGCGATCGCCATCGTCGAGACGGCACGCGAACAGCTCCCGAACATCGATACGGACCGCAACCGGATAGAGGCTGCCGACCTGCGGCTCGCAGAGGACCGTCGCGTCGTCGATGAGCACGCGGCCGGCCTCGTGGAGCGGGCCACTGTCGTTGGCGAGGCCGAGGAGGCTGCACGGTCCGCCGCGGACTCGGTGGCTGCGTCCAGGGAACTCGTCGCGAGCCAGCTCGCCGTCGTCGCCTCCGCGCAGAGCTTGCGGATTGCCCTGCACGGCACCGAGAGCGAGGTCGAAGGCGCTCGTCTTCGCATCAAGCAGGCTGAGGCCGCGATGGAGGAGAGCGCAGCACAGCTCGGCGCGGCCAAGGAGAGGCAGATCGCCGCCGACCAGGTACTCGAAGCGGTCATGCGATCCAACAGCGCCGCTCACGCCGCAGCGGCCTGCCAGCCGGGGCAGCCGTGTCCAGTCTGCAGCCGCGACCTTCCAATCACCTTCCAACCACCTCCTGAACGCGAGGTGGGCGAGGCCCGAGCCGTGCTGGCCACCGCGACCG
Source organism: Frankia sp. AiPs1 (assembly GCF_023716945.1). Lineage (GTDB taxonomy): Bacteria > Actinomycetota > Actinomycetes > Frankiales > Frankiaceae > Frankia. Next base: position 64,963 of record NZ_JAMQQF010000001.1, on the reverse strand, counting down.
CCGCCGCGAAGGAGATTGAGGGTCGGCATGGCGCCGCAGTTCTCAGCCGCCGGAACGCCATCGAGGATGTTGAGCGGCTGGAACCACGCGCAGTCGCAGAGCGCCAGAAGCTGGCCCTGGTAGTCGATCGGCTCGCCCCGCAGCTGAGAGCAGTCGACCTCGACCAGCCTGCCGATGCGGTCGTGCTACCGCTCCTAACTATCTGTGTCGCCGAGGAGGAGGGCCTGGAGGAACAGGGCAAAGTGGCGGCTGCTTCGCGGGAGAGCCTGGCCGTTGAGGCTGCGAAGGTGGACCAGAGCCGTCGAGCGCTCGCTGGACGGCAGGACAGCTTGACCGCAGACCGTCTCGCTCTTGATCAACGCCTCCGCGCATCAGTGGGAAAGCTGGAGGAACTGCCCGAGCTCTGGCGCCTCGACCCGGTCACCGTCGAGGGCCTGGACCTGCTGCTCGGCACCGCGCGCGAATGGGAGGTGGAACTCAAGGCGGTCACTGATCAGTTGACCGCCGCACGAGCGCAGATAGGCGAGCTTGGTGACCTGCAAGCCCGCCTCGACACGCGGCATCTCACCGAGGTGGAAAGACCCGTTACAAAGCTCCTCCACGCGCTCGACGAGCTGGTTCGGCGCGCCAGCGAGACCGCCCTCCTCGTTGGCCACCAGCCGCCACCACCGCGCTCCCCAGACGACGAGTTGCCCACGTCCGTAACCTGGGCCGCGGCTCTTGAGGACACCGTCGCCGTTCTGCTGCGCGCGGCGCGCGACGAAGCGGCTACCGCCACGTCCCAGGCCCGGCAAGCTGACGACGAGATCACCGAAGTCCTGTCCGCTGCCGGGGTGGATGCGATGGAGCAGTTCGACAGACTCATCATCGAAGCCGCAGCCGCAGCGATGGTGGCCCAGACGGACCTCGACCGTGCGGAGCGCGAGACACCGATCGCCTCAGATCTGGACCGGCGGATCGAGGCCGCGACCCCGCTCGTCGACGCCCTCCGCGAACTGTCCACGCTGTTGGCCGCGGGCCGCTTCCAAGCCGCGGTGGTCGCGCGCCGGCAGCGGGCCCTCCTCGGACTGGCTACCGACCAGCTGCTGGCCATGACCGCCGGGCGGTTCGCGTTCTCCCCCGACTTCCGCATCATCGACCGGCACACGTCGCAGCCACGTGACGGACGGACGCTCTCCGGCGGAGAGACATTCCTGGCCAGCCTGGCGCTGGCGCTGGCGGTCGTCGACCTCGCTGGACGTGCCGGTGGACGCGCCGACGCTCTTCTGCTCGACGAGGGATTCGGCTCTCTCGACGCCGACACCCTCGCTGAGGCACTCGCTGCCCTGTCGCGACAGACCCTGGGCGGACGGCTCGTCGCCGTCATCAGCCACATGCGAGCCGTGGCCGAGAACATCGGTGACGTGCTCCTCGTGACCCGTGACGAATCCGGAAGCCAGGCGCACTGGGCCTCCATGTTGGAGCGGGGCCGGCTCGTCGACGAGGACCTCGACGGGGGACTCCTGCCATGACCCCCAACGGGCCGCTCCAGCCGCACAGGCGCGAAGCCGTAGTGGGCGCGCATCGATGGTGCAGCGAAGCGCCAATATCCCGACGGGCTGTCGTACCCATCTGTAATCCTTATGTGGCGGAGGGCGGTCGGCCGCAGGGGGGGTCATGAGAAGCGACTGGTGGCGGGGCATCGAGCCCGATATGTGGCGTTTTGTCGGCGAGCCACTCGGCGAGGCGCGCGAGGACTACGCGGCGATCCTCTCCGCCCTCCTGCGGCTCAGTGGTTCCGCGCCGATGTCCACGATGCGAGACATCGCCGAGCAGATGCGGCGGGACGGATACGGCGAGCCGATGCCCGCCGAGCAGCTGCGCTCCCGGCTGGACGGCCTGGTCCAGATGCGGCTCGTCCTGCCGTTCCTGAGCCCGACGGCCGCCCGGGAGGACCTGCGCGATGGCCACCGTCGCCAGGAAGCGTGGTCGCTGAGCAAGAAGGGCCGCATCATCGTGCGGTCGGTCCGCGACGCGATCAATGACCTTGACCGCGTGCTCGCCCTGCCACCGCAATTGATCGAGTCCATTCAGGACACACTGCGCGAGCTCCTCCTCCACCTCGACGAGGGACCGATGCGGGTGGCACTCGATCTCACGCACGTGCGATCGCATCTGGGCCAGCTGCTCGACGCCGCAGGCGACTACTACGACGCGATGCGGATGCTCAACCAGCAGGATGTCACCGACGACGAAGTATTCAGCGAGAGCCGCGCCCGGATCATGCTCGTGCTCCGCCAGTTCGTTCAGCACACCCAGGCAGGGCTCGCGCCGTTGCGGCGCAGCTTGCAGGACGTCCGCGCCACGGGCTACGCCGTCATCGCGGAGGCCGCCGCCCCGGGAATCGGGGCGATGGCACCCGGCGGTACAGCAGCGTGGATCGACGACGCCGTCGCGGATCTGGAGAGCCTCGATGCCTGGTTCAGCTCCGGCGGAAACATCGACAGGATCATCGACTCTGCGCTGTACGCGATCGACGCATTGCTGTCGGCCATCACGCGTCGCTACTACGCGTCCAACCGCACCAGTGACCTGGCAGCGGACTTCCACGAGCTAGCCCGGCTGCTACACGCACAGGAATCCGCAGAGGACGCCGACGGGGTGTTCGCTGCCGCGACCGGGCTGTGGGCGGCGCAGCATCCGCAGGTCACGATCGACGATGACGACGTCCTGCCCGCGGCCATCACAGCAGCCGCCCCGCGTGAAGCAGTATCCGTGAGCCTGCGTGGCCGGGCCAGCAGCGCGGCGGCGCCTCGCGCGCCGCGGCGGATGGAAAACCTGGAGCTCTCTCGTCAAGCGGAGGAGCAGGCGGCGACTGCGGAGCTGGCGCGGCTCGCGGAACTCTCAGCCGGACTGGTAACGCCCGGCATGGTGGGGCTGGCGCACTTCGCCGAGATCGACGGTGCTCACCTGGAGGTCCTGGTTGCCCTCCTCGAAGAGGCGTTGGACAGCTACGACGCCGATCTGGGCTTCGGCGAGGCACTTACGCTCCGCTGTCGTATGCGGCTCACGACCGGAAGACCCGGCCAGGTGGTCACGATCCCGACAACCGAGGGCACGCTGACAGCGCCTGACGTACGAGTTGAGATATCCCCCGTAGGCGCACCGGCGACCCTGGTACGTCGATGACCGATGTCGAGGACCTCCTCGTTGACGACGATGACGACACGCTCACCGATCTGACACCGGTCATCGCAGCGCTGCTGCGCAAACCGTTCCTCACCGAGGAGACGGAGCCCGACCTCTACCGCCAGGCCCGTCTCCACGAGAACGACCTTCGGCAATGGTTCCAGGCGATCTTGGGATGGCGCCTCAAGGTCTCGACCTTCGGCCGGTACGTCCGCCTGTTCAAGCGTCGCGACCGACCGCCCACCGACCGGAGCCCCCTGCCCAGCGAGCACGCAGGCAGCCCGTCGAAGCTCGCCCTCATCCTGCTGTGCCTGGCCGCCGAGCAACTCTGGCGCCGCCCAGAGATCACTTTTGGCGACCTACAGCGCGAAGTCATCCGCACCTGCGCGGCCGAGTCGAGCCGCGGCGACCTGCCGGCCTTCAACGTCGTTACCCAGGCAGGCGAGCCGCGGGCGCGAGCGGAACAGCATCGCCGCGCGTTCGTCGAGGCGCTTGAGCTCCTGCAGGAGTGGCGGATCATCACGTGTGACGGACCGCTGGCTGCGACTGGCACAGCAGCCGCCAACGACGTCGTGATCACCTGCAACCCTGAGCGGCTCAACGACCTGCTAGCGGCACCGGCCATCTCCCAGCTACAGATCGACATCGGCGAGCCGCGGACGCACATCGCGAAACTGTGCGAGGACCAGCAAGACCTACCTAAGCATGTGTCCGAGAACCAACGCGACCTTCAGCGACGGCACCGCGCTCTGCGAACAGTGATCGACGACGCGGTCGTTGTCCTCGACGGTGTCCGCAGCGAGGCACGCTACCTGGCCTCGCCCGGCGGACGCAGACAGGCGCTGAACGCGACTCTCACCGCCGGGCTGACGTGTATCGTCCGCCGCGACCTGTGGCTTACGGGCGACCCGGACCGGCGCAGCACCGATCTCGAGTTCCCCCAGCCGCGGTCCCTCGCCGGCCAGGCCGCGCTGCTCATCGTGCACTGGCTGAACACCGACGACTCCGCTGCGCCTCTCCCAGTGGACGCATTCCAGGCCGTCATCGAAGGGGCCAAAGCCGACAACGCCGAGTGGGCCCGCTCCTACCGGTCCACCGCGGCGCTCAAGACCCTCACCAGGGAAGCCATCGCCATCCTGGTCGCCGCCGGAGTCCTAACCCCGACCAGCGACCGACCACGCCTGTGGACTCCGACCGGCGCTCATGCCTACTGGCGGGTGCGGGTCACGGCCGCCGACCCACACGACGAACAGCCACTTCTCGCCGACAATCTCTTCGACCAGCAGGACGGCACCAGTGACCAACCCCAGTGAGAACCGCGTCGACGTCACGCTCTTCGACGTCGGCACCGGCGCCACCAACGCCCTCACCGTCGACGCGCTGCCGACCGCGGTCGGACGCTGGCAACCCGTGCGCGCGGGCGTGGTCAACTCCTGGGCATGGGTCGATGAGCAGTTTCTGTTCCACGACGGCTGGAGCGCCCTCGTCGGCCCCAACGGCTCAGGCAAGTCACTGACAAGCGGCCAGTGGTTCCCCACCCTGATCGACGGGGACACCAGCACCTCAGCCCTGTCCATGTCGCAACGCGGTGCCGGAACCCTGGCCGAGCGCCATCACAACCGAACCCCCGGCAGGGAGAAGACCGGAGCCTGGTGGCTTGAGTTCGGATTCCAAACCCCAGACGGGGATCTGCGGTGGATGACTCTCGGCCTCTGGATCCGCTGGCGAGGCCAGAAATCCGAAGCGCTGGAGCGGGTCTGGTTCGTCACATCACGTCGGGTCGGCGTCGACCTTCACCTGCAGTCAGAGGGCGATCCCGTCGACATCGACGGATTGTGCGAACAACTGCCTCCGGGCGACGCGCAGATCTTTACCAGCCAGGAACGGCTGCTGAAGGCGGCGAGCAAGCACGGCGCCGCGGTCAACGAGGAGGCCGCCTACGCCGATGCGGTCCGTCTAGAACTCTTTCCCGGCACCGACCGCGATCAAATGGCCGCGTTGACCACTGTGCTGCGGGCCCTGCGCAGCGTCCGCGTCAACGACCGCATGACCGCCGCCGAGATGCAGGACACGCTCACCTCAGCCCTGCCGGCGGTCCCGACCCAGTACGTCGAGCTACTGGCGAAGAACCTCGCCCAGTCCAACGACTTGCTCGACAAGGTCAACAAGGCCAAGCAGGAGCATGAGCTGCTGAACAGGCTGTCCAAGGCCTACGGCCGCTACGCGGATACCGCCGCGGCAGCTACCGCGCATGCGCTGCTCGACGCTCATGGCGCGGTGGAGCGAGTGGAGCGCGACACGGCCCGGCTGACCGACGAAACGGCGGATTACCAAGGCCGGCTCCACCGCGCGACGGCAGCCAAAATCGCCGCCGACGAGCACCTGACCAAACTGAGGAGCACCGGGGAGGCGCTGTCGCGCCGCCTTGACGGCCACCCCGGCAGTCACCTGCCCGCACTCGCCCTCGCGGTGGAGGCCGCGCACGACACAGCCAGGCTCGCGACCGAGACTGCCAAGCAGCGACGCGAGGAAGCCGAGCAAGCCAGGCGCGATGAGCACACGGCCGTCGAGGCGTTCGACTCGACGCGCCGTCACTTGGTAAGCGTCATGGCCTCGGTGCGCAGACACTCGAACGAGGTCAGCGCGGAGATCCTCGCCGAGCCATTCCAAACCGCGGCCGACGTGGTCACATCTGACCTCGGACAACCCGAAACCCTCGTCGAGGAGGACCTCCACGCGGTCGCTGAGCCTGGCAAGACGTGGGTCCAGCACCGCGAGACAGTCATTCGCCAGGTTGGTAGTGCCCTCGCCCACGTCGGAGTCCGCGAGGGTGTCCAGGCACAAGCGAGTGCCAGACATACGGCGGCGGCGGACGCGGTCAGCGCGGCGGAACCTGGCCTCAGCGCGTGTAAGGCGCAGGTGGCAGGCGCCCACGAGCAGGCAGCGCGGGCGTTGCGGGCGTTCACCGAGGCGCACAGTCCGGTCCTCGGTCCCGTGCCAATGCATTTGCTCGCCCTCATGCCGATCGACCCAGACGCGGTCACCGCGTGGGCGGACCAGGCGTTGCAGAGCGCTGTCAGCCGTATCGACTGGGCAGGGGCCATCGCACGGCACGACACGGCGCGCACGGCGGCCGGATCCGCCAGAGAGCACCTCGAGGAAGCACTAGGGGTCACCGCGACCGCAGCTGGCCGGCTTCAAGCTGCGACGGCCGCGATCAAAGAGACAATCACAGCATTGCCGTCACCACCGCGGGCTGTTCTGCAGTGGATCGACACGCTCGACGCGGTCGACCTCGGTCTGGGCTCTTCCTTCAGCGGGCTGCCTCATGGGGACGCAGCCGTACAGGAGGCAGCCGACCGGGCCGAGATACTGCGCCAGGCAGCACAGGCATTGGCCATAGCGGTCCAGCTCCGCGACCGTGCCACCACCGAGGCCGAGATCGCCGCAGAGGCAGCCGCAGAACTGGCGCGGGTCGTAGGGCGCCATGCCCATCAGCGGTCCCGCCTCGACAACGCAGTCGCCGCATACACCGAAAACGTGACGAACTGGTCGGTGTCGTTGCAGATCCTCGCCCTCGAGCCGCAGGAGATCCCCGAAGAATCCGACGCCCGAGAGGGAGACCTCTACGCGTTTCGGACCCAGATCGCCACCGTCGCCCGCGACAGGGCGGAGTCCCCACTGCGCGAAGCGCTGGAAGCCGCCAGACGTGACGTACGCAGCCTGGAGGAGCAGCTACGGGCACTCAACGAGGAGATCACGAAGGCAGAATCAGAGGAGCTACCGCCTTCGGCTCCGCCTTGGCGCGCTGACCGCGCCGGACGCGAGGGCGCACCCCTCTGGGCGCTAGTGGACTTCGCACCCGACCTGCCCGAGAGGGAACGCGCCGTGGTCGAGGGCACGCTGCTCACCGCGGGCATCCTCGACGCCTGGCTGGATCCCAGCAGCAACGCGATCGCCGGCGAGGTGCTGCTACGCCCCGGCGATCCCGCCGACGGTCGCACCCTCGCGGATGTCCTGATCGCTCAGCCCACCGACACGATCGGCGCCGAGTTCATCACAGGTGTCCTCGCGCAGATCGGTTACAACACGGACGCTACCGCCAACGACATCGCCGTCATCGGTGACCAACTGCGAACGGCTTGGGCTACGGCCTCAGCCCCCGGCGGCTGGCAGCCGCAGTTCATCGGTGCGACCGCACGCGCCGAGCAACGGCGACGCCTGCTGGAACAACTCCACGGACGGCGTCTTACGCTCACTCAGGAGATCAAGGCCGCGTGCGCAAGGTTCGACACAGCCAAAGATCACATCGAAATCCTTGTACGCGAGGCGGTCCTGCCCGACTTCAGCGACCTGCTCGCGGAGCGGACCGCGCTCGCAGAGACGCAGACCGCGCTCACCGTCGCGACCGCGACCCACGACGCTGCCGCGCAGCGCGCACGCGGGAGCCACGACGACGCACAGGCCGCGGACGGCTTGGCCGCAGACGTCTGCGAGCAGGCATCCGCGCCCGCCGACCCAGACGGCGTTGCCGCGGCTGTGGTCGCCTGCGCCGCCTTGCTCCAGCACCTACACCCCAGCCGCAGTCGGGCCGAAGCGGTTGCCCGCGCGCTGGATGACCAAGCCCACTGGGCAGAGGCAAAGCGACTGGCAGACGAGGCTGCAGAGACCGCGCAGGAAGCCGCAGACGAAGCAGGCTCCCGAGATGGTCAGGCGCACCAGGCCCGGGATGACCTGCCTCCCTTGGGTGATCTACGCGATGCCCTCGCTCTGCTCGACGAAGCGGAGAAGCAATTCGAGCGGGTATCCGCAGACGAAGCCCGCGCACGCGGCGACCTGGAGGAATGCCAGGACGCTACTGAGGAAGCACGACGGCTATGCCGCGCCGCCGCCACGACCAAGGACGGACGCCGGCTGCCGCTGAACGAAAGCGACCTCGACGAGTTCAGCGGCGCCGTCGGACGGTTCGCGAAGTCCATCGAGGGATGGAGCAGCGCCGCCGAGCGGACAATCTTGATTCGTCGCCAGGCGCAGGCTGCGCGAGGCGCCGCCACCACCGCCTCCGAGCGAGCAGACAGCGCGACCGAGACCGAACGAAAGACGACCGCGCACGCCGGCACCGAGCAGCACAGGCTCGACGAGGAACGCCGTGTACATGAGCAGTCGTTTCAGGAGCTGTTCGGCGAGCACGAGCACAACCGTACGGAGCAACAGAAGGCCAAGGACCTGGCCGCCCAAGAGGAGGCGAACGCCCGGGCCAGTGAACGACACCTCGCCGGCCTCGAAGTACGAGCAGACACGCTGGCAGAGAATCTCGATAGAACCCGCCAGGACCGGGCAGGCGCCTTCGACCGCCTCCTCGAACTGTTCGGCCATGGCCTGATCGCCGACGTCGAGGACGGCCTCAGCTACGAACGTCCCGATGACCTCGCCGCAGCAGTTACCGCGGCCGGGCGCCTCTCCCAGAGGGTGGCAGCAGGCAGCGTCCGCGAACAACTGCAGCGGGAGTCGACCAGGCTCGCGGGCGAGGTCCGCCCCGTGGCCGAGGTCTTCATCCGGATGGGCCGTCACATTAGCGAGGACCAGTTCGGCACGGGCGGGCTCCGCCGTATCGTCGTCGCCGAAAGCGACGCCACACTTGACACAGCAGGCCGGCTTCGGCCCCTCCGGCAGGCCATCGCGGACGTCGGCCGGCGGCTCGACGGCCTTCAGAAGGACTACGACGAAAAGCTCCGCACCGAGATCAAAGGCTCCCTCCTCACCCAGCTACGCACACAGATCGCCGCCCGCATAGACCTCGCCGAGCGCATCGTCACCGCCATCGACGCCACGCTCCAGGGCGTACGTACCGGCGTCGAGAGAGTCGGGGTCCGCCTCGGCTGGAAGCCACGGCTCGACGATCCCATCGCTCAGGAGGCGCGGCGCCACGTCCAAGCCGCCAACGTCGACGGCAACTTCGACGACATGTACGAGTTCTTCATCGCGCGACTGGCAGACGAGGAGACCGCGGAATCGGCGTCAGAGCGCACCGCGAGGGTCTTCGACTACCGCACCTGGTACACCTGGCACGTGGAGGTCACCCACAAGGCATTCTCCGACGAGGCACACCCCGGCGAGGTCTTCCGTGAAATCACCAAACGAAAGAATCCGCTGGACACGCTGTCGACGGGCGAGAAACGCCTGGCCAGCATGCTTCCGCTGCTCGCCGCAGTGAAGTCCTTCTACTCAACACCCGGATACATCGGGCCCCGGATGGCGTTCATAGACGAACTCGACGCGGCCGTGGACCAGACCAACATGCGCACCCTGCTCGCGCTCCTGCGCGACTGGGACCTCGATGTGCTAGCCACCCTGCCAACGATGGGCAAGTTGCTCGTTCCCGAACTGCGGACCACAGCCATTCACCAGATCATCAGGAGTGCGAGTGGCGCCCGGTTCGCCATGCCCTACATCTGGCGCGGCGCCGGCCTCCCCGAAGCCGTACGGATCTCCATCCCGGGACAGGCTGCCCGGACCTCCGACGACGTCACCGACGACCTACGGTGAGCGACCTTCACGACCCGGAGGTGCGACCGCTCTGGGAAGCCATCCGAGACCGCTGGGTCGCCACCGGGGACCTCACGGCAATCAAGAGCGTGCGCGTCACCCTGAGCGGCACGGGTCTCGCTCGCATCAACGGATGGCTCGCCTACGCGCCGAGCACCACACGCGGGACTCGCCGCCCCCGCCTGACGGCGCGAGACGGGCGCGTCACGGTACCAATCGACCGCGTTCTGGAAGCCCTCGGGCCAACCATCGAGCTGGCCGACATCCTGCAGACGACCGTCGGCATCCCAGAAGTGCTGCAGCCCAACCGCCGGCTCGCCGCGATGAAGGCCGACGTGTGGGCCTACGCCCACTCGGTGCTACCTGGCGCGCCTCAGCTCCTTGCGTACCTGCGCGCAGGTGGCCTGTCCGAGAACTCGGTCGAGGACCGCCGCCGCCTCATCGACGCTCTGGCCCGCGCCCACACGCTCCTACCGCTCGACCGTCCGGTTCCCCTGCCCCGGCTGTCGCTCTACTGCGCCGGTGATCCCCACTACTTCGACCTCAACCCGCCCGGCCAAGGCGCCAAGCTCGTCATGCTCGTTGCCGAGCTCACCGGCCAGCCGTTGAGCACGGCCATCGCGCCGAACAGCCGAGCCGCGCTCCTCGCGCGCTGTGGAATCCACGTGGACCGGATCAGCTCCACCGTCATCGGCTTCAACCTCGTTGCCACCGGCGACGGACCCATCGACGACGCTATACGCGCTGCCACAGCATCAAGGCGCCCTCTACACCTGAGCCTCTACGACTTGATCATGCATCGGCCGCACATTTCGCCAGCCAGGCCCGTCCTCGTCGTCGAGAATCCTTCGGTGATCGAGGAGGCCATCATCCGCGGATGCCAAGAACCCCTCGCATGCACATCGGGGTCCCTCGCGGCCGTAGACCACGAGTTCCTTCAATACCTCGCCGACGACGGCGTCCCAATTCTCTATAGTGGAGATCAGGACTCCTCTGGTGAGAATATTTCAGAACTCGTACGGACGCGATTTGGCGCGCGCGTCCTGAAGCCGGTACCCGCACAGTTCGGGGGCGGAGTTACTGAGACGCCCGTCTACCAGGAGAACGCCTCGTTCCTGGACCTTCTGCTGGGACCGGACTCGTCCGACCCGCTAGGTCCGATGGTGACATCCGATCTTCCAGTAGACGGTGCGAATTCTTGATTTCCAACGGTTAGTGCCCATCGCTGCCCCCAAGTTCGGAATGGTACACTGGCCCTGACTTATCGGGAGGACTAGCCATTCGCTCCAGCAGTGACTGCCGGGGCGTCCCCACGGCGGGCCTCATACGCCGACAAGTCAGAACTTTGCAGTCCCTGGACCTGTTCTCAACGCTGTCGCTGCTCCACCGTCGCCTCGGCAACACGACCGCGGCTCTCAGGCCCTGACCGACCCTCGGGATCAGGACCCCGCATCCAGGACCACCCGTCCTCAGAGGCGGCTAGGTCGACCTTCGGGGGCGACGGACGTCAGGCATCCCGACGCCACTGGCCTCGGGGCATCACCTCGGTAAGCGGGCCGCCGGCGTCGGCGTGTGTTCGTCCCGCGAGGACGTCGTCGATGGTTGCTGGTGATCTGCTGAACGCTTCCGCGAGGGTGGCGCGTGACTCGCCTTGGGCATGACGTTGCCGAATCGCACGAGCCTGGGCGTCGGTGAGCTGAGCGCGGGTGATCGGTCCGCCGACCGACGGGTGGGTCCGGCCGCTCGCCGTCTTGCGGACGGCGTCCTCGCTGACGCCGAGTCTCGCTGCGACCTCGCGGACCGTTTCACCGTCGGCGACCGCGTGCCTGATCTCCAACACGGTCTTCTCGGACATGCCGCGGCGTTGCGGGCGCACTCCGAGAGGGCCGCCGGCATCGGCGAAAGACCGCCCCTTGAGTGCGTCCGCGATGGTCTCGCGATCGACTCCGTAGGCAGCTGCGAGGCTCGTGATGGACTCCTGGCCGTCGTGATGGCGGTGTCGTATTTCGAGGGCGAGTTCCGCGTTCAGGAACCGTTTGACGGGCAGCTGACCGATGGGGCCGCCCGCGTCGAGACGGCTCGTACCCTCGAGCCAGTTTCCGATCGTGGAGACACTCACGTCGTATTGCTGGGCGAGGTCCGTGAGTTTGGGACGCTTGTCTTCGGCGACCGACCAGTAGGCGTGGCGCAGCGCGGCGATGTCGGCGTCCGAGATCTGGGCGGCGTGATGCTGCTCGCCACGTGGGACACGGCCGTCGGCCACGGTATCCGCCCGGTTCTCGGCGGCCGTTCCGATCTTCAAGTGGTCAGGGTTACAGCAAAGACTGTTCGCGCCGCCGGGGCACAGGTGACGGACGTGCTGCGCCGGCGACAGGTCCGACAGCTCCATCTTGTACCTGAGGACATAGGCGATGCGGTGGGCCGGTACCGCGTTGCGACCGTCCCAGCGCATCTGGCCGTAGTAGCCGCTGCTGTGCATGGTCTTGCCGGTCCAGGGCCAGCAGGCATCCGGCCCGCCTGCCTGATCGACCTGGGACCAGAACTCCGCGATTCGGGCGAGCTGCTCCAGCTCGGCGACGTTCCCAACTTCGATGATCCACCCGCCCTCTGGCGGTCTCACCGGATCGGTAACCTCGATGGGTCCCACCAGTCCAGCGCGTTCGGCGCGGAACCGGTCTTGCTTGTTCTCCGCGTCAGTCCCTTCCAGCAGGTGCGCCGGGTTGCAGCACGGGCGGTTGTTGCACAGATGCCGGATGACACGACCGCGCGGCGGACGGCTGGGTAGGCCGTTAGCCAGGGTGTAGGCCACGACGTGTGCCGACGGGCTTCCCACGAGAGCAGGCGCGGCCTGTCCGTACTCTCCGGGCGCGGCGCTGCGAAACGGCCAGCATTCATTGTCGCCGCTCCGTGCCGTCTGGTCCCAAAAGGCTGCGACGCCGGCGCGGCGACGTTCCGGAACTTCAGGCAGGCCATACCAGCGCCGCTCGTCGGTGAGTCCGGTCGGGCCACGCTGCAAGTCCGGGTACGTGTGCCCGCGCACGAGGTTGCTGATCGTTGCCGGCGAGACTTGATGCAATGCAGCTGCCTCAGCCTGCGTGCATCTACCCGCAGCAATATCATCGATGATCTTCTGTGCCTGCCTGTCCGTGAACAGGCCCCGGCCCGCCATCTACCCTCCGCCAGCGTAGGGCCTTCGCCCATGCGAATGACTTCGACCCAGATGTTTACCACCCGACCGGAACCATCCCCACAGGCGACCGGTCAGGCGGTAGCGCCTGACTGCCACCGTGAAGGAACAAGACGGCGCGGGGCCGAGGGGCGATCGAGAAGCGCCCTGGCTGTCCCCGCTCCCGACGGAGGGCCGTTGGGAGCGGGGGCGCCGTGCGTCGGGCTCGGTCAGAGGTCCTGTTGCGTCGGTAGCCGGGTGTTCTCTTCGATCTGGGAATGGGTATCGCAGCGGAGCTGCGTGACCAGACCGCGCGCCGTCGGCGTCCCAACGCGCAGTCGCTTGCGGAGGGTCTCAGCGGAGATCGGGCGCTGGTGCTGCTGCCAGTGCAGGACATCCTCGGCGCGGGCCCGGTGGAGAAGATCCTGCCTACGCGCCTCGCGCGCGGCCTCATGGGACAACGACACCTTCCCGGAAGCCCCACCCGGCGACCGCTCGGCCGCGGGCGTAGGCAGCGGGTCCCGGCCCTCGACGGCCCCCGAATGCCTCTCGGCGTCCCGTGAGTCGGCGAGTGGCCGCTCGCTCGCAGGGTTCTGCATGGCGTACAGAAGACCTGGTCCGACCTCTGCCCACCCAATAAGAAGCAGCGGTCCGACGGCGTCGAACGCGGCCTTGCCGTAACGGCCGGCGATCAGGGGTTCCGCGATGTTCAATGCCAGCGTTACCATGCTCGCGAAGATGAGCAGCCTCCGTGCCGAGCGCACCACCTCGACTGGACCGCCGTTCACAGCGAGTGACCGGCTACCGAGCAGCAGGCCGACGACCGATAGGTCGACAGCGGGAGCGACCAGCGGCGCTACCCACATCGGAACGCCGAGCCGCAGCCCAAGCGCAAGGACATTCCCGAAGCCGAAAAGGAACGTCAACGCGACCACCACGCCGACGATCACCGTTACAAGGCGGGCCGAAACGTCCGACACCGCCAGGAATTCGGGACACCTGTTCGATTGGTTAGATGATGTTGCTGCTGGCACGGTCACTGGGCATCGTCCCTGGTCAGGGCCCGGGTAGCAACCGGCCGGACAGTGACTTCAGGGCCAGCAGCCAAGATCAAACGGTTCGGATGCTGGTACACATGGTCCACACCCTCTGACCAGGCCGTTTGTGACGGCTCAGCCAGGACGAAGATCGATGAGTAGTCGATGTGATGCCCATGCGATGCCGCTGCGTCAGCAATTAATCTTGAAGGCCTGGCTAACGGCTACAGAGAGCGATATTCGCCCTGGCAGCCGCGCGGCAGCACGTCACCGTGCGCGGCGCGTCATGCTCCGCCGCCACCGACTCGGCCAGTCCCAGCTGGCTGCACACGAAGCCGACCACGTCCCCTGGCACCGTGGTCAGGTTCGGGAAGTAGCCCAACCGCTGGTAGCACTTCAACAACACCAGCAGCGCCAGCCGATGCTGCCCCGTCGAGGTCCGCTCGATCGACGCCACCGACCGCCCCGCGCCCCGACAGTGATCGACAGGCTACTCGGCGATCCCCATATGTCCCGCCACCGGGGCTACGGTCATCCGTTGCCTCTTTCTGCCGTATCCCGGCGGTCCCCCAGGGACGCCGTCAGCTACTTCGGGGCCAGCCACCGACACCACCGCACCCGGTGCCACTCATCGTGACCATGAGTCGAGTCTAGGTCACCCACATATGCCGATGATCGGTTGGTTGTCGGCGCGGTTCTCGCGGCGGTCACCGATCGCCCCGTAAATCATGAAGACGTCAAATTTTTGACATTGCAGATAGGCATGGCCGCACCTAACATGCGGCGAATGCCATCTGCGGAGTAAACGGGGGGATGTCGGCGATGCTGCGGAGGATGTACTCGGTTCCCGAGCACATCACCATGGCCGGCCTGGGCGCGGGCCTGATCGGGGCGATCTATCCGACGATCATGGCGCGCGCGGGCGGGCGGGGCCTTCCCTGTCCACTGCGCACGCTGACCGGCCTGCCGTGTCCGTTCTGCGGGCTGACGACCGCGACGGTCGCGCTGACCCATAGCGAATGGACGGCTGCCGCCAGCACCAGCCCTCTTATCTATCTCACGGCCGCATTGGTGACCGCGACGACGCCGATCCTGGCGGCTCGGCTCCTCGGCCTGGCGCCACCGCCACGCCCCTGGTCCGCCGCCGCGCGTGCGCGGACCCGGTACTCGGCATACGTCGTCGTAGCTCTCAGCTGGCTCTTTCAGCTGCATCGGTACCACTTCATCTAGGCGATCGCCGATCCATGCAGGATCGCTCTTCTCAGAAAGGTCGATCGTGACCGGCTATAACCCACCCCCGTCCGAGTCATATCCCCCGCAGTGGGGCCAGCAGCCCCCGCCCGGCCAGTACCCGCAATACCAGCAGCCCGGCCAGTACCCGCAGCCCGGCCAGTACCCGCAGCCCGGCCAGTACCCGCAGGCCGGCCAGTACCCGCAGGCCGGTCAGTACCAGCAGCCCGGCCAGGGCGGCTACTACCAGCCCAACCCGTACCCACAGCCCGCGCCAGGGTACGGGCCCGGCCAGCCGGTGGGGCCAGGCGCCTACGCCAGCTGGGGCCAGCGAGTCGGCGCGTACATCATCGACGCGTTGCCACAGATCGTCGTGTTGGGGCTGTTCGGAGCGATACTCCGCGGGCCGGCGGTGGCGCTCTTGGTGATCCTCTGGCTGGCCTCGCTCGGCTGGATCATCTACAACCGATGGATCCAGGGCGGCAGGACTGGCCAGTCGCTGGGCAAGAAGACGCTGAACATCCGACTCGTCAGCGAGGTCACCGGCCAGCCGATCGGACCGGCGATGGCGCTTGCCCGCGATCTCTGTCACTTCGTCGATGGCATCATCTGTTACGTCGGATTCCTGTTCCCGCTGTGGGACGCCAAACGGCAGACGCTCGCCGACAAGATCGTGCACACGGTCGTTGTGCCCGTCTGATCATCGCGAGGAACACGACCCCGCCCGTCCCGGAACCACCCGAGTCCTAGGTGCGAATCACTGTCCGCACCTCACCTTGGGTGAGGATTCGGCGTCTGGGCTGGATCGTTCGCGGGCGCGCCAGACCGCGCCGGGTGGTCCGGTCCCGGGCGTGGGCCCTGTTCCCGACCGCGGGTGCTGGGGCCTGGTCCCTATGCCGCCGGTTGTTCGGGTTCGACGGTGACTTTCAGGCCGAGTTTCTCCAGCTGCGCGACGAGCCGTTTCTGCTGAGCGTCGATGCTGCGTCGTCGCTGCGTCCAGCCGGCACCGAGTTCCCGATATTCGGTGCTGTCGTAGACGATGTGCCAGTAGGCGATGAGAATGTCATGGCAGATCGCGCCGACGGCTTTCTGCACACCACGGCGGCCCCGGATCTGGGCGTAGTGCGCGGTTGCCTTCCCCGACACCCGGTCAACGAACATATGTTCGACATCGATCCCGTCGAGTTGGCGGGCGGTGTTCTGCTCGATGCTGCTGACCCGCACGTAACCGACCCGCATCCCGCCCCCATGTCGCAGCCGTAGGCCTACGAGCAGGACGGGGGCTGGCCGGCTCAGCCGGCGACGGCGATCGCGGCCCCGGCGTTCACCTGCTGCGCCGCCCCTCGCCGCGCGGTTGTCAGCGGTTGGTCATCAGGAGTCACGTGAACGGCTGAACGTGTGCCGCCGGAGTGTGGTGTCTTCCCGGCTGGTGCGCACGATGCGGAGATTCGGGAACTGCGCGGCCAGATCGTCGGGATCGTGGCGGGCGGTAGGCAGCCCCGAGCAGGCTTGCGGGCCGTTGGCGGCGAACGTTCCGATGATCACTATCTCCCGGGGGCGAGGGCCTGGCTGAGTGCCGCGAGGTGGCGGTCCTGGCCGTGCGCGTTGGTGAGGAAGGGGAACACGGCCCGGTCGTACCGGAGGCGGTAGCGTTGCGGCGGTTGCCGGGCCAGGAGGTCGCTGGTCGGCCAGTGCACGCCGTCGGCTCGTGCCCCGAGGCGGGAGTGGGTGACGGCCAAGGCGTCCGCGGCGAGGTCGAGCACGGTGACGTCCTGGTCGCCACGCTCCAGCAGCCGGTCGACGAGGTCCGAGGCGGTGCGTGCGCCGACATCCACGACCGAATCGCTTGGCCCTGGTCCCGCGGATCGCGGATGCGACCAGGTCGAGCGAGCCGGCCGGCTCACGCTGGAACCAGCTGACGTCGCTCACCGGCTGGTCGGCCGTAGACGTCGTCCCAGCGCGCGCGCGCCACTCCATGGGCTCTCTCCGACGCACCGATGGCGACCGGCCCCGTCCCATGGGTCACCTTGTTTCCCCGCGTGGCAGTCTGACCGATCTGGTCTTCCGGCAGGGCCGTGAACACCTCGGCGTCCCGCCCTTGGCGGAGCTGGTTGGACACCGTCGGCCAGGCACCAAACTCCACCGGCGTCTCCGGGCCAACTACCCACCCGTACAAAACCGCCACAGCACCCTTGAACTACATCCATGACCGGACGGGATACGGACACTGAACCCGACCATCGACAGACACAAATTAATCAACTCAAGCACAACATAATCCGCAAGGTTCTAAACGTACGGTCGCCCCAGTCGCGACGCAACGACCGTGATAATCACAACCAGATCCATGCCTGGTCCCGCCGCACCCGTAGCGATCTCTCCCGAGCAGCTGCTCAACCAGGCGCGCTGGCCTCCGAGGCGATCCGACAGCATGATCGAGGATAGTTCCGATCTTTGACTCTTCTTGACACGGAGCGGCACACGGACTAGAAGTTCGACGTGGATGCGGCTCGATTACTGCCGATGCGGCCGCATCTGCGGACCTTGTGCAGCGTCGCACAACCTGCGTTTCCCCCTCGGACATGGTCCTTCCGGTGTGCATGGGTGCATCTGCCCCCTCCACACCCCTGACGCGAAGGTTGACGTGAGAGCACATCTGTCCGTGCGTGCGCGCACAGCGGGAACTGCCCTCGTCCTGGGTGCCGCGCTGGCCGTGGCCATCCCGACTGCGGCTTACGCCAACACCGTGGCCGTCACGGTGAAGACACCCGGGGCTACCAGTGGCCCCTCGACCGCGAACTCCGAGATCTCGACCCATGCGGACTGCAGTAGCGGCCTGATCTCCGGTGGTGGAATCAACCAGGCCACCGGTACCGGCAATGGCAACCATGTGATGGGTACCTCGCCCAGCTCGAACGGTACCTCCGAGTACACCGGTTCCACCGGGGTCGTCGGCACCGACGTGACCCACTGGCTCGGGATCGGTGGAAGTGGTGGCCAGGCTGACAGTTCCTTCTCCACGACCCCCTTCGCGGTGTGCTTCACCAGCAATCTGATCAATCACACCCAGGTGGTCATGAACAAGGTCAACGCACCCACCACGGCGACAACGGTGGGTCGGGTTACGGCCACCTGCCCGGCGAACACGATCCTGCTCGGCGGCGGTGCGCGTGCCACTCCGGCCAGCGTCGGTGACTTCAAGCCGATCGCCAGTTTTCCGACCTTCAACAACTCGGCGCATGACTTCGGTCTGAAGGCCGCGGCCGATGGCGAGACCAATCCCGACTCCTGGACCGCCGTCGGGTGGGCCAACGGCACCAACAGCACCAACGAGACCTATGTCTACGCGATCTGCAGCGGAAGCGGCATCAACATCAGTGGTGTCACCGTGAAGGTGCACTACAGCGAGGCGAGTGGCCCGACCACGGGGAGTACAAGCAAGAAGGTGACGGTCAACTGCCCCAGCGGGGACGGGAAACTGATCAGCGGGGGTGCTGCCATCAGCGGCGGCAGCGTGACCACGACCGACTTCACCGGACCAGGCTCGGGCGGCGACCACCTCAACGGAAGCTTCCCCAGCGACTCGAGCGGTAATCCGGTGAGTGACGGGACCACCGCGGCGGCGTACTGGACAGCCTTCACCCACACGGGGGGCATGAGCTCACCGAGCACCTACTCCGACGTCTGGGCGCTGTGCGCCAACGACGGCGTCTGAGGACACCCGAACCTTGTGGTCCGCAGGCGGGCCGCCCGGCACCGAAGCGCGGTCCGCCCGAAATTTTGTCGCATGACGGCACCCGCGGTTTCAGAACCGCGGAAAGGATCGTCCGCCGACTGGTGTCCTACCGTCGCCTGACCCTGGACGGTTACCGACGACACCGCCAGCTCGTCAGCTGTACCTGATTCTGCGACCGACGGCCCGAAACGGCACCGCACGGGGCAGCCGGCGCCGTTTCGGGCCGGCGATTTCCCGGCGAGGAGTGCGGCGCACCGATCAGACCGCACCGTGTGCCTGTACCCGGCTGGACGGAGCCGGGTACAGGCACTCACCCACCTCGTGGGCGCACCTTGTCAGGGGCGTCGGCGGCGCGGCCCGCGCGATGACGGTACTCCCTGCCTGGCTCGGCCGGCGCACTGAACCTGTATCTGTTATCGCGCCGATCGGACCGGATCTCACCGTTCTGGTCGGCACAAGAAACAGGGCGAACCGACGTGACTGCTCGGCACGTCCCACAGCTTCGTCACGTTCGTCGATGGATCTGGAAAAAACAATTCTGGGCCCCTGGAGTTTGATTTCGGGGTGCATAGCTAAGAGGGTGCTTGAACTTGGCAGGTTTGTTTAATTCGCGAACACGCTGTCGGCGGAGGCGCAACGTCCTACGACGTCGTCATGTCGTCGCGTGGTCTGGTTCGGTGCTGGGCATGGTGCTGAGTCTGGGGCTGACCGGCTGCGAGCCCTCTTCGCCGTCGCCGTGTGGGAAATCGGGTGTCCTCAGCGGGACTACGTGCACCTACAACACGGCCGGGTCGGACACCTTCACGATTCCCACGGGTGCACGGTGGGTTCAGATCACGGCGGTCGGCGCCCAGGGCGGCCACTATTTCGTTGCCGGTGACGCTGCACATGGCGGCTCACCGGTGGGAGACATCACCGGCCGCGCCGGTGGGGGCGGCGGCCAGGCAGCCGGCACGATCACGGGTCTGCCGGCAGGCCGGGTACTGCAGGTCGATATCGCCGGTAAGGGCGCCGACGGCACTGCCGCCAGCCGCTCGGGCGGAAAGAACAACGGGCCGTCCGGCGGGCAGGGGGCCGTGGGAGGGTTCGGCGGCTCCAACGGTGGTGTAGCCGGCGGTAAGGGCGACGCCGGCGGATCCGCTGGCGGGACCGCGAGTAACAACGGTGGCAACGGCGCCGGCGGCGGCGGTTCCTCGGATGTACGGATCGCTGCTACTGGCTGCGCGGCATTGACGTGCGGTCTGTCGGATCGAGCGCTGGTCGGTGCGGGCGGCGGCGGCGGTGGCGGCACCGGGGGCCAGGGCTACGCGCTGCCCGGCGCGGGCGGCGCTGGTGGCGGTGCTGCCGGCGCTGCTGGTGGTGCCCTCGTCGACGGGGGCCATCCGGGGGCTCCTGGGGGTGGCGGCAGCCAGACCGCAGGTGGGGCCGGGGGTCTCAACCCCGGACGGCACGCGACGCCGCCTCCCCCCGATCCCAACGATCCGCGTTTCGGCGGTGACGGCGCCGACGGCGCCGCCGGCACGGGCGGCGTCGGGGGGGTAGGAAACCAGGCCTGCCTGGGTGAGCACAACCCACCCTGCCGCAACCCCGATGACACGGAGTCAGGCGGTGGCGCTGGTGGCGGTGGCGGTGGCGGGTACTTCGGTGGCGGTGGAGGCTCGGGCGGCGGTGGCACCAGCATCGGTGGCGGCGGAGCAGGTGCCGGTGGCGGCGGGGGCAGCTCCTTCGCCGCCACGACGGTGAGCTCCGCCGTTCTGACCACTGGTGTCAACACCGGGACCATCAACAACGGGAACGGCCAGGTCACCATCTCCTGGGGTACCTCCGCGTCGCCCAGCCCCACCCCGTCGACCAGTCCCTCTCAGTCGCCCATGTCCCCGACTCCGACTCCGACTTCGACGTCGGGGCCAACGCAGGGCCCTGGCACGAAGCCGGCCGCGGCCACCGCGTACGTGATTAACAATTTCGGTAACACGGTGACTCCGATTGACGTGACCACCAATACTGCCGGCACTCCGATCCCGGTCGGAGCGAGCCCCAGAGGGCTTACGGTCACGCCTGACGGCAGAACCGTCTACGTGACGAACCGGGCCGACAACACGGTGACACCCATCGACGTGGCCACCAACACGCCCGGCACCCCGATCCCGGTCGGCCAGTTCCCGTTCGGGGTCGCCGTGACTCCCAATGGCAAGACCGCCTACGTCGTGGACAACGCCAGCGACGACGTGACGCCGATCGACGTGGCCACGGGCACTCCCGGCGCCCGCATCCCGGTGGGTGACGATGCGCACGGCATCGTGATCACGCCCGATGGTCGAACCGCCTACGTCGCCAACGCCGCGAGCAACACGGTGACGCCGATCGACGTGGCCACCAACACCGCTGGCACGCCGATCCCCGCCGGGAACAACCCGCAGTGGGTTACGATCACACCCGACGGAAAGACCGTGTACGTCACCGACAACGCCAACGCCGGCAGCTCCACGGTGACGCCGATCGACGTGGCTACCAACACTCCCGGGAAAGCCATTCCGGTCAGTGACCGCCCAGTCGGAATCGCGATCACGCCCGACGGAAAGACCGTGTACGTCACCAATGAGCGCGACAACGTGGTGACGCCGATCGACGTGGCCACCAACACCCCTGGCACCACTATTGCGACGGGGGGTGTCGAGCCGTTCGCCATTGCGGTTACACCGGACGGCGTAGCCGCCTACGCTGTTAATCGCGACAGTAACTCGGTGACGCCGATCGACGTGGCCACCAACACCCCCGGAAGCCCCATTTCCGTCGGTGACCGACCGGTAGGGATCGCGATCGCCCCAGCGCGGGCCGTAGCGGCCGGGCCAGTGTGCGGGAAGACCGGTGCGCAGTCCGACACGACGACGATGACCTGCACCTATCACACAGCCGGATCGGACACCTTCACCGTGCCCGCGGGTGTGGAGTCGGTCGAGATCACAGTGACTGGCGCCCAGGGTGGGCACTACTTCGTCGCTGGTGACGCGGCGCACCCGTCCCCGGCGGGGGACATCACCGGGCGTCCCGGCGGCAGCGGTGGCCGGGCATCCGGGACCCTGACGGGTCTGACGAGCGGCCAGGTCCTACAGGTGGACGTGGCGGGTAAAGGCGCCGATGGAACTGCGGCATCACGCTCGGGCGGGATGAGTAACGGCCCGTCCGGCGGATCGGGAGCACTCGGCGGATTCGGCGGGGCCGACGCCGGCGTGCCAGGCGGGCCTGGTGACGGCTCCGGTGCGAACGGCGGAACCGCGTCCAACGGCGGTAACGGCTCCGGTGGCGGCGGCTCCTCCGACGTCCGCCTGGCCGCGGCAGGGTGTGCCGCACTTGCCTGTGACCTGTCCGCCCGGGTGCTGGTCGCCGGCGGCGGCGGCGGTGCCGGCGGCGTCGGCGGTCAGGGCAACGCGCTCGGCGGAGCCGGGGGCGACGCCGACACCGACGGTGGGGCGCTCGTGGATGGTGGTAATGCCGGCGTCCCGGGCAAGGCCGGAACCCAGACCGTCGCAGGCAGCGGAGGGCTGAACGCGTGCCGTCATGGCGCGGGAAACCCCCCGGTGAGTAGCCCGTCGACCGATCCGCGCTGCGGCGGCGACGGTACTGACGGCAGGTCCGGGACCGGCGGGACCGGCGGAGCCGGGAACCTGCCCTGCAACGGGGCCTACACCCCGGCCTGCGCAGACCCGAACGCCACCACTTCCGGTGGTGGCGCAGGCGGCGGCGCGGGCGGCGGCTACTTCGGTGGTGGTGGCGGCGCCGGGGGCGGCGGCACCTTCGGCGGCTACGGTGGCGCCGGGGGCGGGGGCGCTGGTGGAAGCTCGTTCGCCGCGTCGAGCATCGTGAACCCGACTCTGACGAGCGGGGTCAACTCCGGCACCGTCAACGGCGGCAACGGAGAGGTCACGATCACCTGGACCTCTTCTGGGACCTCAGCTCCGAGCCCGGCTCCGGCTCCGGCTCCGGCACCGTCCCCCACGCCCGCGCTGGCCACGAAGCCCTGACCAGACGTACGGCAGACCCTCAGAAGTAACGCTCCACAACAGGACAGGACCCCGCGCTCGGCCGGTGGCTGACACAGCTACCGGCCGAGCCGGCGGCCCGGCGGTGCCGTGCCTGGCGCGGCTGCCCGCCGACGAGCAACGCGTCCTGCTCGCGTTTCCTTCGAGCGGATGATGTGGTCGAGGCTGACTACGTGAATGGTCAGTGCGGAGTCGCGGTCGGCGGCGAGCGACCAGCGCCGGTCGCCGTCGAGCAGGGGGTACAGCCCGATGTGTGTCTGGCCGCACAGGTGCGTGGTCAGTACGTCGGCGGTGAGCCTTTTGCGGCAGGCCGGTCGCCGTGAAGATCGACAGGTGGTGGTCGGGTGGGTGGGGTTGTAACTCTGACTGCCGGTCGGACCTGTAGGGGAGATGCCTGAGGAAGGATCTTCCGTGCCGCCGCGTTCCTCCGCGACGCTGTCCGAGGCGTTGTTCCAGGACCATCACCTGGCTGTTCTGCGTTTCGCGCGGCGCCGGCTCGGTGAGGACGCTGCCGCCTGGGACGTGGTGTCGGAGACCTTCCTGGTGGTGTGGCGGTCGTGGGAGAAACAGCCGGCCGACGCCGCGGAGGTACTGCCATGGCTGTATGCGATCGCGGGTAACGCGGTACGCAATCGCCGCCGGTCGCAGGCTCGGGCCGTTCGGCTCACCGCCAAGTTGTCTATGACGGGTTCGGCGGCCACGGCTGATTCGACCGCCGGGGTGGATGTTGTCGCCGACAAGGCCATTCGCCGCGATCAGGCTGTGCGCGTCCTGGAACGTCTGTCGGAGGACGACCGGGAGATCCTGACCCTTGCGGTGTGGGAGGGCCTGGACGTGGCCGGGCTCGCGACCGCGCTGTCGGTCTCCCCGGCCGCAGCGAAGGTTCGGCTGCACCGCGCCCGCCGCCGGTTGCAGGCCCTCGTCGAGGGGCCTGTCCCCGCAGACGTTTCGCCGTCTTCGTCTGCCCTGGGAAGGTCTCGATGACATCGACCGACCACGACACCGACGGCAGCGCTGCCGAGGACGACCTGCGGGCCGTCCGGATGCTGCTGGCCGGCACAGATCCGTCTCCGCAGCGGCCACCGACTTGTGCGCAGCGGCGGCGGGCGGCAGAGGTGTTGCGGACGTTGCGGGTCTCAGCGGAGTACTCGCCTGGGTGGCGGGGCCGGCTGCGGGCACGGGCGACGGTCGCCTCCGCGGCCGCCGTGGTGGTGTTGGCTTTGCTGCTGACCGCGGTGAACGTGATCGGTGGGCGTGACACGGCCACGGCGGCGCCGCTGTTGCCGACGCCGCTGCTGACCGTGACCGGTGGGGATCGGCAGGCGGCGGTCGGGACGCTGCTGGCTGCCGCGCGCGACCAGCGGACCGCCGCGGTCGTGGGTGTCGGACCCGTGCGCTACACGGTGCGTCAGACCTACGGCCTCGACGTGACCGTCGCTCGGCGGAAGGCCACCACGACCGCCACCACCTACCTTGTGGCCGAATGGCGCCGACCGGACGGATCGCGGCACGTCGACCGGCTTCTGCAGCAGGTCGACCGAGCCGGACACGATGTCGGTGGCCCGCAACCCGCTCCGACCCGGCATGGGCTGACCGAGATACCGGCCGAGGCAGGCGAGGTTCCGTTGCCCACCGATCCCGGTCGGCTGCGCGCCGCCCTTGAGGCACCGGTGCGGGCCCAGGGTCGCATCCCGAGCGGTACCGACGTCGCCCTCGCCGTGCTGGGCCGGCTGCGTGAAGGTGACACGACCGCCGCACAGAACGCGGCGCTGTTCGAGGTCCTCGCCGAGGCGCCCGGTGTCTTCGACGCGGGGAGGGTCACCGACCGGGCGGGGCGCGACGGGCGGGCTGTCGGTGTGCAGGTGTCCGGACCGGAAAGCCTCACCACGGCGTTCGGTTATCTGCTGCTGTCTGGCGATGGGGAGGAACTGGTCGTCGAGACCGTCTACCTTCCTTCTCCGCCGCCCGGTCTGAAGCTGCCGAAACGCCCCACCGTGGCCGACTACACCCAGTTCACTGTGGAGCGGCAGGTCACAGCGGTAGGACAAACCGGTTGATTCCCTTTCGGCCGGTCGCAGCCCCCTCGCTGCGACCAGCTCGGGAACAATCACTCCCGCACACCGCCAGGGGGGCTTTGATGGCCGAGGTCCCTGCCACGGAGGCCCATCGCCGTAGCGCCACGAGGCTCACGACGGGACCACGCCAAGAGGCACATGTCGCCTTTATGTTGGGGCAGTGCTGCTACGACGGAACGTGACGAAGAAACGGCCGTCGCCCGCACCGAGGAGGAACTGATTTGGCAATCCTGCTCTGCGCCCGCGTTCTTGATTCTGTCGAAGCCCACGTCTCCCACTCACCGCTCATCTCGAGCCTCACCCTGGAGGTCCCGGCGGCCGACGGCGGCCACCAGGTTTTTCGAAACTCGGTAAAGGCGCTACGTGACATCATGTTGAACGCCGACACGCCGGCCGACCTACGCGATGGCATCTGGTCGCGCCTCCTCCAGCTTGCCCGCGAAAAGACCGATCCTTGGGACGTCATCACAATCTGGATGATGACGCCCGGGCTCCGGAAGATCTGCTGGCGCTGCCGTAGCCACGGGGTTCAGTTTGATCTTGCAGAGCTGGAAGCCGAAGCCGTTAGCACCTTTCTTGCGACGGCCCGCGTTGCGGACCTGGACCGGCCGGACCTTGGCCGCACACTCTGGCGGAATACGTACCGTCATGTTAGACGCACTGTCTCACGCCCACGACCGGAAACCCCCACCGCCGACATCGAGCTCGTCCGGGCGCTCGATGCCTCGCCCTTCGATGCGTCGCGAGCGATTGCCGCTTTCCAGCGTCTGGTCGGCGACGGTACACTCGCCATGGATAAAAGCAGCGGCGATGTTGATCCGGTTACAATAGAGGGCGAGCGCCTCGGCGCAGTCGCCCAGCGGCTCGGCCTGAAACTGGCACGTGACCAGGCCGACCGCCACGGCGATGGGAAAGCGGCGTGACTGGCCGGCGACTCACCTTTCCCGAGCTGTTCGAACTGCCGACCGTGATGGACCTGAGCACCGCCGCACGAGCCGTCGGAATCTCCGTCAGCACCGCCCTACAGGCTGGTCCATGAGCAGCGCTTCCCGTGCCGCGTCATGCGACTCGGCTGGCGCTACCAGGTTCCGACGGCCGCACTCATGGCAGCCTTGGACGTGAACGGTCCCGCCGTCGACCCCGATGACGTCCGTCGCGGCGCAGCCTTCGCCAACACCACCGCCTGACAATCCCCCGGCGAGGCCAGCATCGTCACGATCACGGTGTGTACGACCACGGTGTGTCCATACCGTGTGCAGCACCCGCGCGGCCGGTGGCAGGATCGACAGGCGTCATGTAACCCTGAGCCATGCCACTGGCCGCGCCCGTACGCCCCGCCTCGCCGAACTGACGGAGGGCTACTCGCAGGACGCCGCGGGCGTCGCGCGTGAGGCGGTGCCTGGGTCGTGCGGTCGTGGCTGTCCGGAGGTGATAATGGCGATGTGACCATCGATCTTCGTGACAGCCGGATTGCCGAGGTGTGCCGGCGCTATGGCGTCGCCGAGTTGTCCGTCTTCGGCTCGGTGGCGCGCGGCGAGGACACCGACTCCTCGGACGTCGACCTGCTGTACGTGCTGGCGCCCGACTCGACGCTTGGCTTCGAGATCGTCGACCTTCGGGATGATCTTGAAAAGATCGTGGGTCGCCGTGTCGACCTGGTGCCCAAGTCCCGGTTGAAGTGGGTCATCCGCGATCGAGTGCTCGCGGAGGCTCGGGTCCTTTATGCGGCGTGATGAGCTCTACCTCGTCGATATGATCGAAGCCGCGGTCGCCGCGCTGGCATTCGTCCAGGAGGTCGACGAGGCCGCGTTCCTGGACAGCGATCTGATTCAGAGTGCCGTCCTGCAGAAACTTTTGGTGATCGGCGAGGCGGCCGGACGAGTATCGCCCGAGATCCGCGGACGGTGGCCGGACGTGCCGTGGCGGTCCGTCACCGGATTCCGCAACATCGCCGTTCACGCGTACTTCGAGGTCGATTGGTCAATTGTGTGGCGGATCGCCACGACCGCGCTGCGGGAACTCCGGGAGAAACTGCTGACGCTCCTCAAAGCCGAGTTCCCATTCATCGCCAGCCAACTCGACCAGCCGCACTGACCGCGCGTCTGGCTCGCGTTCTATGTCCGGCGGCAGGTGACGATGGAGCGGCGACGGAAGCGTCTCCAAGCCTCGGCCGGTCTGTGACCGGTCGGACAGTGATTTCAGGGACGACAACCAAGATCGAACAGTTCGGATGCTGGTACGCATGGTCCGCTATGCTGCGCCACGAACCGTCTGACCTGTGCAAATAGACCGAGTTAGCCGGCACGCAGCGCGGTCGCGACCTGTTCGGCGGTCATCGGTGGAACGGACAGCGGGTGCGCCGCCTCGGGGCGCAACCCATCCAGGTGGAGGTCGAGGTGGCGTCGCCAGGCCTCGGGAGCGACGTCGAAGGTTGCCATGATCACCCGGGATGTCGCCCAGATCAGGAACGCGAGATCCGCCATGGCGTTCGTACTGTAGCCGGATGAGGCGGCCGTTTCGGAACAGCGAGATCGAGGACAGCAGTTCGGCCTTGATGCCGCGTGCGCGACGCGCCGCTGTGCGCTCGTCGTGAAGAATCCAGTCTTCGAGTAGCGCCGGTAACGAGAACTGGAGCTGAAAGGATCGTGAACCGTCGGCGGGCACGATCATCCAGTCTCCGGTGACCTCGCGTCGGGTCACGAATAGGATGTTCACGTCTACCTCGGAGCCATTGCGAGCGACGTAGGTGTCGAGCGCGGAGAGATCGGAGGGCCGCAGAGCCAGCACAAAGGGCGCAGACGGGAAGGCGAAGACCAAATTTTCGCCGAGCCGTCCGGCGAGCTCGGCCGCGAGAGACTCCAGACGATCTAGGGGAAGTGTTTGAAGCTCCCGCTGCGCCGGGTTCAGCTGGTTTGCCCATCGGGCTCGACTCGTGCGCCGCTGGAAGCTGACCGCATCATCGGTGTCTACGTCATCGATATCGTCGGATTCCCTGTCGGTCCAGGTGCCGAACGCCAGCCTGAGAGCGGTGCGGACCTGCCCGGTCGGAAACGGTGATATCTGCGCTTCTTCAGCGAGGCCATAGAGCCCCTGCGCGACCCTGTCGGCGGCGCCCAACAGCCCGGCGAATCCTGGGCTCGACAGGTCCACAAGGGAGATCTGCTGGGCGAGGGCGAACTGCTGGGCCGGCTTGGTGAACCCGGAAGTGGAGAACAAAACGTACCGGTAGTGGTAACGCCGCATCGGGATTGCGCGGGTACCCGCTGAGGCTGTCGAGTGGTGCTCGTTGACGTCGTGAATGACTCCATGCGCGTTCCGCACGTCACCGAGGCCCGTCTTCGCGGCGCGATATTTTGCTTCGACAAACACGCGCAGTGGTAGCGAGAAGGGGACGGGCAACGTCAACTCGCCGAGCACGTCGGCTTGGTGATCGGTGCCTCGGCCTCGAACGAGGAGCCCGTGCGCGCCCCGTCTGAGCGCCTCGGGGTCCTGTGTCTCGGACACCAGGAGGCGGTACCCGCTCTCGTAAAGGAGCCGGGCCAGTACCTCCTCGAGGATGAAGCCTCGCAGCTGCTCCAGGCTAGTGATGGCGCCACCCCATGCGCGATCCGCACCGGAACCCCAAACCTTTCGGACACCTTCTACGGCCGCCCATCGTGCAGTTGCCGAACGTTCTACGACGTCCTCCGTCCGCCATGAACACAGCATCCCAGATCTTGGTACCTGGAACAAAAAGCGACAAGTGGGCGTTGTCGTTCAGCCGGAGCTGGTGCGGGCCCCGGTGGGGGTCGGTTGCCGGGAGGTGATCCGGTAGCGGCCGGGAGGTTGGGCGCGGGCGCGGTTGAAGGCGCGGTTGAAGGCGTACACGGAGGTGTAGCCGACGGCGGCGGCGATGGTCTCGAGGGGGTCGTCGGTGTCGCGCAGGCGCAGGGCAGCCAGGTCCATGCGCCATTGGGTGAGGTAGGCACCGGGGGTCTGGCCGGTGACGGCGCGGAAGCGACGGGTGAGGGTGGCCCGGGAGACGGCCATTTCGGCGGCCAGGTCGGCGGTGGTCCAGGGGCGGGCCGGGTCCTGGTGGAGTTTGGTCAGGGCCTGGCTCATGATCGGGTCGCTGAGGGCGCCGAGCCAGGATCCCTGGCAGTGGGCGGGTTCGGTGGACAGCCAGACGCGCAGGAGCTGCACGAGCAGGATGTCGACGAGGCGGTTGAGGACGACGACGGAGGCGATCTGGGGGTGGGCCAGTTCGCGGGCCAGGAGCCGGACGGTGTCGTCGAGGGGGGTGCCGTGGTCGGCGCGCAGGTGAACGAGGGCGGGGGATAGGGCGGGGGATAGGGCGAGGACCTGGGTGGTGACGGCGGGGTCGTGGTCGTAGCCGGCGCCGAGGATGTGGGTCTGGACCGGGCCGGTGCCGAAGCGCAGGACGTCGCTGTGGCGGCGGGCGTGGTCGGCGGCGGCGGCGGTGGCGTCGCAGGCGGGGGCGGTGGCCTCGGGGTGGCTGGCGAGGGTGTGGCCGCTGGCGGTGGGCAGCAGGACGACGTCGCCGGGCAGGAGCTGGCAGGGTTCGTGGCCAGGCAGGGTGAGCCAGGCGGTGCCGGTGGTGACGGCGTAGAAGGCGGCGCCGGGGCAGTCGCTCCACCACACCGCCCAGTCCTGACCGGCTTCGATGCGAGCGCCGAGGGTGCCGCGGACGCCGGAGACGGCGAGTACGTCGGCCAGGAGATCCATGCCGGTCAGGGTAGCGAGCGCGGCCGGGGTCATCGGGTGCCGTTGCGTCGTACGGGTGGCTCAGGATGAGTCAGACGGATATTTTCCTGCTGCTTTCGAGCATCGACCGGTGCAGGGGCGGTCCATACGGTGATTGCTGTCGGCAATCGTCACGGGCTGAGGAGCCCGTCATTCTCCTGGGGCAGATCATGGAATTGTTGGGCAGCACGGCCCTGGTAACCGGCGGCAATCGCGGCTTCGGCCGGCAGCTGGCCGAGCATCTGCTGGCCCGCGGGGCGAAGGTGTACGTCGGGGCCCGGACCCCGGCGTCGGTGGATCTGCCCGGGGCAATCCCGGTCCAGCTCGACGTCACCGATCCGGCGTCGATCGCGGCGGCGGTCGCCGCGACCGGGGATGTGACGGTGCTGATCAACAATGCCGGGATCGCCAACGGGGCGTCGCTGGAGTCGGGGTCGATCGGGGACATCCGGGCACATATGGACGTGCAGTACTTCGGCACCCTGGCGGTGACGCGGGCGTTCGCGCCGCAGCTGGCGGCGGCCGGGACCGGTGCCGTGGTCAACATCCTGTCCGCGGCGTCCTGGTTCAGCGAGCCGTCCATCGCACCGTACGCGGCGTCCAAGGCGGCGCAGTGGTCGCTGACCAATGCGCAGCGGATCTGGCTGGCCGGGCAGGGCACCGCGGTCACGGGGGTGCACGTCGGGTTGATGGACACGGACATGACCCGCGGGATCGACCTGCCCAAGCTGGACCCGGCGTCCGCCGCGAAGATCACGCTGGACGGCGTGCAGGCCGGGGCGTTCGAGATCCTGGTGGACGAGACCAGCGTGCAGTTGCTGGCCGGGCTGTCCGGCGGGGTGGCGGCGATCTATCCGGAGTTGGCCAAGCGGGTCTGATCGACCGTGATCGGTAATGCGGTGGTGCCGAGGCCCATGTGGATCACGAGCCGGTCCGCTTGGCGAAGGACGTGGGTCTTGATCGACCTGGCCCGAACCGGCCGGAGCTTCACCATCCCCGGCGACACTTGTATGGTGCCGAACCATAATGACCGCGCCGACATCGAGCGGATCGTCGATCTGCTCGTCGGCCGGCTCGTCGCCCGCATCCGCACCGAACAGGGCATCGATCTCACCCTCGGCCCGCGCGCCCGCGCCCGCCTCCTCGTCGAGCTCACCGCCGACCTGCACCTCGCCGACCTGCACCTCGATGACCTGCACCCCGATGACCACGGCGTCGGCTCCGCGCTCGAGAACATGCTGATCACCCCGCTCGAGCAGGCCCTGAGCACGCACGGCCCGACCCGGTCGGGCACCCTGACGGTCACCGACGTGGCCCGCGAGTACGGCGACTGGACGGTGTCACTCGCCTGACCAGCGTGAAACGCCCGGGTTTGACGCCGGCCGCGCCCACCGCAATCCGGCTACAGGTCACTCAAGCCACTGGTCATGCCGTGCCGGTCCCGCGTGGCACTTCCGGCCTTCGAGGCGGACGCGACGAGAGACCGCGCCCTCTTCGCCCGTATCGGTTGGTTTTCCGCTCCTGATCGAGTTGCTGACCCAGGTCACGGGATGGGACGGTGGAGGGGTCGATACGGGAAGAGGGTGGGAGATGAGTTACTTCCTTCCTGGATCTCATCGAGCAATTCCGTGACCGGAAACTGAGCGGATACGAAGGTCGGGTGGCTTTCCGCGCGCTGGTCCTCCCCCTCCTCGGCGTCCGCCGGCATTCGGCGCCGTGAGGCTCGGAAGGATGGGTCATCGTGCTTTCCTGGATGGTTCACCGGCTGGGGTGGCGGGCGGGAGCACCGGTGTCCCGCCCCCGGCGGGTGGCGGCGTGCGCGGCGTTGGTGAGCTTCGCCGCGGCGGTCGCTGTCATCGTCGCCCGGCTGATCGATCGGCCGATTGCTCTGCCGGTTTCGGTCGCTGCTGTGACGATCGCGTTGGTGGCGGGCTGGACGGCGCTGGTCGGACGGGGGCTGCGCCGCGTGAGCGCGGCTGTCGTGGCGGCCTGCACGCTCGGCGGCCTGATCGCCTTCGGGGGGGTGGTCGGCCTGACCACCGTGCTGGTCACCGCGGGCCTGCTCGTCACGTCGGGAACCGCGGCGCGCGGCGCCTTCGGACGGCACCGACCGAAGGGGCTCCTGGTGGGAGCCGCCCGGCGCGGCGTCCTGCTGGTGAACCCGCGCTCCGGGGGTGGCGCCGCCGACCGCCACCATCTCGCCCAGGAGGCCGCCCGGCGGGGGATCGCGGTCGTCACCCTCACCGAACGCGCTGATCTGCGTTCCCTCGCCGAGGACGCCGCCGACCGCGGAGCCGACGTGGTGGGCATGGCGGGCGGCGATGGATCGCAGGCACTGGTCGCGGACGTGGCGCGGCGGCGAGGGATGGCGTTCGTCTGCGTCCCAGCCGGTACTCGTAACCACTTCGCCCTCGACCTCGGCCTCGACCGGAAGGATGTGGCGGGGGCGCTCGACGCGTTCGATCCCGCCGTCGAGCAGCGCGTTGACCTCGGTCAGCTCGGGGAGCGTGTGTTCGTCAACAACGTCTCGTTGGGCGTCTACGCCGAGATCGTGCAGTCCGACAGCTACCGTGAGGCCAAGATGGGAACGGCGGCCGCGATGCTGCCCGACCTGCTGGGCGTGGACCGCGCTGCGCCGGATCTTCGCTTCACCGGCCCGGACGGTCGAGCCGGATCGACCGCGGACGTCCTACTCGTGTCGAACAACGCCTACCAGCTACACAGCCTTGGTGGTTTCGGTACCCGGCCCCGGCTCGACAGCGGCCGGCTTGGCGTGGCGGCGTTGCGCGTCGATCGCGCCCGCGACCTACCCGCCCTCGTCGCGCTCGAGTCCATGGGTGCCATCAGCCGGTTCCGCGGTTTCCGCCAGTGGACCAGCCCCACCATGCGCATCGACTCCGCACGACCGGTCAGCGTCGGCGTGGACGGGGAGGCGCTGCGCCTGCCGCCACCGCTGGATCTCCGCTTGCTGCCGGCGGCTGTGCGCGTTCGGATTCCGCTGCACGCGCCCGGGGTCCCGGCCGCGCGGCCGGGCGTCTGGGGGATGTTCCCCGCGCTGATCCGCATCGCCGTCGGCCGCCCGCCGGTCTGAACCGTGCCCGTGCGTATCGCGTAGCGGCGTGGGCGTCAGCTGCTCGGCGGCCCCACGATGCCGTCGTAGGGCCCGCCATCGGGGCGCCCGGGATCGGGTCGGGTGGTAGTGGTAGTGGTAGTGGAGGTGGTGCCGGCGGCGGCAAGGACACCCAGCGCAGCCAGGGTGACCAGAACCAGCACGAGGACGAGGGCGACCGAGGACGGGGACGGGGAGTTCCACAGCGCCAGGGCCAGCGCCCCGGCCCCGATGACGATCCCGTTGGTGAGGCGGCGATGCCTGTCCAACCAGCGGCCCGCATCGCCGGTACGCACACCCACCCGGCCCGCGGCCCGACCGACGGCTCCGGTGGCGTGGGCGGCGCCGGAGCGGACGGCCCGGGCGCCGCGTCCCGGCCCGTAGAGATATCCAGCGACCACGATGATGACGGCTATGGTCAGCCAGGTAAGCGCGCTGTCTCGCAGGAAGCGGACGAGAGTGTCGTAGATGGCCGCTGCGGCGTCCCGCGGCTGGGTGTCGGGCGGGACGGAGTCCAGATAGACCTGGCGTGCGACGGCCAGTCCGACGAGAAGCACGATCATCGTCGCGCCGATTCCGATGCCCGTGGCCATGAGTCCGGCGCGGTGCGAGGGCGCCAGCCACACGCCCAGCGCGGCGAGGGCCACCACGGCGACCGGCAGCCAGCGGCCGAGGATGGCGAGTAGGCGCAAGGCGTCCTGCGCCTTGGTGAGTTTGTCCGTCCGCAGCAGGACGATCTGTCGGTCGGCGTCGGGAATCCTGCCGGCCTTTTCGAAGCCGGCGTCGGCCAGCCGTTTCTGCACACTGTCGACGACCGGGCCGATGTCCACCACGATCGTGTTGTCCTTGGCCTGCACGGCGCTGCCGCCCTTACCGGTCAGAACCTTCACCACGGCGGCATGTGCGCGCCGGTTCGCGTTTTCCCATATCAGCGGGAACTGCTCACTGGTGACCACCCCCTGAACCACCTGACGCACCGCGCTGGTCAGGGCGGTTTTCAGCGCACCGGCCAGCGCGTCGGCGTGGTCCACGACAGCGGGGGGAGCGTCGTTGCGTTTGAGGACGCCGGCAAGCGACGCGGCGACCTGATCGACGTTGACGTTGCTGACGACCTGTTCGGTCAGACGGTCGATCACCAGGTTCTGCACCGCGGGGTCGGTGGCGAGCGGGGCGACGGTGTCCGCGTACCGGTCGGAGTCGGAGATCGTCGTGTGGGCCCAGGTGGCGACCACGGCGAGCGGCGCCAGCACGGCGGCCAGCAGGAGCAGGACGGATGCCCCGACACTCCGTAGCCGGTCGTGGCGCACCGCCGCCGCGCTGCGCAGCCGCTCGTACTCCGCCCGCTCCCCGACGACCAGGGGACGGTTGTCGTCCGGACGCGACGGACCGTTGGAGCCGCCGCCAGCACTGGCAACCATGAGCGCAGCCCTCCTGCTTTCGGCCCGGGGCGGCCGCCATCACGGTCCCGCGGTGCGCGTCCTTCCCGGCGAGGGGTAGCCATAAACTGCCGGCGGACGGCTCGGGAATGTGACGCCGAGAAACTCCGAAAAATAGCGAAATCCGCTTCCTCTGCCTCGATCCGTTGACGTTGTAGGTTTGCGTCCGTCGGTCTCGGGCAGCCAATAGGAGGAAAATATCCCTGAAACGCAAGTGGTCGAAACAAGGGGAGAGTAATGACGACACAGGCTCCTGAGCGGACACTTGGCGCGATCGCGCACGGTGACGCGCCGGTCTTCGAAGAGATCGTACAGATGCACCTGGACACCCGTGAGCGCTCGGGCCTGGACGAGCGCACCTACCATCTCGTGCGCCTGGCGGCGCTCGTCGCCGTGGACTCGGCGCCCGCTTCCTATCTGATGCACCTCGCCGCGGCCCAGGAGGCAGGCCTCACCGCCGCCGACGCGCAGGGCGTGACCACCGCCATCGCACCGATCGTCGGAAGTGCCCGGGTCGTGTCGGCGGCCGGGAACGTCCTACGCGCGCTCGGCCTGGACGAAATCCTGGCCGAGAACCCGGAGTAACGATCCTGGCCGAGAACCCGGAGTAACGGCAGCGGGGTGAGGTGGAGCATGGCAGCGGTCGTCAGCCCGTCGCCGGTCGCGGCCGGTTCGCGGCCACGGCTGTCCGCGAGGTCCGAGCAGTCACGGCTGTCGGCGAGGTCCGAACAGCTCACGCCGGCCGAACGCGCGGCCTGGGGCAAGGGCACGAGGATCCTCGCCCCGCGCCGGACCCACGGCGAGTACGCGCCGACGTCGGGCCGGGCCGATCCCGTCGACGTGCTCGAGCGGCAGTCGCAGACCCGGCTGCCCGAGCTCGTCGCGCTGCGCTACCAGCGCATGCTGGAGTCACCGTTCCGGTTCTTTCGTGGTGCTGCCGCCATCATGGCGGCGGACCTTGCCGGCACCCCGGTCTCGGGGATCGGCGTCCAGCTCTGCGGCGACGCGCACATGCTCAACTTCCGCCTGCTCGCCTCCCCCGAGCGGCACCTCATGTTCGACATCAACGACTTCGACGAGACCCTTCCCGGCCCGTGGGAATGGGATGTGAAGCGGCTGGCCGCGAGCCTGGTCATTGCCGGCCGTGGCAACGGGTTCACGCCGGCGCGGCGACGGGCCGCCGTCACCGCGGCGATCGGTGCGTACCGGGCCTGGATGCGCCGGTTCGCGGCCATGACCAACCTCGACGTCTGGTACGCCCACGTCGACGTGGACCAGCTGCGGGCCCAGCTCGCCGACGTGCTGGGGCGGCGCTACACCCGGCGCCTGTCCCGCGCGGCCACCACCGCCCGGTCCCGCGACCGGCTACGGGCCTTCGCCCGGTTGACGGAGGTTACGGACGGCCATCCGCGTTTCGTCTCCGACCCGCCGCTGCTCGTCCCGGTCCGCGAGCTGCTCCACGGAGCTGAGCGCGACCTGCTGACGGATCAGCTCACCACCATCATCGACCAGTACGGCGCCACCCTGACGGACGACCGGCGGTCGCTGCTCGCCCAGTATCGGCTCGTCGACGTCGCACGCAAGGTCGTCGGCGTCGGCAGCGTGGGAACCCGCTGCTGGGTGGCGCTGCTGCTCGGCCGCGACCGCGACGATCCGCTGCTGCTGCAGGTCAAGGAGGCGCAGGCGTCGGTCCTGGCGGATCACCTGCCCGCCAGCCGGTACGGCAACCAGGGGGAGCGGGTCGTCGCCGGACAACGTCTGATGCAGGCCGTCGGGGACATCCTCCTCGGCTGGCAGCGGGCGGGCGGCATCGACGGGCGGCACCGCGACTTCTACGTCCGCCAGCTGCAGGACTGGAAGGGCGTCGTGCTCCCCGAACGCATGGACCCCGACGGGCTCGCCCTGTTCGCGAGGCTGTGCGGAGCGACCCTCGCCCGGGCCCACGCCCGCTCGGGTGACCGCGTCGCGATCGCGGCCTACCTCGGCGCCGGAGACGCCTTCGACCAGGCGATCACCCGGTTCGCCGAGGCCTACGCCGACCAGAACGAACGCGATCACGCGGCACTCGCCGAGGCCGCGCGGTCCGGACGGATCAGCACGGCAGTCTGAACGGGCGGGGGTGGGACCCGCCCGCCGGGGCGGCGGTCGCCGCCTCGGGCCGGCGGGATGCGCCGACACTCACTTTGAGTAATGCTGCAGGTGTGGTTCGACCGCGCGGTGGGTTTCGCGACAGATGGCGCGATTCGTCGGCGGAGGACCTGACCCGCCAGTTGCGGGAGAGCGATCTGATAAACGGTGCGATGACGCTTGCCGCACTTATCCTGATGCTGTTCTTCCCGTTCATCATCACCCTGGCCGCGGTGTCACCACTGCGCCCCGGCGGCGCGGCGGAGATCATCGTCAGGCGGATGGGGCTGAACCACGACGCCGCGATGGCCGTCGAGCGTCTCTTCACCCCCGACGGCGGCGGCGGCGGATCCGCGCAGTCCGGGTGGACGGTCCTCGGCGCGCTCTGGCTGACGCTGGGCGGACTGAGCCTGGCCGGAGCGGTGCAGTCGGTGTACCTGCGGGTCTTCCGGCTTCCGGCGTTCGGCCTGCGCGGTGTGCCGGCTCAGGTGGTCTGGCTCGCCGGACTGATCGTCTTTCTTGCCGGTACCACCGCCACCGGGGCGGTGCTCACCGGCACGGTCGTCGGCCAGATCTGCCAGGGCCTGATCGTCGTCGCCGCGATGGTGCTGCTGTTCTGGATCGGCACCTGGATTCTTGTCCGCGGCCGGCTGCGTTGGCGGGAAATCCTGCCCGTGGCCGTGTTCACCACGATCGGCCTGACCGGCCTCGGGGTGGTGAGCCGGCTGCTGTTCTCGACGTCGATCGTCGAGAAC
Source organism: Frankia sp. AiPs1 (assembly GCF_023716945.1). Lineage (GTDB taxonomy): Bacteria > Actinomycetota > Actinomycetes > Frankiales > Frankiaceae > Frankia. Next base: position 27,795 of record NZ_JAMQQF010000001.1, on the reverse strand, counting down.
GAACGGAACTACGGCGAGATCGGCGTCGTCTTCACGCTTCTTTCGTGGCTGATCGGACTCGGGGTCGTTCTCACCGGCGGGGCGATCGTCGGCGGCTGGTACAACGAGCAGGGCCTGTCCGTCCTCCGCGCATTCAGGCGACGCGCGAGATCCGCGGCCAGGTGAACGCGCCCGTGGCCGCTCATGGATCACACCCCTGAAATGTGCGTCGATCCACCCCGACGCCGGCGACGGATTCCGATTCTCGCCCACTCCCCGCCAGGACCGCGAAACGTGTGGTGACGCACAGTTCGGGTAAGCCTCTCAACGAGACATCGCCGGTATCCGATGGCGACCTGCGCGAGGGGGTTTCATCATGGATTATCCGCTTCTTTCGGCCTTCTGGACCATGCTGCTGTTCTTCGGGTTCATGCTGTGGCTGTACCTGCTCTTCGTCGTCATATCTGACATCTTTCGCAGTCGCGACCTCTCCGGCTGGGGGAAGGCCGGCTGGTTGACCGCCGTCATCGTGCTCCCGCTTCTGGGCGTGCTGGCGTACACCATCTTCCGTGGCGATTCGATGGGTGAGCGGGCACTTGCGGACCGGCAGCGCCAGCAGGCCGTGTACCAGGGGTTCCAGCCGTCCGCGGTGCAGTCCCAGGGGGTCGCCGACGAGATGGCGAAGCTGGCCGACCTGCGCCGGAACGGCGAGATCAGTGAGGAGGACTTCCAGCGGGCGAAGTCTCGCGTTCTGACCTGAACCCCGACATGAGATCAGTCAGGCCTGCGGGCGCTGACGTCGGGCCGGCCGCCATCCGCATCCGGCGTGTCGGCCCCGGCGGTGGTCCGGGACATCAGCACGGCGGCGACCAGGCCGAGGACGCCGATGACGGCGAGTGCGGCCATGGCGGTGGCGTAGGCGTTCGTGGTCAGGCCGGCGACGAGGATGGTTCCGGCGATGGCGGTGCCGAAGGAGGAGCCGAGGTTCGAGATGCTGCGGGAGAGGCCGGAGATCTCGCCCTGGCGTTGTTCGGAGAAGGAGGACTGGACGACGTTGACCGAGGGGGTGAGCATCACGCCGAGGCCGAGACCGATCAGCAACAGCCCGGGAACGAACGCCCACGGGCTGCGTGATCCGGCGACCAGGCCGATCAGCAGGACGATTCCGGCGATGGTCAGGGCGAATCCGGCCGTGATCAGAGTGCCCTGGGAGCGTCGTTTCGCGAGCCGCTCGGCGGCAAGCGACGAGGCGAGCAGACCGACGGTGGCCGCGGTGAAGATGAGGCCGGTCCTGACGGCGTCGTAGCCGCGTACCACCTGGAGGTACGCGGCGACGGTGAAGGACGAGCCCATGAGCAGCAGCCACTGAATGTTCTGGGTGACCAGGCCGAGGTTCGAGTTTCGGTTGCGGAACAGACTGGTGGACAGCAGCGGCTCCCGGCCGGCTCGCTCCTCGACGCGTACCCAGTGCAGGAATCCGGCCAGCACGAGCATGCCGGCGGCGAGGAGGGCGGCCGTGAGGGCCAGGCTGTTGTCGGCGGCGAGGATGCCCATGACGATCAGGGTGAGGCCGCCTGCGGACAGGACCGCGCCGGGGATGTCGAAGTGACGGTGCGGGTCCGGCGGGAGCGGGTCGGGGACGGACCGGCTCAGCGCGATGATGAGCGCGATGACCAGGGCCTGGAAGGCGAAGGCCGCCCGCCAGCTGATCGCCGAGGTGATCAGGCCGCCGATGAGGGGGCCCGCCGCCGCCCCCAGCCCACCAGCAGCCATGATCATCCCGAAGGCGTGGGCGCGGGCGGTGAGGTCGGTGAACAGCAACGTGGTGAGGATGTAGACCGGGGGGATCAGCAGGGCGGTTCCGATGCCTTCCAGGATCGAGTTGCCGACGAGCAGCACACCCACGCCCGGCGCAACGGCGCTGAGCACAGCCCCCGTCCCGTACACCGCGAGCCCGATGAGGAAGCAGCGTTTGCGGCCCAGCAGGTCGGTCAGCTTGCCGCCGGGGATCATCAACGCGGCCATGACCAGGAGGAAGACCGTGATGACGACCTGAACGGCCTGGACGGTCGTGTCGAGGTCGCGACTGATGTCGTTGATCATCACGTTCATGTTCGACCCGGCGAAGCTGCAGATGAACTGCGCGAGCGCGAGCGGTGCCAGGACTCGTCGGTCGGCGCCGGCCGACCGTGGCGGGGTGCGGGGGTCCGCGTCGGGCGTCGGCTCGGTCATGGTCGCCGCGTACCTCGCTTCCCGTCGCGCCGCCGGCGGTCAGCGGGCCAGGTGCTCGGCGCGGTCGAGCTCCTCGTCGAGGGCGATGGCGGCGTCGATGAGCGCGAGGTGCGTGAAGGCCTGGGGGAAATTACCGAGCTGTTCACCGGACGGTCCGATCTCCTCGGCGAACAGGCCGACGTGGTTGGCGTAGGTGAGCATCTTGTCGAAGGCGTAGCGGGCCTGGTCGAGGCGGCCGGCGCGGGCGAGGGCCTGCACGTAGAGGAAGCTGCAGAGGTTGAAGGTGCCCTCGGAGCCCCGCAGGCCGTCGGGGGAGGCGGCGGGGTTGTAGCGGTAGACGAGACTGTCACTGACGAGTTCGTCGTTCATCGCGTCGAGCGTGCTCAGCCAGTCGGGGTCGTTCGGGGCGAGGAAACCGACGCGGGGCATGAGCAGCAGGGAGGCGTCGACGACGTCGGTGTCGTAGTGCTGGACGAAGGCACGGCGCTTGTCGTTCCAGCCGCGGTCGATGATCTGCCGGAAGACGGTGTCGCGGGCCGTCTGCCAGCGGGTGAGGTCGGCGGGACGGGAATAGGCGGTCGCGAGACCGATGGCCCGGTCGAACGCGACCCAGGTCATGAGGCGGCTGTAGGTGAAGTTCTGCCGGCCGCCGCGAGTTTCCCAGATACCTTCGTCCGGGCGGTCCCAGTGGTCGGTGAGCCAGTCGATGACGGCGGTGAAGGCGTTCCAGCCGCGGACTCCGCCGATGTCTCTCGCCTCGGCGAGGGCATAGGCGGCCTCGCCGTAGATGTCGAGCTGAATCTGGTCGGCGGCGGCGTTGCCGGCTCTGACCGGCGCGGAGCGGCGGTAGCCCTCCAGATGATCGAGGATCTCCTCGGTCAGGTGGGGTTCCCCGTCGACGCGGTACATGATCTGGAGCGGTTCGCCGGACGCGGTCCAGCCCGCGTCGAGGCGCTCGCGTAGCCAGCGACGGTAGGCGTTCGCGTCGTCGGTGAAGCCCAGAGTGGTCAGGGCGTGGACCGCCAGGGAGGCGTCGCGGATCCAGGTGTAGCGGTAGTCCCAGTTCCGTTCGCCGCCGATCTGCTCGGGCAGACCCATCGTGGCAGCGGCGATGGGAGCGCCGGTGGGAGCGTAGGTGAGCAGTTTCAGGGTGATCGCCGAGCGGGTGACCATCTCGTGCCACCGGCCTCGGTAGCGGCAGGCGCGCAGCCAGGTCAGCCAGAAGGCGCGGCAGGCGTCGAACGCGGCGGTGATCGCCTGCACGGTGGGCGGCGGACCGCCGGGGCGTCCGCCGCGGGCGGCGGCGTCACCGCTGTCGCTGGTGAGGACGACCGCGGCCAGTTCGCCGGCGTCGAGGGTGAAGCGGGCGGAGACGTCGTGGCCGTCCGGATGGAGCACGATCGGGGCGGTCGCCTGCACGTGCAGATCCGTGTCAGGACCGTGGAACACCACCGACCCGTCGTCAAGATGGCGCAACGTGTGGGGCGCGCGACCGTAGTCGAACCGTGGCCGGCACAGCAGCTCGAAGGGCAGACTGCCGCGAACCACCCGGGCGACCCGGATCAGCCGATGCCGCGCCGACGGGGTGGTCGACGGGTCGGGCTCCATGAAGTCGAGCACCTCGCCCACCCCGCCCGGGGCCATGAACCGGGTGACGAGCACGGCGGTATCGGTCAGGTAGAGCTGCCGGACAGCGGCCTCGTCGGCCTCGCCGAGATCGGCGGCCAGGCGGCAGTGACCACCACGATCGCTGTCGAGCAACGAGGCGAACACACTCGGCGAGTCGAACCGCGGGGTGCACCACCAGTCCAGGGTCCCGTCGGCGGCGACCAGCGCCGCGGTCTGCAGGTCGCCCACGAGGCCGTGATCCGCGATCGGTGGGTAGTTGTTCATGGTGGTTCCTCCCGCGAACGTCGCAGACCATGAGCAGGACCGGCAGCCCCCAGCGCCCATCGTCCGTCCCGCCGACCATCGCCGCACCTTCACCGCAGGTGGCAGGGACGGCCGCCCGCGACAACCACCGGACGGCGCCACCGACAAGCCGGGGCAGCCGCACTCTTCCTACCCGGGCGGTTGTGGACGGAAGGCGCGCTGGTGTGGCGTGTCGGTGATGACGAGTGCCGTGGACGGGGGTATCTCCCGCCACACCCCGGGTAGCTCACTCAGCGGTTCCGAGAGGACTGCGCGGGCGTGGGCGGGTATGCGCCGCAGCCGTTCGTGCTCGGGATAAAGCATCCGGATCGCGTCGACGCTCTCGCTCATGTACAAAGTGTTGACCACCGGCCCGCTGGCGTATCTGGCCGCGAACATCGTCTCACCGTCGGCCAGCCCGACCGTCATCTGCAGGGGCTCGGCAACACCCGCGGCGGCTCCGACGCTCTCGACGAAACCGGCCATTCGTTCCAAACCCCCGATGGGGTCTTCCTCCAGGCCGAAAGTCAGGGCAAGATGGAACATCACCTCGGAATCCGTAGAGCCCTTTATGTTACCGAACAGGTCGGGGCGGACGGCCATCAGCAGGTCGCGGCGAAGCGAGTCGAAGCTGTCGATGTATCCGTTGTGCACGAAAAGCCATTTCTGGTAGCGGAACGGATGGCAGTTCGTCTTCTGTACCGGCGTGCCGGTACCTGCCCGCACGTGCGCGAGGAACATCGGAGAGCAGATCTCGTCGGCCAGTTCCCGAAAGTTCTCATCACCCCATGCGGGTGAGTCGCTGCGGAAGATGGCCGGGATACGGCGCCGGCTGTACCAGCCCAGCCCGGTCCCGTCGCCGTTCGGTTCAAGCAGGTCCGGCCCATGTCTGACGCTCTGGGCGATCAGCGATCTTTCCGGCTCGTACAACAACGTGCGTGGGACGATCGGCTCGCCGCGGTACCCCATCCACCTGCACATGTCACCCTCCCGTCAACTACGGCAGAGGTGCCCACGAGACATCGAGGCAATCGCCGCTTTCACAGCCAGTACAAATCTTGACTGGTCAGGGTCTGGCCACGGGGGCTCTGGATCGAGGGCCAGGCCAGTTTGGTCGAGGAAACAGGTCGTGATGTCGGTTCGGTACTGAAATACGTCTGAGCGGAGCCGTGATCGTCTTGCGGCCCTACTCGACCAGCCACACGATGGTCGCGCAGTTGCCGCCGGACAGGAGCACAGCATTGGACTCCGCAGTCGCGGTCGTGGCGGTGACGCTGATGACCTACGCGCTGGTGGATCGGCGCCTGCGGCAGACGCCGATCAGCGGTGCGCTGGTGTTCACCGCGGCCGGCCTGCTGGCCAGTGAACAGGTCGCGGGACTGATCACCTCGTCCGTCGGTGAGCGCGGCGCCGGCGCCGTCCTGGAACTGACCCTCGTGATCGTGCTGTTCACCGACGCCATGGGGGCCGGCCTGGGCCCTTGGGTGACGGAGGCACCGCTGCCCGGCCGGCTCCTGGGAATCGGGTTCCCGTTGACCATCGCCGTCGGCTGGGTGCTGGCGTCGGCACTGTTCCCCGGCCTCGGCTTGTGGGAGGCGGCGCTGCTGGCGGCCATCCTGGCGCCCACCGACTCGGCGCTTGGGCTGCCGGTCATCAGCAACCAGCGGGTTCCTCCGCTGATCCGACACGCACTGAATGTCGAAGGCGGCCTCAACGACGGCCTGGCCCTGCCATTCGTGACCATCTTCCTGGCCCTGGCGCAGGAGGAAGAAAAAACCGCCGGCCGCGGACACGCCGTGTCAGTGTTTCTGCGCGCCCTGGTGGCCTCCGGCGCCATCGGGATGGCGCTGGGCGCCGGTGGCGCCCTGGCCCTACGGTGGTCGATGAAGAGGGGATGGTCCAGCCGGCCGTGGCAGTCGGTCGCGCTGCTCGCCACGGCGACGCTGGCCTACGCGCTGGCGGACCTGATCGACGGTAGCGGCTTCATCGCGGCATGGGCCGCCGGCCTCGTGGCCGGCCTGGTCGCGCGCGAGAACCTGGCCGCGGCGCAGCAGATGCCGCAGGATGTCGCCCAGCTCGGTGTCTCCGTGAGCTTTGTGCTGTTCGGCGCCCTGTTCCTGGCACCAGCCCTCGAACACACGACCTGGACGGCGGTCATCTATGGGCTGCTCAGCCTCACTGTCATCCGGATGATCCCGGTCGCCGTCTCGCTGTGTGGATCAAAGGTCGCGCCCCAGACCGTGGCGTATGTCGGCTGGTTCGGGCCACGCGGACTGGCGTCGATCGTCTTCGCGGACCTGGTCGCCACCAGTAATCTGCCCGAACAGCACCAGATCGTCCCGGTGGTGATGCTCACTGTCGGGATGAGCGTGGTTCTGCACGGCATCTCCGCGCCGTGGGGCGCACGGCGCTACGGACGCTGGTACGCGGCCGCGGCAGCGCGCCACCCTGAGATCCGCGAAGCCGCCCAGGCACCGCTGCCAACCCGCCTCGCCCGTCTGCCCAAGGGGTCGAGATCATGATCATGGAGGCTGGCCTGCCAACGCTGCTCCTCCTGGAGATCGTCGGGTAGGGGGTCGGAGGCTGTGACGTCGCGGCCGATGCCCGGCCGGTGGCACCGGCGGCGGACTCCGAGCAGGTGCGGGGGGTGGGGAGGTCGCCGGTCGTCGAAGCCGGTCGACGGGTCGCGCCAGACCATTCGGTGAACATCGTTGACATCGTCCTGGATGCTCTGCGAGGCTGCTGCCACCCGAGTGGGGCCGGACTCGAGGGCGATCAGGGCGGAGCTGTCTAATGAGCGCAATCGATCTGTCCGGGTACGAGGTCACCGACGCCTTCTTCGGAAAGCCGTACATCGACGTGGACGAGTGGCGTACCGCGCCGGTGGGTGCCTACAAGTACCGCTTCGTGCACGGCGGCTTCGCCGACACCGACACCCGATTATCGTGCTACTTTCCTCCCGCCGACGACTGGGCCGGTCGCATGCTCTTTCCGGTCGAGGGCGGCCTGGGGGGGTACGAGGACACCTGCGGGACCGTGCAGGGCCTGCTGCTCGACCAGCTCGGTATCGGATTCCGGCTGGGCGCCTACATTGTCGAGTCGAACGCCGGGCACATCGGCGTCGAGCTCGACCTCCGCGCCGGTCCGGACCCGTCGCTCTACGGCTATCGCGCGCACACGGAATCGGCGCGTTTTTCCAAACACCTCGCGACCCAGATCTACGGCACTCCGCCCCGGGCGAGTTACGCCTACGGCGGCGGGGGCGGCGGCATGCGTGCCCAGTTGTGCCTGGAGAACAGCGACGTGTTCGACGGTGCCATGCCCTACGTCGGGATCGCGGCGACCATGGACGAGGCGACGTACGAGCTACCCCCCGGCCGGCGGCTGCTGAAGACGGCCTCGCTCGCGACCTTCGGCGCGGTGCTCAACGTCCAGCGCCTGCTCGGCGACAAGGTCCGAGGTGTCATCGACGCCGTGGAACCGGGGGGCAGTGGCGAGGTTTTCGCCGGTCTGGACACCCACCAGCGGGAGGAGCTGGCCGCGCTTTACCGGCTCGGCTTCTCCCGTGGCTCCGAAATCATGATTGCCGAGCCGGTAGGGCCGGTGTCGGCGTGGTCGTGGCTCGCCGACGACATGCTGGCGGAGCTGCCGGAGTTCTTCGAGGGATTCTGGTCCGAGCCCGGACACGTGGGCCACGACTTCCCCGAGCTGCTCGCTCCCCATCGTGTGCAGGCCAGCGCGCGCGTCCGCGCCGTGGTCACCGCCGAACAGCTCGCCGCCCGCGCGGCCGGCCTCGCCGGGCTGGGCGCGATCGCGAAGTTCACGATCGGGATGAAGGGAGCGCAGTATCCCTGCGCGCTGGAGCTCGACACCGACGTGGCGGGCTACCTGCTGGGCGCGTCCATCAAGATCGTCAGCGGCGAGGCCACCGGCCGGAGCCTGGTTGTCGCCGGCGTCGTGGGCGAGAACACGCTCTACGTCGACGGCGCCGCCGAATCCGGGACGTTGCGGATGACAGACGTCGTTCCCGGCGACGAAGTACTGATCGACAACCGGAATTTCCTGGCGTTCTGCTACGCGTACCGGCATCAGGTCGCCGAGTGGGACCGCGAGTCCGTCGCCACGTTCGTCGACGGTCGGCCGGTCTATCCGCGCCACGGGTTGCCGACGGCCTTCGCACTCGGTGGCGGCCCGGCGTCCGGCTCGTTCGGCGGGAAACTTCTTCTGCTGCCCGGAACGCACGACGCGAACGTGTGGCCCGGCCGTGCCGACGCTCTCGCCGACCATATTCGGCGGGTGCAGGGCGGCGCCGCGGCGGATCGGCTGCGGCTTCGCTGGATGGAGAACGCGGAGAACATCCCGGGCTCCTTCCTGCCCTCGGCCGGCGGGGTGTCGATGAGTACCCGCTACATCGACTACAACCCGCTCGTCGAGCAGAGCCTTCATGACCTCGCCGCGTGGGTCGAGAACGGCACGCCTCCCGTCGACACCGCCTACGACTACACCGGCGGACGGCTGGCCCTGGCCCCGGACGCGCGAACCCGCGGCGGAATTCAGGCCGTCGTCACGGTGGCCGCGAACGGGGCGGTACGCGCCGAGGTGTCGGCCGGCGAGCCGGTGACGTTCGAGGTGACCGCCGAGGTGCCGCCCGGTGCCGGTGCGGTCGTCAGCGCGGCGTGGGACTTCGACGGCAGCGGGACGTTCGCGTCCGAGCTCGCGGGAATCGACGGTCAGGCCAACCCCGTCCAGCTCACCACCACCCATGCCTTCGACCGGCCCGGGACGTACTTTCCCGCGGTCCGCGTCAGGAGCCACCGAGACGGCGACGTGTCGGCCACGAGCCGGCTGGTCCCCAACCTCGGCCGGGTTCGGGTGGTCGTCCGTTGAACGCCTTTTCGTCGACATCAACCGGCTCAAGGGAGCAGGCATGATCAGCGCCAGACCGGCCGGTGCCCTACTGGCTGTCGGACTCGGTGCCATGCTTGTTCTCTCGGCGTGCGCAAGCGACTCGTCGTCAGGAAACCCGCCGCCGGCTGTCGCCGCTCCGACCGCCACCAGCAGCGTTGCTGCCAAGATACTGGTGATTGGCGACATCACCGGAAACGTCTTCACGATGCCCGAGGTCGTTCCGATCGTGAAGGGCGAGCTGCGCGGCTTCCCGAACGTCGAGGTCGAGACCTGTGACAGCAAGGGCACGACGAGCGGCGTCCTGGTGTGCGAGCAGAAGGCCGTGGCGGACCACGTCGCCGCGGTGATCAACGGCGGCAACCTCCTCACCGCGGACCAGGCCCCGCTCACGAAGGCGGGAATCCCGGTCCTCGGCCAGTCCGACACCGCCAGCCCCAACTCGTTCGCGACCGCCTCGGCGAACGCGGAGTTCGCAGCCATCGGGATCGGCCTGGCCAACGCCGGCTGCACCAAAATGGGCATCGTCTACTACGACGGCACCGACTTCCTCGCGAACCTGGTCAGGAAAGGCATCGAGTCCAAGGGCGGAACCGAGGTCGCGCGGTCCCCGATCGCCCTCAACGCGCCTGACCTCACTCCGGCGATCTCCAAGATCACCGGAGCGGGGGCGAACTGCGTGGCCGTGAGCCTTGCCCCGACTTCCGCGGCCCAGGCGCTCACGGCGATCAGGCAGAGCGGCAAGCACCTCACGGTCGGCAGCGTCTCGGCGGTCTTCACGCAGAAGCTGATCGACTCCCTGGGCCCGGCCCTGACCAACGGCCTCGTGGTGGTGGACTCCCAGCTCAACAGCGCGGACGACAATCCTGGCATTGCCCGGATCAAGGCCGCCATCGCCGCGCAGGGCTCGAAAGACCCGGTCACCTCGAACGGCATCATCACCTGGATCGGGGCAAGGCTGCTGGAGGCGGCCCTGCCCAAGGTGCCGGGACCGGTAACCGCGGCGTCGCTCACGACGGCGCTCAACGGGCTGCGCGACGTGGACATGCTGGGCGTCATTCACCCGTGGTCGTCGGTCGAAGTGGACAACCCGGCCTACAAGCGCCTGTTCAACCACTACGGGATCACGTACACCGTGAACGATCTGAAGGCGGCCAAGAACGGAGACTTCTTCGACATCGCCGAGTCCACAGCCCTCCGGTAGAAGCGGAGGCCCAGGCTCCAGGGCCGGTCCGTGGCCCTGATCGCCCAGGGGCTGAGACCCGTGTGTGTGCCGTCCTCGGGCAGGATGGCGTCATGACTGCGTACTGGATCAGTATTTACCAGGAGATCGTCGATGAGAGGAAGGTCGCGGCGTACGCCGAGCTGGCCGGTCCGGCGCTGCGTGCGGCCGGCGGCACCTTCGTGGCCCGGGGTCTTCCCGAGCAGACGTACGAGGCCGGGGAGAAGACCCGCACCGTGCTCATCGAGTTCGACTCGGTCGAGGCTGCCCGGGCCGCGCACGACAGCCCCGCTTACCAGAAGGCCCTGGCCGTCCTCGACGGTGGCGCCGTTCGTGACATGCGCATCGTGCCGGGCGTGTAACGAGCCGGGACGCTCGGGTGCGAGGGGCGGCGCAGCTGGGAGACGAAGACCGGCACCGTGGCCGCCGCCCGGGCCGGGGGCTGCCCGAACGCCGCCCGCGGCGCCGGAGCGGATCCTCCCAGGATTCGGTTGCCCGAAAATGCCATGACCACTTAGCGTGTCCAGCGTTGGCGACCTGGGCGGTGACCTCGCCACGATCTCGCCACGATCTCGGGAGACGCTGCACCCGGCGGTGCGACGCTGATGATGGTCAGCGCTGCTCAGACGTTTCGACAGTGCGAGGTGACCATGGAGAGTCTTGAGGACCGTCTGCAACGGCTCGAGGACCGCGATGCGATCCATCAGTTGTTCGTCGACTACGGCCGGCATCTTGATCAGGGCAACTGGGCGCGGTTGGCGGCCCTGTTCGCCGAGGACGGTGAGGTCCTCCTGGGACCGATGGGGCGGGCCAAGGGACCCGAGGCCATCCAGGAACTCATGGCCCGGACCCTCACGGCCGGGCTCGGCACCTCGTTCCACATCATTTCCAGCCCCGACGTGATCCTGGCCGGTGATACCGCGACGGCGGAGGTCATGTGGACGGTGGTGGAACGGCGCCCCGATGGCGGGCTGGGGATATCCCTGCTCGGGCGGCACCTGGACCGGCTGTCCCGGACGCCCGAGGGCTGGCGCATCCAGCGTCGGAAGGGCGATCTCCACCTGGTCGCGACGCCACCGGCCGCGGGGGCCGCTCAACCCTCGTCGAGCGGATCATGAACGGGCCGAAATCCTGCCCGTGGTAAGATCAGATCGCCATAAGAATCAATAGTCCGCGGTTTCGGCTGCGGTCATGTCGATCCCTCCCCAGGGATGTCCTGAGCATGCCGCGCATGATCGACGCCAATTCTCTTTCGAGTTCCAATGGGCGCCCTTTCGGGGTGTCCGCGATGCGTGCCACAGCGCGGGCACCATCCGTCAGGGGCTCGGGATGACCTGTTCCGGACTCCCGCACATTGTCGGGCTTGGGCTGGGGTAACCTCCGAATCGATGCTTCACGGCCGGGATGTCGAGCTGACTGTCGTCGACGCGCTGGTCAGCGGTTTGCCCGCCGGCCACAGCGGTGCGTTGGTCATCCGGGGTGAACCCGGGATTGGCAAAACCGCCCTGTTGCAGCACGCCGCTGCTGCCGCCGCCGCCGGGGGCTTCCCGGTGCTGCGCAGCGCCGGAGTCGAAGCGGAGAGGCACCTGCCGTACGCGGCGCTGCATCTGCTGCTCGGGTCGTTGCTGGATCGGGTCGATATCCTTCCAGGTCCGCAACGCGCCGCCCTCCAGGCCGTGTTCGGACAGGGGGTGGTGGAGCCGGACGGGCGCTTCCTCGTCGGCCTGGCTGTGCTCACGCTGTTGGGTGAGGCCACCGAAGAACCGCTGCTGTGCCTGGTCGACGACGCTCATCTGCTCGACGACGCCTCGGCCGCGACGCTGCTGTTCGTTGCTCGCCGGCTCCGCGCGGAGGGAGTCGGCCTGGTGTTCGCGGTCCGCGAGGATCCTGTTCACCCTTTTCCCGCTGCCGGCCTACCGGCGATCCAGCTGGGTGGCCTGGACGGCGCGAGCGCCGCCGCGGTGTTGCTGGAACGGCGCGACTCGCTGACCGCGGCGGCGCGTGGAAAGGTGCTCGCCGCTGCGGCGGGCAATCCGCTGGCGCTGCGCGAACTCGATCCGGATACCGAATCGACACCGTTGACCGAGCGACTTCGTGAAACGTTCCTGGGGCAGGTCCGCAGTCTCCCCGAGCCTGCTGCGCGGCTGTTGCTGATCGTCGCCGCGGAGGGCGGTGGCGACCTCGGCGTGGTGCTCGCCGCGGCCCGGACCCTGGGGCTTGCCGCGACGGATCTCGAACCGGCCGAGCGGGCCGGTCTGCTGCGTGTGACGGGTGTCGAGGTGATGTTCCGGCACCCACTGGTCGCCACGGCCGTCTATCAGGGTGCGACGCTGGCGCAACGGATCGTGGCACATCGGGCGCTCGCCGCCGTGTTGGTCGAACCACGGGATGTGGACCGTCGCGCCTGGCAACTCGCGAGGGCGGCCACCGGGGCCGACGAGCACATCGCGGCCGAGCTGGAGCGCAGTGCGGCCCGAGCGGTGCGCCGCAACGGTCTGGAAGCCGCGGCGGCGGCCTACCGGCAGGCGGCGCGGCTCAGTCCGGACCTGGCGGATCGAGCCCGCCGCCTCACCCTTGCGGGCGAGGCGGCCGTCGAGTCGGCACACCTCGACGAGGCGCGGATGGTCGCCGAACAGGCGGCGGTCCTTACCCGCGAGCCGCTGTTGCAGGCCAGGGCCGCCCGCGTCCGCGCGACCGTCGAGTTCAAGCAGGGTCGGCCGCGAGCCGCCCATGCCCTGCTCACCGCTGGCGCGCGACATGTGGCCGACACACACGTCCACCTTGAGTTGCGGATGCAGCTGACCGCGGTGAACGCCGCCTGGTCCGCCGACGACCTGGGCCTGCTGGCCGTCACCGCGAGCAGGCTGGACGGGCTCCAGCTGGCGCCGGACGATCGGATGACACCGATCCGCACGTTCCTGATCTGGATGACCTCGCTCGCCCTGGAACGGACGGGCACCGAGTGGCCACCGCTCGGCCGCGTCGTCACGGAGGCTCGGGAGTCGTCGCTGGGCTGCCCCCATGACCTTTCGCTCATCGGTTTCGGCGGCCTCATCGCAGGACACGAACGGGAAACCCGGGACGTGGCGGCGGCCGTGGCCGCCGAGAGCCGGCTCCACGGCCGCGTGGGCTGGTTGACCGCGATGCTCAGCCTTGGTGCCGCCGCACAGGTCCTGCTCGGCGAGCACCGGGAATCCCGGGTCGTCGCGCAGGAGGCGCTGCAACTCGCGTTGGATACCGGGCAGACTCGGTGGATTGGCTATGTCAGGGGAATTCTGGCTTACCTCGCCGCGGTAGCCGGTGATGAGACCGCCTGTCGCGCGCTCGCCGCCGACGCGCTCGACAGCCCCGTCAAGGTGGTCAAGCCGCTGGGCGGCTCATGGGCCGACTGGGCGCTCACCATCCTCGAGTTGGGCGCAGGCCGGCCCGGTGCCGCGGTCGGCCGACTGGACCTGACCGCCGCCGGGCCGGCCCGGCTCGACCCGCCGCTCCTCCATGGCATCCCGGACGCGATCGAGGCATGGGTCCGGCTGGGCCGAGGGCCGCAGGCGGCGGCGACCCTTGCGCGACTCGAAGTTTGGGCCTCGCACATCGAGCAACCGTCCGTCGACGCACTGGTCCGTCGGTGTCAGGCCCTGCTGGCGAGCGACGCCACCGCTGAGCATCACTACCGTGCCGCGCTGGACCTGCATGAGCTGGCTCCGAGGCCCTTCGAACACGCGCGGACGGCACTGCTGTACGGCGAATGGCTCAGGCGCCGCCGTCGGAAGGCGGATGCCCGCCCGCCGCTGTCGCGTGCGCTCGGCGCGTTCGAGGATCTGGGCGCACGCTTCTGGGTGCGGCGTGCCGCAGCCGAGCTGGGGGCCACCCAGAGCCGTCCGTCGTCCGGATCCGCCGCCGGCACCGGGCTCACACCCCAGGAGCTCCAGGTCGGTCGGCTGGCCGCCGAGGGCCTGTCGGATCGGGATATCGCAGCACAGCTCTTTCTTAGCCCCCGCACCGTCGGCTACCACCTGAACAAGGCGTATCACAAGCTCGGCGTGCGCTCGCGCGCCGAACTCGCCGGGCTGGCGCTGGGCGGTCCGACCACCGGCTGACTCAGCTCACCCGCGCGATCGAGCCGCCGCTGCGCCGGCCCACCGGGCACCTCGGCTGGCCCGTGGTCGCCAACGGCGACGGCAGTTCCGCCGGTCACCGACTACCTAATGCGTGACGGATTCGCGCTGGCCGGACCGGCCCTAGCCTGATCGGGCAGACCCGCCAAGCCGATCAGGAGCACCGATATGAGCGTCGTCGCCACCCTCGACGTGGTCGAACTCGATCCGCATGACTACCGCACCGTGCTCGACCACATGGCGGTCGAGACCCGGCCCTCGCCTGGCATCTACCTGCACGTGGCCACTCGGACCGACAACGGAATGCGGATCACCGAGCTGTGGGATCAGGAGCCGGGATTTCGGGCGTTCCTGCTGGACCGGATGATCCCGGCCACCCAGGCGGTCCGGGTCGAGCGGGAGACCGACATCGCGGTCGAACCGATCTTCAACCTCTTCGCGCCACGTCTCGACGAGATCCCCGACCTGCCCGCCCGCCCGGGTGGCGTCGTCACCACCCTGGACGTACATGGCCTCACGGGTGAGGAGTACCGCGCCCTCATCGATCACCTGGACGTGGAAAAGAATCCAGACCCGGGCATCTTCCTGCACATCTGCACCCCGTCGGCAATCGGCTACCGGATCGTCGAGTTGTGGGACGCGGCCAAGCACTTCGAGGCCTTCCTGCAGCGCCGTCTCGCGCCCGCCACCGAAGAGCTACGTATCGATCGGAGGACGGATATCGCGGTCCATCCGATCACCAACATCTTCGCACCGCGGCTTACCGAGCTCCCCGGCCTCGTGCCGTCCCTGCCGGGTGGCCCACGGAGTTGACGCCGACCCGCGCCGCGGAGTCCGTCCCCGATGCTCCCGCCCGGATCAGTACAAAGAGACCTCCCCGCTGACGGGGGTTGCTCCGGTGTGCAGCGAGATCCCGAGGCCCACGAACAACCGACTCCTCCGATGATGCGTCGCGAATCTGAACATCCTGCCAGACGCGACGGCCGCAACAGGGATCACGTTTTCAGCAAGCGGACGAATACGTGCCGAATGCGGGTGCGCCTAGGCTCGAAGAGCTCCCCGACCTACCGACCCGTCGCGGCGCCTATCCACTCTTCGGGCACATGGGAGGACGTCGGACCAATGACGCTTGAACTCGATCCGCAGATCGCCGAGGCGCTCGGCCCGTTCGTAGCCGGGCTGGCCGATGTGGCCCCGCCGCCGGTCGGCGATGTCGACGGCCGCCGCGTCGTCATGAACGCGATGCTCGCCACCGTCGACCGGCTTCAGCCCGGTGCCGACGACGTCCGCATCAGCGATCACGAGCTGACCACCGCGGACGGAGCCAGGCTGCTCCTGCGCTGGTACAGAACCGCCGACACCGACACCGACACCGACGACGCCACGCCCGGCCCCGCGGTGCTCTACCTCCACGGCGGCGGCATGATCCTCGGGGGTGTGCCGATCAACGATGGCGCGGTCAGCCGCCTGGTGTCACGCAGCGGCGTGCCCTTCCTCGCGGTGGACTACCGCCTCGCCCCCGAGTACCCGTTCCCCACTCCGGTCGAGGACGTCTATGCCGGGCTGCAGTGGCTGCACGAGCATGCCACCGAGCTCGGTGTCGATCCGACCCGCATCGCCGTCATGGGCGACAGCGCGGGCGGTGGCCTGGCGGCTGCGGTGTCGATCCTCGCCCGCGACCGCGGCGGACCGGCCATCGTGCACCAACTGCTGATCTTCCCGATGCTCGACGACCGCAACACGGTTGCGGACTCGCACATCGAGCCCTATGCCGCCTGGACCTACGCGGACAACATCACCGCTTGGCAGGCCTTCCTCGGCGCGCGTGCCGGTGGCACCGATGTACCGGCACTCGCGGCTCCCGCGCGGCTCGAGGACGCGTCCGGGCTGCCACCGGCCTACATCGAGGTCGGCCAGCTCGACATCTTCCGCGACGAGGATCTGGCCTTCGCGCTGCTACTCAGCCGCGGCGGTGTGCCGGTCGAACTTCACCTCACGCCGGGCGCCCCGCACGAGTACGACGCCATCGCTTACCAGAGCGCCGCCGCGCGCCGGGCCGTGGCCGACCGCGTACGGGTCCTCCGTTCCATGTGACAACTCAGCTCCATGTGACGACTCGGATGTCCATGGAAGTCGAACGTCCGTGATCTGGGTGCAGCGCATCCGCGGCGCCCTTCGGCCGGGATCGGATCGCCGGAGCCGCGTCGTGAGGTGTGGGCGAAGGTCCCCGCCGCGGACATCTCCACCGACCCCTGGTCGGGGTGTGATCGCGTCCAGACTCCCGACGGCGAGCATGGGCTGGTTGCTTGACGCTATGACTATGTTAATCTATCGTCGGTGCATGCTCTATCCCACTCCCGCTCTCGGACCTACCGACTGGCAGGTGCTCGGCGAGGTCGACGGCATGCGGACGGAGCTGCGGCACCAGCTCCGGAACATGCCATCGAAGTGGACTGGGGGGCTCCGGAAATTCCTGACCGCTGATGCCGTTGCAGCCTCGAACTCCATCGAGGGCTTCAAGGTTTCCACAACCGACGTCGAAGACCTGATGGATGGCGAGCGAGATGTCGAGGTCTCGGACGAGAACCGCGAGGAGACTCTCGCCTATCAGCGGCTGATGACGTATATTCAGACGCTTCACGATATCGAGGATTTCAGCTACAGCAAAGGCCTGTTCAACGCTCTGCACTGGATGTTGCAAGGCCACCGTCACAAGGTGCGCAAACCGGCCGGACAGTGGCGCCGGGGCCCCGTGTACGTCACCGACGCCCGCGACCCCAGCGTCGCCGCCTATACAGCCCCGGACGCCGATGTTGTCCCGGCGCTGATGGGGGAACTTGTCGACTGGCTCAACGCCGCCGACGGCGCCCATCTGCTGGTGCGCGCAGCGATGGCACATCTGCACCTTGTCGCCATCCACCCCTGGGCCGACGGGAACGGCCGGATGTCCCGTTCACTGCAGACGCTCATGATCGCACGTGAAGGCGTCCTCGCCCCGGAGTTCTCGTCCATCGAGGCGTGGCTCGGCCGCCCTGGAAATACCTGGGAGTACTATCGCGAACTCGCCGACCGGGGCCCGAAGTACCTTCCCGACCAGGATGTCGCCAGCTGGATCCGCTTCAACCTGACCGCCTATCATCAGCAGGCCCAGACCGTCCAAGGTCGCCTCGACCGCTCCAGGCGGGTAGGGGGCGCACTCGACGAATTCGCCGAGAGTACCGGTCTGGACGAGCGAGTGGTCACTGCCCTGCACGACGTGGCCATGACTGGACGCGTCCGCCGCTCACGCTACGAGCGGGCCGAGGGCCTGAGCCTGCAGCAGGCGCAACGGGATCTCCGCGACCTCACCATCGCCCAGATCCTGGAACCGGTCGGTCGAACCCGAGCCCGCTACTACACAGCAGGCCCCCGCTTCCCGCAGCCGGCACGCGACATCGCGCGCACGCCCATGATCCTGAGGAATCCCTACGACGGCTGACGAGAACCGTCCGCGCGGTCTGTTCGCCATCCTGACAGACAGTGAGCGGTCGTCTGGAGCGACCGCGGTGTGATAACTATGCCGTCGACCCGGTCGAGTAGATTCGATCAACAGGTTCTGGGAGTGCGTCGATCGGCCGGTCACTGTGCTCCAACCGGATACCGTCAGCCCGCCAGCGCGGGTGAGGCCGAGGTCGACTCGGATTCGGTCGCCGGTGCCGGGCCAGTTGCCAGTTGCCAGTCGTCGAGCGGGAGAACTGATGAAGCGGATCGCCGAACTCGCTGTCCGTCGCCGATGGCTCGTCGTCATCGGCTGGGTCATCTTCGTCGTCGCAGCGCAGGGGATCGCGGGGGCGATGGGCGGGGCCTCGTACAAGGACACGTTCAGCCTCCCGCACACCGAGACCGCGTCCGTGGCGCATCTGCTCGAGGACGCCGGCCTGGACAATCAGAACGGCGCCCTGGGCACGGTCGTGCTCAAGAACAAGACCGGGGCGTTCACCGCGTCACCCGCGCAACTGAAGTCGACTCTGGCCAAGGTGTGCGCCTCGGGTAACCATGTGGCGCTGGTCGCGTCACCGTGGGAGTCGATCGACTGCTCGAAGAGTGCTGCTACCGCGCCGGGAAACCCGGGGCTGCTCAACAGTGCGCGCGGCTCCACGACGGCGCTGGTCACCATCACCTGGGAAAACGATCACTACGACGCCGAGCTGTTCAAGAACGTCTACGACCAGCTGAAGACCCTGCGCAGCGACTCGCTGCAGGTCGAGTTCACCGGTAACGCCTTCGCGGGCATCGGGCAGAGCAGCGGTTCGGGCTCGTCGGTGTTCATCGGATTCGCGGCCGCGCTCATCATCCTGGCGTTGGTGTTCCGTACCGTGGCCGCCACGGTGCTGCCGCTGGCCAGTGCCGTGGTCGCGCTCGTCAGCGGCCTCGGCGTGATCTACATCCTCAGTCATGCGATCAACGTTTCCAATATCACCCCGTATCTGGCCGAGCTGATGGTGATCGGGGTCGGCGTCGACTACGCCCTGTTCATCGTCACGCGGCATCGCCGCAATCTGCGGCGCGGCATGCCCGTCGGGGAGTCGATCGTCAACGCGATCAACACCTCCGGTCGGGCGGTGTTGTTCGCCGGTACGACCGTGTGTATCGCCATCCTCGGCCTCATCGCGCTCGGGGTGAGTTTCTTCAACGGCATGGCGGTGGCGACCGCGCTCGCGGTCGGCTTCACCATGATTGCCTCGCTCACGCTGCTGCCCGCCCTGCTCAGCCTGTTCGGTCTGAAGGTGCTGCCCCGCCGGCAGCGGGCGGCGGTGCGGGCCGGCCAGTTCATCGATGACCGTCCGGTGGGGTACTGGGCCCGCTGGTCGCAGTTCGTCGCCAGGCGCCGTGTCGTCGTCGCGATCGTCTCGGCCGCGGTGATGGTCGTGATCGCCCTGCCGTTCTTCTCGCTACAGCTGGGCGCCAGCGATCAGGGCAGCGATTCGAAGAGCTTCACGACCCGCGCCGGCTACGACCTGATCGCTTCCGACTTCGGCGTCGGCTACAACTCCACCCTCGAAGCCGTCGTGAGTGGCCCGGGCGCCTCGGACCAGGCCTACCTACAGCGGGTGACGAAGACGCTGTCCGCCGTCCCGGGCATCGACCCGGCCAGCCTGGGCACGGTCCCGCTGGCCAGGGACATCGCCTTCGTGACGTTCAAGACGACCACGTCACCGCAGTCGGAGAAGACCTACACGCTGGTCCGGCACCTGCGCTCGACCACCCTGCCGCCGCTGTACGACGGCACGGCCAACCGCATCTACACCTTCGGTGACACGGCGATCAACGTCGACTTCGCCTCGGTGCTCGCCCGGAAGATGCCGCTGTTCATCGCGGTCGTGGTCGGCCTGTCGTTCCTCCTGCTGCTCATCGCGTTCCGCAGCCTGGTCATTCCGCTGACCGCCGCGGTGATGAACCTGCTGGCAGCGGGCGGTTCGTTCGGCCTGGTCGTGGCGATCTTCCAGTACGGCTGGCTGTCCGACGCCATGGGCGCCGGTCCCGGCGGGCCGATCGACGCCTGGATCCCGGTCATGCTGTTCGCCATCCTGTTCGGCCTGTCGATGGACTACCAGGTGTTCCTGGTCAGCCGCATGCACGAGGAATGGGTGCACACCCGCGACAACAGGCGGTCGGTGACCGTCGGGCAGGGCGAGACCGGCGGCATCATCACGGCCGCCGCCATCATCATGATTGCCGTCTTCCTCGGTTTCGTGATCAGCCCGGGCCGGCCGATCAAGATTTTCGGCACCGGCCTCGCCGCTGCCGTGTTCCTCGACGCCTTCATCCTCAGGACGATGCTCGTGCCGTCGGTCATGCACATTGTCGGCAAGTCCAACTGGTACCTCCCGAGGTGGCTGGAACGCATCACCCCGCACGTCTCGGTCGAACCGGCCGACGAGGCCGTCACCCACGCCACGGGCGCGGGCACCGGCCCCTTCGACGACGACCGACCTGAAGACGAACGGGAACTGGCCCACCGCTCCTGAGGCGGTCCTGAGACGGGCCTCAGGCGAGTCGGAGGTGGGCCTGAGGCGGGTCGGAATCAGCCCCAGCGCGGCTGTTCGTCGGGGTTGATGCCGAGGGAGAACTTCGCGACGAGTTCGTGGGTGAGAGCGGAGTTCGCGGGGTGGAAGCGGCCCATCCGGGCATCGCGGAACAGCTGTTCCATCCGGTTGCGGCGGAAGACCCCGGCACCGCCGGTGAGATCGAGCGCGGTGTCGACGACCCGCCAGGACCTGGTGACCGCCACATGCTTCGCGGCGATGATCTTCAGGGGCCAGTCCGCACCGTGGTCGACACCGGTGGACCAGTCGCCGGTGACCTTGGCGAGCAGGGCGTCCACGGTCTCGAGATCCATCCGCATCTCGGCGACCTCGTGCTGCACCTCGGGGTGGTAGGCCATGGACCGGGTGAGCGCGATCGAGGTGCGCTGGTGGACCTTCGCCACGGTGAGGTCGAAGGCGCGCTGCGCGATCCCGGCGTAGACGTTGGCGAATCCCAGCAGTGCCCAGGCGAAGATCCCGACCTGGAACGGTCCCGCGCCGGCGAACCCGGCCGGGCAGACCAACGGGACGTGCTCGTCGGCGACGAAGGCGTGGTCGAGCAGAGTGTCGTTGCTTTCGGTGGCCCGCATGCCCAGAACGTCCCAGGTGGGTTCGATGCGGTAGCCCCTGGAACTGCGCGGGATGAAGCCGTGCACGATCCTCGGGTTCGCGGGGTCGCTCAGATCGGTGCCGTGAATGCCGAACCAGTCCCACACCGGCGAAAGGCTGCCGAAAATCTTGTGGCCGGTGAACTCCCAGCCGCCGTCGACCCGCTCGGCCGTGGTCGTCGACGCCAGGATCGGCACGTCGTTGCCGGCTTCGCCGTGGCCGGCGGCGAACACGTCCCCCGCGGCGGCTCGTTCGAGGATCCAGGCACAGCTCCGGTCGCCGGCGCGCAGCAGGTCGGCGGCGAGCCCCGTCCAGTAGAAATGCATGTTGACCGCGATCGCGGTGGCCGGGGCGTGGTAGGCGAGCCGGCGCTGGGCCTGGCCGATCTCGGCGAGGGTGCGGCCGGGGCCGCCGAACTCGGCGGGCAGTGCCAGGTCGAGGTAGCCGCAGGCCCTGAGTTCGTCGAAGTCCTCGGTGAAAAACCGGTTCTCCCGGTCGTAGCTGGGGGCACGACGGTCGAAGCGGGCCAGCATCTCCTCGTCGAGGATCCCGGCCGCGGCCGGGATGCCGGCTCCGGATTCGGCCGTGCCGGGCGGTGGCGTGGTGGGGGCAGCAGTAGTGGTCATCGGACTTCCTCTCGATGCAGCGGTTCGGCGCTGCGATTCGGCGCTGCGATTCGGCGCTGCGGTTCGGCGCCGTGACTGGTCGCCACCGACGCTAGGAGCACCGCGTCGTCCTGCCATGACCAGCGTTGACCGTCATCGGAGGCGGCGGTTCGCCCCGGCCTTCGGCCGCAGGTTCAGATCTGACTACGGGGCTGGCTGGTTGCCGACAGAGCCTTGTCACCCGCCAGGAGGCCGGGCACTGTCGACGCAGGCCCGCGAAGGGTGGTCGAGACGGCGGTGAAGGTCGACGCAGCGGTGAAGGTCGACGCAGCGGTGAAGGTCGACACGGTGATGAAGGTCGACACGGTGGTGAGGATGGAACGCGAGCAACCTCTGCTGCCCGCGGCGCTCCAGGTCGTACCGCGTTTCGGCTTCGTGGGCCGGGCGGCGGAGCTGGCTCGGCTGCGCGCGCTCTGGGAGCAGTCCCAGGCCGGCCACCGGGTCGCTCTCGTCAGCGGTGAGCCCGGCGCCGGTAAGAGCCGACTGGTCCGGGAGTTCGCCCACGAGGTGGCGGCGGCCGGCGGCCAGGTCCTCTACGGCGTCTGCGACCCGACCGCACCGATGCCCTACCAGTCGGTCGCGCAGGCGCTGGGCCACCTGCTGCGGTACGCCGACTCCGACGAACTCGCGGTCGACGTGGGGCCGCTCGGCGGCGAGCTGACGCGGCTGTTCGCGGACCTGCCACGCCGGGTGGGCGGGCTGTCGGTGCCGGAGACGTCGTCGACCGAGACCGAACGGCACCGGCTTCACACCGCACTCGTCGACCTGCTGGCCAACACGAGCGCACGCCGGCCGGTGCTGCTGATCCTGGACGACCTGCAATGGGCGGACCAGTCGACGCTGCTTCTCGTCCGCACCCTGTTGCGGGCCCGGGCCGACGCGCGAGTGCTGCTGATCGGGGTGTTCCGGGACACCGCCGAACTGGGTGAACCTCTCGCGGACACGCTGGCCGACCTGGCCCGCGTCGACGCGGTCGTCCGGTTGCGGTTGGGCGGGTTCGACGAGGCGATGGTCGCCGAGCTCGTCGACCGGGCCGGCGGAGCCGCCCTCGACGACCATCGCATCGCCGTGACCAGGACGATGCGGGCGCTCACACGGGGCAATGCCTTCCTGCTCGGGGAGCTGTGGTGTCACCTCGTCGAGACCGGCATCGTCGAGACCGGCATGGTCGAGACCGGTGTCGCCGACCGCACGGTGGCCGGATGGCGGCTGGCCGGTCCGCTGGCCGATGTCGGCAGCCCGGACAGCGTTCGCGAGGTCGTCACGCACCGCCTTGCCCGGCTCGGACCCGCAACCCGGGCCCTGCTCGAGGTGGCCGCGACCGTGGGGCCCGAAACAGACCTGGGACTGCTGCGGGCGGCCACCGACCTCGACGAGGCGGCGCTGCTCGCGGCCCTCGACGAGGCCCTGGCCAGCGCCACCCTCGTACCGGTACCGGGTTCCTACCACCGCTACCGGTTCACCCACGAGCTGGTGCGCCGCGCCGTCGTCGGCCAGCTGACCCACATCAGGCGGGCGCTGCTGCATCTGCGGGTGGCCGAGGCCGTCGAGCTCACCCCGGGTGACGAGGCTCGGCGAACGGTTGAGCTGGCCACGCACTTCGTCGCGGCGGCCCCGTTGGGGCCGGCCGACAAGGCCGTCACCTACAGTCTGCGAGCCGCGGAGCTGGCCTTTCGCCAGTGTGCGTTTGATCGGGCGGCGGATCTGCTGCGCTCGGCGCTGGACCTCGGGGTCCCGGCGGCCGAGCAGGGCCGGGTGCAGCTTCGGGCCGGCGACGCGCTGCGGGCGGCCAGCCGTTGGCGGGAAGCCCTCGCCTGCTACCGGGCCGCCGTCGACGTCGCCCGTGACGCCGAGGACGCCGTCCTGCTTGCCCAGGGCGCCCTCGGCCTCGAGGAGACCTGCTGGCGGCCGGGGATCGTGGACGCCGCAACGACCGCCGTCCTGTTCGAAGCCCTGGGCGCGCTGGGGAACCGGGCCGCGGGTCTGCGGGTGCGCCTGCTGGCCGCGCTCGTTCGGGCGCACGGATACCGCGGTGACCGGCAGCGGGCGGCCGCGGCGCTGGCGGACGCGGTGGCACTCGCCCGCTCCCAGTCCGACCGGCAGTCACTGGCCTGGGCGCTGGCTCAGAGCTACTGGGGTCGTGGTGACCGCGGCGGCGAGCAGGTGCTGACCGCGATGGACGAGGCCCTCGCGCTGGCCGAGGAGACCGGGAACGACGACCTCGGCTGTTCCATCCGGACGTGGCGGCTGCCCGTGCTCGCCGAACTCGGCCGCCTCGACGACCTGCGGCGCGAGATCGTGGCGTACCGGGCCCTCGCCGAGCGACTCGGCCAGCACCATTACCTCTACGCCTGTGAGCAGTCCGCCGCCGCCGTCGCGCTCGCGGACGGCCGCCTCGCCGAGTCCGCCGCCGCGGCGGACTGCGCGCTCGAGCTGAGCCGGGCCGAGGGATACGATGCCTCCGGCGCCCACGGCATCCAGATGTTCGGTGTACGCCGGGAACAGGCCCGCCTCGGCGAGCTGGCACCGGTCGTGCGGCTGCTCGCCGCGCGACGGGATGCGGGGACGATGTGGCGGCCGGCGCTCGCCGTCCTGTACGCCGAACTGGGTTGGGCTGACCAGGCGCGGGCGGAGATCGGCCGGCTGTGCGCCGACGACTTCGCCGAGCTGCCGCACGACTCGCTTCGGGTCGCGGCGCTGACCTACCTCGCCGACGCCTGCGGGACGCTCGGGGACGCCGAGCACGCCAGCCAGCTTTACGACGAGCTGCTGCCGCTTGCCGGCAGCGTGATCATCGTCGCTGGTCTCGTCGCCTGTCACGGCGCGGCGGACCGGTACCTCGCCGCGCTCGCCACCTGCACGCAGAGGTGGGACGACGCGCAACGACATTTTCAGGCCGCTGTGCAGATCAACAGTCGGATCGGCGCGCGGACCTGGTTGGCCCGGACGCGTTGTGGTCACGCTCGGATGCTGATTGCCCGGCGTGGTCGGGGCGACCTCGAACGGGCCGACGGCGAGCTTGCCGCCGCCCGCCAGGTCGGGGTCCGCTACGGCCTGACCGCCATCCTGGACGAGGTGGCGGCGCTGTCCGAGCGGTCAGCGGCGGTGGCAGTGGCGGAGGCGGCAGTGGCGGAGGCGGAGGCGGCAGTGGCGGCGGAGGCGGTGGCGACGGCGCCGGCCGGCGCGGGGCGGATCTCCCGGTGGGACCCGGCGCCCTGTGGGCTGACCGAACGGGAGATCGAGGTGTTGCGACTGCTGTCCCGGGGGCACAGCAATCGCGATATCGGCCAGGCCTTGTTCGTCAGCCAGAACACGGCCGCGAACCATGTCCGCAGCATCCTGATGAAGACGGCGTCCGCCAACCGGACCGAGGCGGCCTCGTTCGCCTACCGCAACGGGCTCGCCGGCGAGGCCGACCACCAGGCCTGACGAGCGACCCGACCTGGCGGCGAAGAAACGACGACCTGAACTGGAGAAGGAGAGCTCGTGCCGCTGTTCCTGGTGGAGCGCGAATACGTCGAGCAGATGAAGCTGGCCGAGCTCGGCCTGGGTGCGCTCGACGCCCAGGACGTCGAGGAGGGTCTGCGCTGGGTGTTCTCGTTCCTGAGCGCGGACCAGCGCAAGTCGTACTGTCTGTTCGAGGCGCCGACGGCCGAGGTTGTCTGGGCCGCTGCGAGAAGGTCGGGACTGCCCGAGGCCGTGGTGGTCGAGGTGGACCGGGTGGAACCGGGAAACCTGCCCGTCGGGCCACCGCAGCGGTGACCGACGACGACACCGGATGCACAGAGCCGGAATCAGAGCCGGAAGGTGAAGATGCTCGTGTCGAAGGTGTTGTAGGCGGCGTAGTCGAGTAGTTCGTAGAGTCGCGCGCGGGTCTGCATCCGGTCGACGAGGCCGGCCTGGGTGCCGTCGGCGAGCAGGCGCCGCAGCCCGTCCTCGACGGCTCCCATCGCGATCCGCAGCAGGGTGACCGGGTAGATGACCAGGTTGACCCCGGCGGATTCCAGGGTGGCGGCGGTGAGCAGCTCGCTCTTGCCGAACTCGGTCATGTTCGCGAGGATCGGCACGTCGACGGCTTTGCGCACGGCGGCGAACTCGGCGGCGTCGGCCATCGCCTCCGGGAAGATCATGTCGGCGCCGGCGTCGACGTAGGCGCGGGCCCGCTCGGTGGCGGCGGCCAGGCCCTCGACGGCGCGGGCGTCGGTGCGGGCGCAGAGGACGAAGTTCGGGTCACGCCGCGCGGCGACGGCGGCGCGGATCCGGCGGACCATCTCCTCGGTCGCCACGACGGACTTGCCGTCGAGATGCCCGCATCGTTTGGGGTTGACCTGGTCCTCGAGGTGGCAGCCGGCGAGCCCGGCGTCCTCGAGGAGCTGGACGGTGCGGGCGACGTTCATCGCCTCGCCGAAGCCGGTGTCCGCGTCGACGAGGGTGGGCAGGTCGGTGACCCGGGCGATCTGGCCGGCGCGCCCGGCGACCTCGGTGAGGGTGGTCAGGCCGATGTCGGGCAGTGCCAGGTCGGCGGAGAGGACCGCACCGGAGACGTAGACCCCGTCGAAGCCCAGTTCGGCGATGAGGACCGCGGTCAGCGGGTTGAACGCGCCGGGCAGCCGCAGGAGCCTGCCGGAACGCAGCTCGTCGCGGAAGTGCGCGCGCTTGTCATGCACCGGTTTCGTCGCGTGCAGCATCTGCGGTTCCTTTCCTGCGCCGGCTGATCGCCGGGGCGTCTACTGGCCGGGCAGGCCTGGTGGGGAAGCCTGGTGGGGAAGCCTGGTGGGAGGGTCAGAAGATTCCGTGGGTGTGTCCGCCGGTGAACGCGGGCTGCGGGGTGAGGGTGAGCCCTGCCAGCTCGTCCGGGCCGAGGTCCGGCAGACGGGTGGCGGTGTCGAGGAAACGGTCCTGCTCGGCGGCGGGAATGATGCCGTCGGCGAGCCGGCGGAACTTGGCGACGTAGGCGTCCCGGCCGAACGGACGCGCGCCCAGCGGATGGGCGTCGGCGACGGCGATCTCGTCGGTGAGCACGGTGTCGTCGTCGAGCTCGATGACGACCCGTCCACCGAAGGCCTTCTCCGCCGGATCGGCGCAGTGGTAGCGGCGCGTCCACTCCTCGTCCTCGACGGTGGTGATCTTCTGCCAGAGGGCGACGGCGTCGGGCCGGGCGGCCCGCTCGGTGGCGTAGGAGCGTTCGTGGTGCCAGTCGCCGTCCTGCAGGGCGACGGCGAAGATGTAGGGGATCGAGTGGTCGAGGGTCTCCCGGCTGGCCGACGGGTCGTACTTCTGCGGATCGCCGGCCCCCGAGCCGATCACGTGGTGCGTGTGATGGCTGGTGTGGATCACGATCGAGCGGACCCGGGAGAAGTCCCCGATCCGGGGCCCGAGCCGGCGAGCCAGGTCGATCAGCGCCTGGCTCTGGTACTCCGCGGAGTGCTCCTTGGTGTAGGTGTCGAGAATGCCGCGCTTGGCTTCACCCGAGGCCGGCAGGCTGACCACGTACCGGGCGCCGGGTCCGTCGAGCAGCCAGGCGATGAACCCGTCCTCCCCCTCGTAGGCCGGGGACGGGGCGCCCTCACCGCGCATGGCCCGGTCGACGGCCTCGACGGCGAGCTTGCCGGCGAAAGCGGGGGCGTACGCCTTCCAGCTGGAGATCTCGCCCTTACGGGACTGCCGCGTCGTCGTGGTCGTGTGCAGGGCCTGCCCGACGGCCTGGTAGACGGTCTCGGTCGGCAGGCCGAGCAGGGTGCCGATGCCGGCGGCGGCGGACGGGCCGAGGTGCGCGATGTGGTCGATCCGGTGGCTGTGCAGGCAGATCCCGGTGACGAGGGCGACCTGGATCTCGTAGCCGGTGGCGATGGCGCGCACCAGCGCGCGACCGCCCAGGCCCAGGTGCTGGGCGACGGCGAGCACGGGCGGGATGTTGTCGCCCGGGTGGGAGTAGTCGGCGGCCAGGTAGGTGTCGTGGAAGTCGAGTTCCCGCACGGCGACACCGTTGGCCCAGGCCGCCCACTCCGGCGACACCCGCAGGTCGGCCGGCGCGCCGCACAGCCGCGCGGCGGCCCTGTCTGGTATAAAAAAAATAACCATGCGCCCATCCC
>NZ_JAMQQF010000019.1 GCF_023716945.1 Frankia sp. AiPs1 | reverse complement strand
GGCCCGGGCCGCTCGTTCGCTCGCCGCCGCCCGGATCAGCCCGTCCGCTCGCCCCTGCAGACCGCGCGCCCGTTCCTCGCTGGTCCGCACGGCCAACCGGGCCTCCACCTCGGCGGCGCGCACGGCCGAGGTGGAGGTGACCAGCCGGTCCCGCTCGGCCGGCGTAGGCTCGTCGATCTCCGGCTGCGCAGAGGTCGCGGCGAGGGCGGTCTCCAGCTCGGTCAGCGCGCCGTAGGCCCGATCCCTGGCCGTTTCCGCGCGGCCGCGAACGGCCTCGAGTCGGACCACCTCCGAGCCCGCGCCGCCCTTCACCCGCTCAAGCTGCGCGACCTGCTCGGACAACGCCCGGTACCGGGCGTCAGCTCCGTGTAGGGCGGCCAGCGCCGCGTCGATGGCCGAACGGGTCCGCGCCACCTCGGCCCTGGCCGGCTCGAAGGACTCGTGGGCCGCCTCGGCCCGTCGGGCCGCTTCCACCACTCCGGCCGCTGCCTCATCGGCCGCCGCACGCAACTCGATCGCCGACGGCGGGTGCGAGCTGCCTCCGATCGACGCCGCGGGACCGAGGACGTCGCCGGACATCGTGACCGTCCGCAGATCAGGCCGAGACCGGACGGCTAGTTCGGCGGCGGCCAGATCGTCGACAACGATGGTTGATTCGAGCAGCGACACCAGCGCGAAACGGAAACGGTCGTCGACGATCTCCACCAGTGCCAGGACGGGGACGCAGCCGTCGGGAAGCCGACCCGCCGCATCGGCGACAGGCCCGTCCGCCTCGCCGCGGCCCAGGCCGGTGCGCTGCCATCCGCCGGCGCCATCGGGATCGCCCGCGATCCCGCTCCCATCCCCCTTGGCTCCGGCGATCACCAGCGCAGCCCGGCCGGCATCGGCCTGCCGCAGCCAGGCGAACGCGGTCACTATCTCGGTCGCCGTGGCGACCAGCAGCGCGTCGGCGGCCGGCCCCAACGCCGCGGCCACCGCCACCTCGGCCCCCGGCCGCACGGTCACGACGTCGGACAGCCGGCCCAGGGGTGCAAAGGAGGGGTCCAGGGGCGGGAGTTCGGTCCGGCGCCTGTCGGCCGGGTCGGAGTCCTTCGCCGCACCCGACCGGTGCCGACGGCCGCCGGGTCCGCCTCGTTTCCCGGCAGCGGACCTCGCCAGTGCCGAACCGCCCGACGGCGCGTCATCGTGAGCCCGCTCGACCTCGTCGCTCGGACCAACCGCGTTGCCAGGCAGCTCGCCCTGGGGAACCCGCACCCGCGCGACGGCCTCGAGCAGAGCCGCCACCCCGTCCGCCGGCGCGAGCGAAAGCTGGAAGGCATCACGGCGCGCCGTACAGGACGCCCGGTCCCGCTCGGCCGCGCGCTCCTGTGTCCGCAGCGTCTCCAGACGGTCGGTCGCAGTGGCGTGCACCGCCACCGCGGTGCTATGCCGTTCGGCGAGTTCCTCTCGAGCGCCCTCCATCTGGGTGAGTTCCGTCTCCAGCGCGGTTCGGGACTGGGATGCCTGCGCATCGCGCTCCCGCGCGGCCGTCAACGCCTCCGTCGTCCGCGCGATCTCCTCCTCCGCGCCGGTCGCCCTCGACCGCGCGGCCTCGACCTGGCCCGCGAGCCGGGCGATCTCCTCGCGCCGGGAGGACGCGGCGCGGGCAGCGGCGATCAGCTCGCGTTCCTCGTGTGCCAGCGCCGCCTCGAGGTCCGCTCGCCTGATGACCACCTCCTCGAGCAGCTCGCGATCGCGCTCCAACCGCTCGGTGAGCGCGATCTCCTGCTCCCGGACCGCGATCGCCTCCTGTTCGAGCTCCTCTGGATCACGACGACCTCGTAGGTCGTCAGATCCGATCCGCAGCAGCCGGGCTCGTTCGGTCGCCAGCGAGCGGGTTCCCAACAATCGCTCCCGCAGGGAGGCCATCGCATACCAGGTCTCCTGCGCCGCGGCCGCGCGCGGGACGACGGCGGCAAGCTCCGCCTGGAGCCGTGCCTCACTTTGCGTCGTGACACGCTGCGCCGTCTCCGAGTCGGTGAGTCGTCGCCGCAGCGCCTCCTCGTCCACGACGTCTGAGTCGATCGCGGTCCGGGCCGAGTGCAGATCGTCCGCGAGCAACCGAAGCCGGGCGTCCCTGAGCGAGGCCTGGATTACTCCGGCCTTTCGCGCGATCTCCGCCTGCCGGCCGAGGGGACCCAGCTGCCGACGTAGCTCCGCGGAGAGGTCGCCGAGTCGGGTGAGGTTCGCCGACATCGCCTCAAGCTTGCGCAGCGCCTTTTCCTTGCGCTTGCGGTGCTTGAGAACGCCGGCGGCCTCCTCGATGAACGCACGACGATCTTCGGGGCGCGCCTGCAGCACGGCGTCGAGCTGGCCTTGGCCCACGATCACATGCAACTCGCGACCGATCCCCGAGTCGCTCATGAGCTCCTGGATGTCGAGGAGCCGGCATCCCGTGCCGTTGATCGTGTATTCGCTCTCGCCGCTGCGGAACATGAGACGGCCGACGGTAACCTCGGTGTACTCAATCGGCAACGCGCCGTCGGAGTTGTCGATCGTGAGCAACACCTCTGCCCGACCAAGCGCCGGGCGCGCGGGTGTGCCCGCAAAGATGACGTCCGACATGGTGCCGCCCCGCAACGCCTTAGCGCCCTGCTCCCCGAGCACCCAGGCGATGGCATCGACCACATTGCTCTTACCGGACCCATTCGGGCCTACCACACAGGTAATTCCGGGCTCGAGATGCAGGGAGGTCGAGCTCGCAAAGGACTTGAAGCCCCGCAGGGTCAGGCTCTTGAGGTGCACCGGTCTCCGGAGCGGTGAGGAGGGCTCGCCGGACTGGTGACGGATGGCCGGGATCAGCCGACGGTGGGATGGATCCATCCTATCGAGCGGCGCAAAGCGATCATACGGCTACACTCCGCAGCCATACCCTCAACAGGGCCTGCGGAGCCGGAAAAGTAACGCGTCTGGCCAGGATTGCGACAAGACCATCGCTGCGTCCCAGCCCCCGAACGGGGACGGACATCGCAGCACTCCAGGGTCGCGCTAGGATTTCACCCCCGAACGATGACCCTGACGCCTTGACGACCGCCCCCGCCCAAGCGACACCTCGACTACAGTATGTAGCTGATCACGCACATACTGAGGCTCGCAAATCGCTAGAAGCTGGGTGCAGGCAGTACGAAGGGGCGTTCCTCGCAGGAAACGCCCCGTTAGCCGAACTTGCGGTTCAGCTGTAGGCCGGCTCGGCGTCGAGTGCCCGGACATCCTCCGGTACGTCGACACCTCCGACCAGTGCCTCGTTGACGTCGCGTACTCGAGTCAGTTCAGCCTCAAGCTCCGCAACTCGAGCACGGAGCCGGCGTACCTCGTAGGAGAGACGCAGGTCGCTGCCGGAACCGACGTGGCCGAAAAGGGCCTTCGCCATAGTGATGGTCCTCCACGATGAGTGACCTAGTGGGTGTCGGACAACACAAGATCCGAACAGATCAAAGTGCGCCCCAAACAATGGCTCTAGAGTCCCACGCCGAGTGACCGAAAGTCAAGAGCATGCCACATGACCCACGACCGATCCGGTGAACACGCAAAAACTCGACCGTCATCCTGACGACAGTTGGGCCAGCACAGTGTCCGCAAGCAGTCACTTCCGGCGAAAGTCGGCCAGATCGCCCTGTGCCCTCTGCCACACCACCTCGACACGGTCCGTCCAACCGGGGGTGTGACCCGTCATGAGCAGGCGGGCAAGGTTCTGGCATGCGGGCGCAGCGCCCTCCGCAATCACCACGACGGCGCCATCGGGCATATTGGTGGCCGTTCCCACCAGGCCGAGCCGGCGGCCACGGGTACGCACGTAGTCACGAAAACCGACGCCCTGAACACGGCCGACGACACGAGCCGTGAAGCGGACCACGGTCGGGCCAGCCGCCGCCTGCTTGATGGGTACCTCGCTCATCAGCACGGTAGGGTACAGCCCATCGTGGACACCTCATCTTTCTCAGACATGGCAGGCCGATCGAGCGAGGCGCGACGGCCGGTGGACCTGCAACGGGTGCGGTCGCTGAGACCGCGTTCCCGCCGCAGGTCCACCGCCGTGGCACTCGTCTGCGGAGCCCTCGGGTCGGCACTGCTGATCAGCGGTTGCGGGCAGAACTTCTCCCAGGACGGTGGGTCGCTACCCGTCCCGCACGCAAGCAGCGACGGTGATCGACATGTGACGCCGGAGCCGGTCGACGGCGCCGATAAGATCATCGGACCTGGCTACGCTCCGCCACGGACCTCCGGCCCCACGCAGACCGCGGTTCCCAACCTTCCAGGCGGCAAGCTCTAGCCAGGAAGATCCGTCATCTATCCACGCGAGCCGATCGCTGGCGAGACCCGACCGGGCACCCGGTTGCCGAGCCCGAGATCGGCTCGCTCGCCGGCCAGGTAGCCTGCCTGACCGCCGCTGCCGGAGAGCTGACGCGCCCGCGGTGTCCGCAAGCGCGGATAGACCCTGGCGAGATGCGCGTCCACCCGCTGGCTCCGGTCGGCCAGGACCACCCCGACCGAGGGACGGCTCCCCAAGCCGTCGTCCTCCGCCGCCCGCTGCTGAGCCTGGGCTCGCTCGCGGGCCGCCCGCTCCGTACGGGCCAACCGCTGCGCGACGGCCAGGGCGAACCCGGCCATCCACGACCGGCGGAACGCTCTCGGGTCCTCGTGCCGCGGCGGGCGCGTGACGGCCAATCCGTGTGCCTGCTGCACAAGCAGCGAGGTGAACAACAACTGCACGCGGCGGATGTCCGCATCCATGCCGAAAAGGTGCGCAGAATGCTCCGTCCCGTCGTCACGGCGAACCGTGCGATGCACGAGCCGGCATCCAAGCGAGGCTGCGATGCTCGCCAACAGCGAGACCTTGTCTCGGGCGTAGGGCGAGTCGACGGCAACCACAAGGTCTGCGGCCGCGACCCGGGTCGGCTCAGCCTCCTCGATGAGCGCGCGGTCGATCCCATACTGTGCGATGAGCTCGGCCGCCTTGACGTTGTATGTCTCCCTGGCGGCCTCGGTGAGCCCCTCGGCCTCCGCCATCGCCAAAAGTTTCCGCACCCGGCCGAGCAGCGCATCCGGATTCATGGCATCTCCGTCCCTCTCGCCTCGGGCGCCCAAAGCACGACCCGACGCCGTCGGTGGTGCCTCACCGAGCCGGGAGCAACCCCGACTCGGCCCCGGATGAGGCGACAGTATGAGTCAGCGCGGGGGTCGGGCTCTCACCGCCCTCACGCTGCTACGTTCGAGATCACCTCCTGAGGAGGCTCCCGTCTTCGAACGTTTGATCGAAGCCTACCACCTGGGGTGGCGAGGCGGGCGCTGGCAGGTGGGGCAGGTGAAGCTGGATCTGTTCATGAAGGCGTCCCGGCGGATCGTGTCCCCGCACCGGCCGCAGAGCAGGCCCGCGCGACCGTAGACCTCCAGTGACCGGTCGAACAGTCCGCTGACCCCCTCGGTCGAGACATACAACCTGTCGAAGGACGTCCCGCCCGCGTCGAGGGCCGCAATCATGACCTTGTGGACGCAGCCCAGCAGCCGACGGATCTCGGGGCGGGTCAACGTCTCCGTCGGACGGGCATAGTGCATCCTGGCCGCCCACAGCGCCTCGTCCGCATAGATGTTGCCCACCCCGCTGATCAGCGTCTGGTCGAGCAGTGCCCGTTTGACGCCGGTACGGCGCTCGCGCAGCCGTCGGACGACGAGGTCCTCGTCGAAGGCGGGATCAAGCGGGTCCCGGGCGATGTGAGCGACCGGCTCGGGCAGCTCCCCACCACCGACCGCCACTGCCAGACCGCCGAAGGTCCGCTGGTCGACGAACCGCAGTTCCCGGCCTCCGTCAAGGAAGGTGAAACGGATCCGCAGGTGCTTCTGATCCGGAGCCGTCGGCGGCACCACAAGTAGTTGACCACTCATGCCGAGGTGCGCGATCAGGGCGTCGTCGGGGGCGCGCGGCGAGGAGCACTCCGGCACGGGCAGGCCCACCGGCATACTTTCTGACATCGGCTCGGCCGTCAGCGCCAGCGCCCCGGCCGGAACCGCCGCGACGGCCGCGGGGTCCGTGCGCAGCGCGAGCCAAAGGTACTTGCCCCGGCGTCTCGCGGCCGTCACCCGCCGTCCGACGAGCAGGGCGGAAAAATCAGCTGCGCCGCCCGCATGACGGCGGACCGCACGCGGGTGAGACACCTCAGCCGACGCGATGACCCGGCCGACGACACCGCGCTGCAGCCCGCGGCGCACGACTTCCACCTCTGGTAGCTCTGGCATGATCTCCGACCGTCGGGGGCGGCGTCAGGGTCGGAACCGGTCCCGACCCATCCGTGCGAAACGGTACGTCCGGACGGGCAGTCGGTGGTCGCCTCAGCGGCCCGAGACCTGCCCCCGGTCCAGTTGACCTGCCACGGAAGCATCGCCGAGTACGCCGGGGCCGGGCGGACCGCCGTCCCGATCCTGCTGCGCCGCCGCGGCCGCTCGACTCTCCAGCACGGCGAAAGCCGCCGCCGCGGCCCGTTGCTCCGCTTCCTTCTTGCTGCCGCCCTCGCCCTCGCCCAGTGGCTCGCCGGCGATGCGTGCGTGCGCGGTGAATCTCTTGGCGTGGTCGGGACCGGCCTCCTCGACCACATACTCGGGTGGTCCGAGAGCGAGCAGGGCCGTCTGCTCCTGCAATGACGTCTTCCAGTCCAGCCCGGCGCCGCGACCCGCAGCCTCGTCCAACAATGGATCGAACAGGCGATGCACGAAGACGGAGGCCGCGTCGAGGCCAGCCGAGAGATAGACCGCCCCGATGATGGCCTCAAGGGTGTCGGCCAGAATGCTCGCCTTGTCGCGGCCTCCGGTCGTCTCCTCCCCCCGGCCGAGCAGCAGGTAGGGCCCAAGGCCGTTCGGACCGATGCCACGGGCCACATCGGCGAGCGCCCGCATGTTCACCACCGAGGCCCGCTGCTTGGCAAGCTGCCCCTCGGGAAGATCCGGATGACGGAGGAAAAGTGCGGCGGTCACGACGAGACCGAGCACAGCGTCACCCAGAAACTCCAACCGCTCGTTGGTTGGAAGGCCGCCCTTCTCGTAGGCGTAGGAACGGTGCGTGAGCGCCCGGTCGAGTAGCTCCGGATCGATGGCGGTCTCGAGAACCTCGATCAGGCCGTCCCGTGGCGGGGGAGGCGAAAGATGGCGCGTCATCCGGCCAACCCAGCCAGCGCCCGCCGCCGCGCCACCAGGGTCGCCATCGCGGCCCGGGTACGCAGGACGAGATCCCCGCGCACAGCCAGCGACGCCAACCTCAGCGCGGCGAGCAGCCCGCCGGCCCCGGCATCCACGGATCCTCCTTGGGTGCGCTCCGCATGGACCGCGACACCGTCGACCCCCAGCACGATCGTTCCCCCTCGCACATCAGGATCTTCCAACGTTCCCCATGCCGGATCCAGGTCGGCGTCCGTGCCGCCGGCAGTATTTCGACGTTCCCAGCTCGATACACCTCGGACGGTCGACAGCACGACATCACCGGTATAACCGTCAGTCACCGCAACCTCCAGCCGCCGGTCTGAGCCCGCTACTGAAGACCAGCCATCGGCCGCCCGATCCTGATCTGCCCGCTCAGATCGGGCGAGAACACTTTCCACCGTGCACGGGCCGACATAGTTCAGATCGAGCGACCGAAGCAGCTCGTCGGCGAGACGCCGCGGCGGATCCAACAACGCTTCGCGCGGTGCCAGCAACCCGATCCGGGGTGCGTCCACCGCGAACCGCAAGGCCGCGTAGGCGCTGCCCAGCAGCGCGGACTGGGCAAGCTCGTCGGCCGTTACCCCGCCGGCCGATCCGGCGTCACACAACACGACACCCGCGTCCTGTCGACCGAGGATTGCCGCTAGCACCGCTCGCGTGGCGCCGGGAAGCAGTCCGTGGGTGAACTGGGCAGCAGCAACGACCGACTCGATGGGCGCGATGGAGACCATCGCATCAGCGTCGCCCGCACGGGCCAACCGGGCCGCCACCCGGACACCGGCATCCTTACGCGAACGGACCTCGCGAAGGGCCTCAGGTCCCCCCGCCACTGTGCGGGTAGCTGATCTCAGCAACACTCTTTCGCCAGCCAAGATGCCGAGCCGCGCCAGCTCATCACGAACACCCTCTGCCGGCGAAACAAGGATCAGCACCAAGCGCGGGTCCGCATCCAACGCGGTAGGCAACGCCTCAAGGAGGGGCCCGACAGGGAGCCCCTCCCCAAGCAGATCAACGGCGATACGGGTCACATCGGGTCAGACGTCAAGCACCTGACGATCGTTGTACCGGCCGCACGTCGTGCACACGGTGTGCGGCCGGATCACGTGCCCCCGGGAGCACTTCGCGAGGGTTGGCACCTTGGCCTTCCACTGCGAACGGCGAGACCGGGTGTTGCTGCGCGAGGTGCGCCGCTTCGGGACGGCCACTATTCCTTCTCCTTGCTCTCGTCAGGGTCGGACCGACCCTGATCAGTTCCCGTCGGAGCGCTGCCTCCCGCCACA
The DNA here is from genome assembly GCF_023716945.1 of Frankia sp. AiPs1. Taxonomy (GTDB): domain Bacteria; phylum Actinomycetota; class Actinomycetes; order Frankiales; family Frankiaceae; genus Frankia. Next base: position 24,887 of record NZ_JAMQQF010000019.1, on the reverse strand, counting down.
GCGGACAGCGCAGCCCACCGCGCGTCGAGGCGGTCGTGGGAGTGATTCGGCCCGACATCGTCTAGCCGCGCCCCGCAGTCCGCGCACAGTCCCGCGCAGTCCGGTCGGCAGGTGGGGGACAGCGGCAGGTCGAGTACCAGCGCATCCCGGACCACAGGCTCGAGGTCAGCGTGATCATCGACAAGGACCCGGGCATCGTCGTCATCCGCCAGGTCGACCGCCCGGTCAGCGTAATAAAAAAGCTCCCGGACCTCGACCGTGCCGACATCGGACACCTCGTCAAGACAACGACCGCACTCGCCCCTCAGTGGGGCTTCGATCGTGCCGCTGACCAGCACCCCCTCGATCACCGACTCCAACCGAAGATCCAATGTGGCCACGGCTCCCGCAGGTACCCACATCATCTCGGTCCCGAGGTCGGCGGGAAGCACGACCTGAGTCTGGACACGACGCATCGACCCCGGCCGCCGGCCGAGCTCGCGGGTGTCAAGCACCCAGGGACCCTTTGGCGTCCTACGGCGGGGGGGGAATCCAGTCATGGAGGCAGTCGAATTCACGTCTAGGTTCGGCTCGGGAAGGCCCGCGGTGGCGGACCCTACTTGGGGGCGGGGCTGCTGCAGCGACGACTGACGGCCGAGCGGCCCGCCCCCCGAAGGCCCTTCCGGGCACCCAGAGGACCGCCGGACGCACCCCAGCTAGTCGACGACTACGTGTCCAGCGTATCCGATCGGGTCACGACACGGCCGTCATGCTGTCGGCACCTGGCCAGGCGGCACCTGGCCAGGCGACCACCCCAGCCTCACGGACCCCGTCAGCCCCCACCCGAAGCGGACCGCCGGTCGAGCGGCCTCGGGCGCACCCCGGCGGCGGCCAGCGACTACTCGACCGCGCGCTCGCGGAGCTGCTTGAGCACCACATCCGGCACAAGGTGCGAGACGTCCCCGCCGTAGCGGGCGACCTCTTTCACCAGGCTTGAGGACAGAAACGCATACTGCGGGTTCGTGCTCATGAAGAGCGTCTCCACGCCTGCAAGCGAATTGTTCATCTGTGCCATCTGAAGTTCGTAGTCAAAATCGCTCACCGCGCGCAGACCTTTGACGATTGACTGGATACCGCGCGCGCGACAGAAGTCGACCACCAGGCCGTGCGATGCATCCACCACGACGTTGGACGGCGCCATCGGATGATTGCGCACCGCCTCACGAATGAGCTCCATGCGCTCGTCGATAGTGAACAGGGTGGCCTTGTTCTTGTTGATCGAAACAGCGACCACGACCTCGTCGAAGAGCTTGCTCGCCCTGATGACGATGTCGAGATGGCCATTGGTGATCGGATCAAATGAACCGGGACAGACTGCCCTCCTCATGATCGAATACCGTACCAGAGAACACCCTCCCCGTACCTCCGGTCACGCAGTGCACACAACCCGTCCGGCCACGCAACCGGACCCGATCGGTGAGACCTTTCGACTACACAGACACCCTCCGCAGCCAGCCATGTGCCACAACAGAGCTTTGCCAGCACTTCACCGAGCTCGATGTCGCTCATCGCATATGGCGGATCGAGGAACACCACATCGTAGGGATCCCCCGAAGTGTTCTGCACCACACGCGCCACCGGAGCCTGAACGATCTCAGCGCCGGAAAGTCCCAAAGCAGTCACGTTCCGCTGCAGGGCCCGGACCGCCGCCGGATCATGGTCGACAAGAAGAGCATGCGATGCGCCACGGGACAACGCCTCCAGTCCCACCGCACCCGAGCCCGCGTAGAGATCCGCAACCCGGGCGCCCGGCAGGTCGACACACGTCGACAGCGTGTTGAACAGGCCCTCGCGGGCACGATCCGACGTCGGCCGGGTGGATCGACTCGCGGGAACGACGAGTTGGCGACCGCCTGCGGCTCCACCGATAATTCGCGTCATCGAGGCCCTGTCATCCCTTCTCGAGAAAGGCCGCACTTGCATCATCGAGCGCTGCGTCAAGCAGCCGCCGCAGGGCGGGATGCTGATCCAGTTCGGGATCGGCATCAACAAGTCGGGTTGCCTCTACGCGCGCCTCCCGGATCAGCTCCTCGTCCCTCAGCAGCGCCAGCAGCTTCAGGGATCGGCGTCCCCCTGACTGAGCCGCGCCGAGCACGTCCCCTTCCCGACGCTGAGCCAGATCGAGTCGGGCGAGTTCCGCGCCGTCGTTAGTCGCGGCGACCGCTCCCAGCCTGTCCCAAGCTGGCGTTCCCTGATCCGCCCCCGTGTGCAACAAGCACCACCCAGCTGCGGTACCACGCCCCACTCGGCCCCGCAGCTGGTGGAGCTGCGACACACCAAACCGATCCGCGTCGAGAACCACCATCACCGTCGCGTTGGGTACGTTCACCCCAACTTCGATGACCGTGGTCGCCACCAGTACATCGATCTGCCCCTCGGCGAAGCGAGTCATCGTGGCCTCCCGTTGTGCCGCCGGGAGACGGCCATGCAACGCTTCCACCCGCAGGCCCGCGAGTTCACCGTCCACCAACTGTGGCAGCACGTCCGTCACCGTCGCCGCCGGACGTCCCGCCGACCCCGCCGCCTCGTCCGAGAGCGCGCCGGGATCGTCGTCCACGCTGTCTCCGCCGATTCGGGGGCAGACGACGTAGGCCTGGCGACCGTCCGCAACTTCGTCTCGGATCCGACCCCACATCCGGTCGGTCCACGAACGGATGGCTGCGGGAACGACGAACGTGGCAATCGGTGAGCGGCCGCTTGGCAACTCGGTGAGCTCTGATACCTCAAGATCTCCGAAGACCGTCATGGCCACGGTCCGTGGAATCGGGGTCGCCGTCATGACAAGCAGGTGCGGTGGGCGCCGACCCCGCGCCCGCAGCGCATCACGCTGTTCGACGCCGAACCGGTGCTGCTCATCGACGACGATCAGACCAAGATCCGCGAAGACGACCGCTTCGTGCAGCAGCGCATGAGTCCCGACGATGAGACCGGCCGAGCCCTCCGCGATGTCCGCCAACGCCTCCCGCCGCGCGCGGGCGCCCATCGAACCAGTGACCAGGGTCACCCGAGTCGCTATCTCGTCGGCACCGAGCTCGCCGGATCGCGCCAGATCGCCGAGCATCTCCCGCAGGCTCCGGCAATGCTGGGCGGCGAGCGTCTCGGTCGGTGCAAGGAGGACAGCCTGGCCGCCCGCGTCCACCACGATGAGCATCGACCGCAGCGCCACGACCGTCTTGCCAGACCCGACCTCGCCTTGCAGGAGGCGGTGCATCGGCACCGGACGCCCGATATCCGCCGCTATGGTGGCACCCACCTCACGTTGGCCTGCCGTGAGAGGGAAGGGCAGCGCGGCATCGAACGCGGCCAGCAGGCCGTGCGGCCTGGCACTGCGGGCGGTCGTCGCCAACGCTTCCACCTCGTGGCGGCGGCGCGCCAGCGCCACCTGTAGGACCAGAGCCTCGTCCCAGGTCAGACGCTTTCGCCCCGTGACCACCTCGCCACGGTTAGAGGGTTGATGCACCAGCCGATAAGCCTCGGCGAGCGTGGACAGTCGATGCCGCCGACGGAGCTCCTCCGGCAGCGGGTCCTCGAGAGGGCCGAGGGAGTCCAAGGCCAGGCGGACGCATCTTGCCAAGGTCCAGCTCGGTACCTTGGCGGCGGCGGGATAGATCGGCACCAGCGCGTTCGCGAACAGCGGGCCGGTGACGTCGCTCTCGACCTCCGACTCCAGCAGCTGGACCTCGGGGTTGGTCAGCTGCCGGAGGCCGCGGTACTCGTCGACCTTTCCGGCGAACAGGGCTGTCGTCCCGGGACGCAGGTCGCGTTCGCGCCAGCTCTGGTTGAAGAAGGTCAGAGCCAGCGCATGGGTGCCGTCTGTCACGGTGACTCGCAGCATGGATCGGCGGCTGCCCCGCATCGGGCGGCGCTCGATCTTCTCCACCCGGGCCTGGACCGTGACTGTGTCACCGACGGCCAGATCGGCGAGATCCGTCAGTTCGCCCCGCTCGTGATACCGGCGAGGCAGATGCGCCAGGAGATCACCGACCACATTCAGCTCGAGGCCCTCCGCCAACAGGGTGGCGGCTCGCGGGCCGAGGAGTGACTTCAGGGGCGTGTCGAGGTCGACCACACCCAGATACTGCCCGAACCGCCGCCGGCGCCGAGCTCGATCGCCTTGTGCCCCACGACCGGGACCACAGCGCCTGGGGTAACCTCAACCAGGTCGCTGCTGCGCGAGTTCTCCCGATCGAGCCATCAGGCTCACGGGATGAGTACGATCGCGGTCCTGACCGCCCGACGTCCCGGGCATGCACCGGGACCATTACTACTTCGACGGAGTGTTTCTCGTGTCTTCGGTGTGCGACGTCTGCGGCAAGGGACCGGGCTTCGGTATGTCGGTCTCCCACTCCCACCGACGCACTCGCCGTCGCTGGAACCCGAACATCCAGACGGTCCGAGCCGTCGTGGGTGGCACCCGTCGACGGCTGAACGTCTGCACCTCCTGCATCAAGGCGGGCAAGGTTGCGCGCGCCTGACGCGATCTACACCACTTCGTCGAGGTAGGGTTCGGGCTCGCTGACGAACTGATGCCCGGTCTGAGTCGTCCAGACGTGGTGGCCTGGCACCGGTTGGCTCAGGATCCAGATCCCGGCATGCTTCAACCGGTGGTGGTGACGGCACAGCGGATCCGTGTTGTCGACCCGGGTCTTCCCGCCGTCCGCGTGCGACGTCGTATGATCAAGGTCGCAGTCGCGTGCCGGCTTGGAGCATCCCGGGAAGACACAGGTCCTGTCTCGTGCACGGATGAACCGGGCCATCTCCGGCGAAGGATGACGTCTGTCTCCCACGTCGAGCACCGAACCGTGAAGGGGATCGGTGACGATGCGCCGCCAGCTCGAACGTGAACCATGGGCGAGCTCGCGAGCCAGCTCGGCCGGGATCGGACCGTACCCTTCGAGCTCACCAGGCGCGGTCGAGAGCCCCATCAACGTTGCCAGAGACACCACGACCGAGACCTCGGTGGCGACTGACCCGTGTCGCTCCCCCAGCACCAGATCGACCAGCACGTCGGCTCGACGCTCCCCGACACTGCGCTCGTCGCCCGGCCCCCCGGCGTCTCGGGCGAGTGCATCGATGTGCCGATAGACGGCGACCATCCGATCCGCGGGCAAAAGCGCCGACAACTCCCCCATCCCGTCCTCTTTGGGGCGAGTCCGGACGTGGCGATCACGCTCCCGCCGGCGCCGACGCCGCTGCGCTCCGTCCGGGTCGACGGCGAGAACCGACCTGGTCACCGCGGCCCGGAAGCTGGGGCAGCTCGCCCGTGCTCCGCGCGCCAGCACCCTGGCCTCGACCATGCGGGCCTGGCTGGCGTCGAGGCTTTTCGTGACGTCGGCCATCGCTCGCACCCGGTCTGGATCGATCTCGCCAGACTCCAACGCCGCAAGCGTCTCGGGGAGCCGATTGACCACCGCTACTGCCAGCTCAAGCTGGCGTCCGGCGGCGGCGGGCGCGGAACGTGCCACGGCCGCGATCTCGTCCCCGGCGAACTCGCTGAATCCACGCTCCGCGCCTTCCTTGTCGCCCGCAAGCGGCGGACGAAGCTGGGCGAACCTGGCCCGCACCCGCAGCCGCCACGCCTCGAGCCTCGCCAGTTCTCGAGCGATCCGGCCGTCCAGATGGAGGCACTCGTCGTCGCTCAGATCGTCCACGGGCCGCCCGAACACGGTCGCCGGCCCGGGTGGCGGACTCGCCCGGTCCGGGTTCACCGAGGCGGACCGGCTCGCGCGCTCATCGTTGACGGACCGAGCCACGCCGTCCGGAGGGATCTCGTCTGCCCCTACAGTTGAGTCGAACATGCATTCGATTATGCATCACCGCTCCGACGACTTCGCCCGACGCCCGTGGTCAATCCGGTCGGCGCAGGTCAGCGCCGACCATCGGGCCGTCCGGCGCCAGCCGGTCGACCGGAACGGTGACGGCGCCGGACGCCGTCGTCGGGGGCGGCCTCGGACCTCGGCGTCGATCCGCTAGTGTCCCGGCATGGCAGGCACCAGGCGTCGGATTCGACTCGCCCTCCTGTTCGGCGGCCGCAGCACGGAGCACGCGATCTCCTGCGTGTCTGCCGGCGGCGTGCTGCGCGCGCTCGACCCTGACGTCTACGACGTCGCCTTGGTCGGCATCGACCCGGCGGGGCGCTGGGTCGCCCTGCCAGACGCGGAAGCCCTCGCGCCAGCAGGGGATGAACTGCCCTCGGTCACGGCGTCTCGGGGAGTGAGCGTCGTGCTTGCCCCGGACCCCACCGCGTCCCGCCTGCTCCCCCGCGATGCGGCCGACGCGCTCCGCAGCCCGGCCGGGGACATTGATGTGGTCTTCCCGCTCCTGCATGGCCCATTTGGGGAGGATGGGACCGTACAGGGCCTCCTCGAGATGGCCGGGGTGCCCTACGTCGGCTCAGGTGTCTTCGCCAGCGCGGCCGCCATGGACAAGCAGCACATGAAATCCCTGCTGCGGGCCGCGGGCCTGCCGATCGGCCCGTACGCCGTGCTGCGGGCCGGTCAGACCCTGTCCGAGGCCGACCAGGAGCGCCTGGGTCTGCCGGTCTTCGTCAAGCCGGCCCGTGGTGGGTCCAGCATCGGCATCAGCCGGGTCGACGCCTGGGCTGAGCTGGATACGGCGGTCAAGACAGCCCGGGCGAACGACCCCAAGGTGCTGATCGAGGCCGCGATCACGGGACGTGAGATCGAGTGCGGGGTGCTCGGCCGGCTGGACGGGCCCGGAGCGCACGCCAGCGTTCCTGCCGAGATCACCGTTACCTCGTCGGCTGGCTTCTACGACTTCGAGGCGAAGTACGTCTCCGATCAGACCCGCTTCGACATTCCCGCGCGGCTCTCGGCGACGGCGCTGGCCCGGGTGCAGCAGGTGGCGGTGGCGGCGTTCGAAGCACTCGACTGCGCCGGGCTCGCGCGCGTCGACGTGTTCGTCACCCCAGCGGATCAGGTAATCGTCAACGAGGTCAACACGATGCCCGGATTCACCCCGACGTCGCTGTTCCCGCGGATGTGGGAGGCGAGCGGGGTTCCCTTCCCGCAGCTGGTCGACCGACTTGTGCAACTCGCCCTGCGGGACGGCGCCGGGTTGCGGTGACGGCGCGGCCGACGCCCGGGTGAACCTCGGAGCCGGCCGTCCGGACTCACGGCGTCGTCGAAGCGCTGTGTGCCCGCACGGCCGGGCCGACGGAGACAAGGATGTCGAAAGGTTGCACCTCGGTTGACGCGGAACCCGGCAGGGTGAGCACGACGTGGGGCAGCCGGGTCGGAGTCGAGTACCGCACACTTTCCCCGAGCTTCTCCGCGAACCACCCGACCCCATCGACCTCCGACAGCATCGAGTCCGGCCGGTAGCTTGCCGGCACCCCCGAGACCCCGCAGGTGAGGACGATCGGTCCCCCGCCGTAGGCCGCCGCGGTGTCCCGTGGCGGATCAAGCCGACGCCGGTCGAGCCCGTGACCAAGTGAGGACGGCAACACCCCGATGAGGGCTGCGCAGGACGCCCGGTCGGCCGGCACCGGTACCGGCACATTGGTCAGTCGGACCGGTCCCGGCCCACCGCAACCCGCCACCAGCAGGCATCCCACGGTGCCGAAGGCGGTGACTCCGACGGCCGCCCGGCGCAACGCCCGAGCCGAAGGCCTGGTCCCTGTCCGCCAACCGAAGCTCCCCGACCCGACCCGACTCGAGTCGGGTCGCCCGGAGGCCATCCGCCAAGCTGCCCCCGACCGGGCCGCTTGTTGGGCGGCCGGCTGACGTCGACCCTGCATGTCACGACCCACTGCTGTCACGACCCACTGCTGTCACGACCCGATTGTGGCCATCGCAGGGGCCGCCCATTGGGCGCCGTCGACCCCATCGGCGGCAACCACCGCCGACCGACGGTCAGGGTCTGCCGGCATTCCTGTCAGGATCCCCGAGCGAACGATCGGCGGACGGAGCGCCAGCATGCCCGCCGCCCCCACCGAGGCACGGGCCCGCGGCCCTCAGAAGTGGACGACCGGACAGGTCAGTGTGCGGGTGATGCCGTCGACCGACTGCACCCTCGACATGACCATCTTGCCCAGATCGTCCACCGTGGGCGCTTCGGCGCGCACGATGACGTCGTAAGGACCGGTCACGTCCTCTGCCTGGGTGACCCCAGGGATCTGCTCGATCTCCTTGGCAACCGACGCCGACTTGCCGACCTCGGTCTGGATAAGGATGTACGCGTGGACCACAGACGCTCCCTCGTCGGACGTCAACAGCCCGTCGAGCAGAACTACGGGCCGACAGAAGGTAACAGGCAAACGGGCCGGATGAGAGCCTCTGAGGCCGAGGAATTTCTTCGACTCGACCGACGGGCGCCGGTCGACGCCCCCCACACGCTCATCCGGCCCCAATCCTGGGGTGCGACGGCCCGACCTCGTACCCGATTGTGATGGCAACCACGATTCTCGCTACTGATAGTGAAGCTCGAGGAGACACATGAGGGTTCGGAGCGTCTCGTGATCGAACCCGCTCCCGTCGCCGCGCCAGCACCTTCGGCGCCGCCCCGGGTACTGACCATCGCCGGCTCCGATTCGGGTGGTGGGGCGGGGATACAGGCTGATCTCAAGACGATGCTCGCGTTCGGCGTCCATGGGATGAGCGCCATCGTCGCCGTGACGGCGCAGAACTCGCTGGGCGTCCATGGCGTCTGGGATCTACCACCCGAGGCGGTCCGTGCCCAGATCAGGGCGGTGGTGGACGACATCGGGGTCGACGCGGTCAAGACCGGCATGCTGTCCTCGGCCGCCCTCGTCGCCCTGGTCGCCACGGAACTGGAGCGCATCAGCGCCCCGGTCGTGGTCGATCCGGTGGGCGTGTCGAAGCACGGCGACCCGCTGCTCGCACCGGACGCGGTCGACGTCGTCCGCCGGCAGCTCATGCCGCGGGCGACGATCGCGACTCCGAACCTGGACGAGGTCCGCCTGTTGACCGGTGTGACCGTGCGGGACGAGGCCGACCTGCCCCGGGCCGCCGCGGCGATGCTCGCGCTGGGGCCACGCTGGGTACTGATCAAGGGCGGTCATCTACCCGGCGACGCGGTCGACCTGCTGACCGACGGCTCGACGGAGATCCTCCTGCGCGGCCGTCGGATGGATCGGCGACACACTCACGGCACCGGCTGCACCCTGGCCTCTGCGATCGCCTCGAGACTGGCGCGAGGAGACTCCCCGACGCGGGCAGTTCAGGCCGCGAAAGAGTACGTCGGTGGTGCGCTCGCGGCCGGTTTCCCCCTCGGGGCGGGGATTGGCCCGGTAGATCACGGTTATCGTCTCCGCAGGTAGCCGGCAGTGGTCCGGACCGAACCAAGCAGTGCGATGTCTGGTTCAATCGCCCCGCCGCATGTGACCTGACGCATCCGCATCATCGCCGTGGGAGGTAGCCCGTGGGGCCGAAAAATACTGCGGTGGCCACCCAGGGGGTGGCCACCCAGGCAGGCGACTCGCCGGCAGGCGCGGACCACCGGTGGTACCGCATCAGCGGCGGCGCTCCTCTGCGGGGCTCGGTCGAGGCATCCGGCGCCAAGAACTCGGTCACCAAACTGCTGGTGGCCACCCTGCTCACCCCACAGCCGTGCACGCTCACCCGGGTCCCGCGCATCGCCGAGGTCGACGTCGTCCTGGGTATGCTCACGGACCTCGGCACCCAGGTGGAATGGCTCGACAGACACACGGTGCGGCTCACCACCGAACGGATCGTCGACGCCTCACTGTCGGAGGCCTACTCCGGGGTGAACCGCATCCCGATCCTCATGATGGGTCCGCTGCTGCACCGCGTCGGCGAGGCCGTGATCCCGCTCCCGGGCGGGTGCCGTATCGGGAAGCGACCAGTCGACTTCCATCTCGCCGGGCTGCGGGCGATGGGTGCGGAGATCGTCGAACAGGTGCGTTCCGTGCAGGTCAAGACCCTCGGCCTGCGCGGCACCCACGTCGCCCTGCCGTTCCCGAGCGTCGGCGCGACCGAGAACCTGCTGCTCGCGGCGGTGCGCGCGCAGGGCACCACAGTAATCTCCAATGCCGCGGTGGAACCGGAGGTCGTCGACCTCATCCTGTTCCTGCAGCAGATGGGTGCCCTGGTCGACGTGGAGACCGACCGGACGATCGTCGTCCAGGGCGTCGCAACGCTGCGCGGCGCCACGCACGCGCCCATCCACGACCGGATCGAGGTGGCGTCATTCGCTGCCGCCGCGGTGGCCACCGGGGGACGGGTGGAGGTGATCGGCGCCCGGCAGGAGCACCTGATGACGTTCTTGAACCACTTGCGCCGACTGGGCGGCGAGTTCGAGGTGACCCCTCGTGGCATGACGTTCTTCCGAGCCCGGCCGCTCACCGCCGCGCATGTGCAGACCGACGTGCACCCTGGGTTCATGACCGACTGGCAGCAGCCGCTGGTGGTGTTGTTGACCCAGGCAAGGGGAGCCTCGGTGATCCATGAGACGATCTACGAGGACCGGTTCGGTTACACCCGCCAGCTCGCGGAGATGGGCGCCGACATCGCGCTGTCGACGCTTTGCCTCGGCGGAAAGTCGTGCCGGTTCGCCGCCCGCGACTTCGAGCACTCGGCGGTCGTGAGCGGCCCGACTCCCCTCACCGGCTGTGATCTTACGATTCCTGACCTGCGGGCGGGTTTCGCCTACGTGCTCGCCGCGCTGGTCGCGGACGGAACGAGTGTCATCCGCGGAACCAGATTCCTTGAGCGCGGATATGAGGACCCGGTCGGCAAGCTGCGCTCGATCGGGGCCCGCGTCGACGCGGATCCGGTGCCCGCCCCCCGCGCTGCCAGCCCGTCACCCGAGCCTCCCGCCTGATCGAGCCTCCCGCCCGATCGAGCCATGCCAGGCCCACGAGCCAGTGCCAGGCCATCGAGGCCACGCCAAAGCCACGAGCCCCACGCCAAAGCCAGGAGCTCATGCCAAAGCCAGCCGAAGTGTCATCCGCGGCTGGCCGCTCCGGTCCGGCCCCGACGTCACCGATGTGGTCGGTACTCCGGCCCCGGCTCCCGGCTCATCAGATCCTTGACCGCCTCCAGCGGCGGCAGACCCTCATAGAGCACCCGCTCGACCTGTTGCGTGATGGGCATCGAGACGCCTAGCTGATCGGCCATGGCCAGCAACGGTCGGCAGGACCGCACCCCCTCCGCGACCTGCCGCTGCTCCGCCTCCACCTGCTCCAGGCTGAGTCCGCGCCCCAGCTTCTCGCCGAAGGTCCGGTTACGCGACAGCGGCGAGCCGCAGGTCGCCACGAGATCACCGAGCCCCGCCAGACCGGCGAATGTCATCGGTTCCGCACCCAACGCGATGCCCAGCCGTGCCGTCTCGGCCAGACCTCGGGTGATCAGCGAGGCGAGGCTGTTGGTACCGAAACCCATTCCCTCGAGCATGCCCGCAGCAAGGGCGATGACGTTTTTTACCGCGCCGCCGAGCTCGCAACCGGTCACATCATGGTTGGTGTAGGGCCGGAAGTAGGGGGTCCAACAGGCAGCCTGGACGACTTCCGCCGTCCGGGTCGAGGTGCTGGCGACCACGGTCGCCGCCGGATGCTCCGCAGCGATCTCATGGGCCAGGTTCGGGCCGCTGACGACCGCGATTCGGTCCGGCGTCACTCCGGCGACCTCGGCGATGACCTGGCTCATCCGCAGCCGGCTACCCGCCTCGACCCCCTTCATCAGACTGACGTAGATCGCGTCGGGCGCGATCCGCGGCACCCAGCGGGCGAGCACCGAACGCAGCGCCTGTGAGGGAACGGCCAGCACCACGAGCTCAGCGCCCGCCAACGCGCTGCCCGGATCGGACATCGCCCGGATCCGGTCGGGGAGCTGAACCGAAGGCAGGTAGCGGGGGTTGACATGCCGGTTGTTGATCGAGCGGATGACCTCCGGGTCTCGGGCGACGAGGCCGACCCGGGCGCCCGCATCCGCCAGGACCTTCGCGAAGACGGTCCCCCACGACCCGGCGGTCAGCACCGCAACCCGCCTCACCTTGTCCTCCCGGGAGCAGCGCGACGACCGACCACGATCGCGCCGGCGCGGGACCCGCCGGGTCGGGCCGGGGCCGGGGGCAGGGCCGCGACACCGCTCGCGGCATCCTCGGACCGGTTGTTGGGATCGGCGGTAATGGTTCCCTCCGGATGGGTCACGGGACCGGCGTCGACGTCCGGTGCGGCGAGCACCCCGACGCTGCGCGATGGCGTGCCCACCGCGTCCTCACACTCGACCGTAGACGCCGCTCTGGCGGGCATCACGCAGGATGCGGCGCTCACCAACGACGTTGCCGCCCACCAGGGAGACTCCCACGACTCCACCGCCGAGAGGCCACGCTCAGCGAAGGGCCGTGCCCGCCACCCGCACGATCAACGCGGGCAGCGACTGGAGGCGGACAGTGGGGATACGCGTGCAGACGACGCTCACCCCACGAGCAACGCGCGACGTCGGCCGACTCCGGCGAAATGTGCCCCTGACTCCGCTGGCCACCAACCGGACCGGGACGTCGGGTCGCGACGCCGCCCGGCGTCATGGCCTATGGTCACCTTCGTGTGGCTCCCACGAGGCGGGGCGTCCTGGACGGTCCTTCTGCCGCTGAAGAACCTGGCGCGGGCGAAGAGCCGGCTGGACCGGCCGGACCGTAGCCGGCTGGCGCTCGCGATGGCCCTCGACACGGTGACGGCCGTGCTCGCCTCGGCAACCGACCTCGTCGGCGCTGTGGTGATCGTGACCAATGATCAGACGGTCCGCCGAGCGCTGTGGCAGTTGCGGGACCAGGGTGACATCGGCGCCGGGCACGAAGCGGGTCGGGCACCGACCCTCGCGCTGTCAACGCGGGAGCGGGCCCGCCTCGTCGTTGTTCCGGACACCCCCGACCAGGGCCTCAATCCGGCCCTGGCGCACGGCGCAGAGCTTGCCGCGGGCCGCTGGCCAGGGCACCCGCTGGCGGCCCTGTCCGGGGATCTGCCGGCGCTGCGGACCGCGGAGCTGCACCAGGCGCTGGCGGCCGCCGGCAACCACCGCCGCGCGGTCCTCGCCGACGCGGCGGGCACGGGCACCGTGTTACTCACCGCCGCAACCGGGTCGCCGCTGGGCCCGTCGTTCGGACCGCTCAGCCACGATGCGCACCGCCGCTCAGGCGCCGTCGACCTGACCGACACCCTCGGGTCCTCGGTTCCTGGGCTACGACGCGACGTCGACACCGTCGACGATCTCGCGCAGGCACGCCACCTGGGGGTGGGTGGCGCAACGACGGCGGCGCTCCTGGTCGCCCGGGCGCCGGTGCCCTGATCAGGCCCGGCGGGTGCCGGCAGGGACGGGGACCGCCAACCAGGCGGTGTCAGGCGGCTGGGGCTGTCCCTCAGGACGGCTCGGGGCCTGGCAGCGGCCCGCCGGCGGGAGGCCACGGCCGGATCGGCGAAAGGGGCAGCGGACCCGGCCGCGCGAAGAAGTACCCCTGACCCAGCTCGCATCCGAGTTCCTCCAGCTCGGCAATCTGGCCCTCGCGCTCGATGCCCTCGGCGACGACGATGGCGCCGAGGGCGTGCGCCAGAATGATCATCGAGCGGCGCATCGCCGCGGCCCGGCCCCCATCCTGGGGAGGTTCCAGCAGGGTCCTGTCCAGCTTCACGACGTCCACAGGAAGCAGGTGCATCGCGGCGAGCGTGCTGTTGCCCGCGCCAACGTCGTCCAGTGCTACGGCGACGCCCAGCGCACGCACCTCGTCGAGCACCTCGCGCGCACCGTGCAGGTCGTCGATCCGGCTCGTCTCGGTGATCTCGACGACCAGACGTCGGGGATCGAAGCGACTGGCTGCGAGCGCGCGGGCGACGCTGTCGAGCAGGGTCGTGTCGGCGACCCTGCTGGCCGAGACGTTCACGTGCAGGCGCAACGGCGAGTCCGGGTAGGCCACCGCGATCTCCGTACAGGCCTGGGTGAGGACCATGTCGTCGAGGGTGCCGACGATGCCGCCGTTCTCCGCGGCGGCGACGAAGGTGCCGGGCGGCACGGGTCCACAGCCCGGTGCCGTCCACCGGGCGAGCGCCTCCAGGGCGACGAGACTGCGGTCACGCAGGCGCACGATGGGCTGGTAGTGGACGTCGAATCCGGCCGATCGGCCGCCGCGGCGCAGGGCGGTGGCCAGTGCGTCGGCGAGATGGGTGCCGTCGGCGAAATGGGCACCGGGTGCGGCGCACAACCCGGGCCGATAGACGACCAGGCGGTTCTTGCCCGTCCGCTTCGCCGCGTGCACGGCCGTGTCGGCCCGGCGCAGCAGGGCCTCGGCCGTCTCCTGGGTACGGCCGGCCACAACCAGCCCCACGCTGCCCCGCGCGGGCCAGTGATGGCCGCCCACCGACACGGGTTGGCGCAGGGCCGCGAGCACGCGTTCGGCGACCGACTCGGGCAGCTCCTGCCCCCCGTCGAGCAGCACGGCGAACTCGTCGGAGCCCAGCCGGGCGACGGTGTCCGTGACGCGCACGCAGTGTCGCAGGCGCTGGCCGACGGCACGCAGCAGGTGGTCTCCGGCGGCGTGGCCGAGGCTGTCGTTGATGATGCGGAAGTCGTCGAGGTCGCAGTACAGGACGGCGACGTCCCGACCGTCGCGGCGGCTGGCGGCGAGGGCGTCGGTCAGCCGCTGGTGGAACAGCGTGCGATTGGCGAGCTCGGTGAGCGAATCGTGCGAGGTCCAGTGCTGCACCTCGCGCTCGGCGCTCCCGACGAGCGCCACCAGCCGCTGGCTCGCCCGCAGAGTGACCATCTGCCGGACGAGGACGGCGGCGATCAGGGCCGAGCCGACCACGATCTGGACCGGGTCGAGCACGACGCCTGCCCGCGATCGGTCCAGCATCAGCGCGCCGACGCCGGCGGCGGGAACGTAGGGCGCCGCGAGCCGCAGCCAGCCGACAAGGTCGCCGCGTGGCCCGTCTCGAGCCGCCCGACCCCCGTCACCCGCCCAACCCGCTCGCCACGCCGCCAGGACGACGAGCAAGGCGCCGGCTACCGCGCCAAGATCCGCCAACGAGCTACCCAGCCGACCGGCATCGCCGCCGACCTGCTTGCACCAGGCTCCGACCACCGCCAGGAACACCAGGCCGGTCCCGGCCGCGGCGACGGCCGGCAGGTCGACCGGCTGGCGAAAGCCCGCGACATGCAGGACCGCGAGCGCCAGGACGAGGACGACGATCGGATGCGCGACCGCTGCCAGTTGGCGCACCACCCCGACGCCGCTTTCGCCCCCGCCAGCGGCGGTGGCGTCGGCCTCGCCGAGGCCCGCCAGGATGCCCGACCAGGTGAGTAGGAACAGCGAACCACCGAGGATGATCTCGTCCAGAGCCGCGGCCGGCACACCGACGAGCCCGTCGGTCAACCGGGACCCCTCGCCCCCGCCACCGCCGCCAGCACTCGCACCCGCAGCACCCGCACCCGTAGCACCACCACCCGCGCCGTCGGGCCCGCCGGCAGACCGCGGGCCGTCGGCGAGGCGGCCCAGCCGCGAGCCTCCGCCGGCGGGCCAGCCCATCTCGCCCAGTCCCCGGACCGAGGTCGAGGAGGCAAGCAGCGTGCATCGGGCCCGGGAACGCCGCACCCGGCTCGCCGGTACCGCGGCGAGAGCGGCGAGGGCCAGGACGGGCATGGCGAGCTGCCCGGCGTCGGCGAGGTACCCGACGTCCGCGACCGACGGGCGGGCGGTGGCGAGCCGGTCCCAGCGGTGCAGCGTCCATGCCGCCTGCCCCACGGTCCAGGCGGTCAACGCGAACGACAGCCAGACCAGCCAGCGGCCACGGGGCCGGCCGAGCCGACGTCCGGACCACGCGCAGCTCAGCGTCGCGGTCAGGCCGGCAGCGATCGCGGCGGCGTCGACGAGCATTCCCCGTCCCGCCCTCCTCCCGGTGCGTCGGCCGTCTGAGGCAGAGAATCCTCATGGGCAGAGAATCCTCATGGAACGACGGAAACGGCCGACAAAATCACCGGATGTCATTAACAAGCGCGTTGGCGCCCATCGTCAACGTAGCGCGTGATCGCTCTATCACAAAGAGTAGGTAGATGCCTCGCGTGCCGCGCGGTCTTCCCGGGCGTCCATCGGGTCGACCGTCACGACCCGACCCCGGTCAGGCGCGTCACCCACGGTGATGACCGCCCGTGGACGGGACACCGCCGGCGGGAAGATCACGGAACGGACTGGACGTCGACGACGGTGACCTGCTGACTGGCCGTCAGGGTCCCCCGCCCCGCTCCCGTGTACCAGCCGGACGTCGGCGCGACGTCGGAGTAGTCGCGGCCGACCGCGACCGTCACGTAGCGGAGATCCGCGAGCCGATCGTGGCACGGGTCGTAGGCGACGGCGACGGCGCCGGGTTCCCAGCCGGCCACGCCGGCCGCTGCCGCCCCCCTCGTGCCGGTCCGGTCCACGCCATCGGCCACGCCACCGCTCATGACGACCTCCACCCAGGCATGTGACGGGCCGTCCCCGACGAGATGCCCGGACACGTAGCGGGCGGGCAGCCCCGCCGCGCGGCACAGGGCGAGCATCACGTGCGCCTGGTCCTGGCAGACCCCCGCGCCGCCGGCGAGTGCCTGGGCCGCGGTGGTCGTCACCTCGGTGCTGCCGGGGACATACCGAATTCGGCTGTGCACCCAGCCACAGAACCGGCGCGCCGTCGCTACCGGATCGTCGGTGGCCAGGGCGCGGGCCGCCGCGGTGAGCGCCGGGTCCGGTGCGGTCAGCGGGGTGGCGTCGAGCAGCCGACGGCCGGCCAGGGCGGTGGCCCGCAGCCATGGCCGCCCACCCCCGGCGATCCGGTCGATCGACACGGTCACATCGAAGTCGAGCCGGGGGGGCACCTGGTCGAGGCGCACCAGCGCACTGCGCGTCCCGTCGGCGCCACGTCGCCAGGTCGTGCGGGCCGCGTCGGAGGAGACCGCCAGCCGGGAGTCGCGGACGGTCTGGTCGCCGTGCCTGTTGGGCGGGACCACGACGAGCCGGTGGACCAGATCGGTGGCCTCGCCGTCGTAGGTGTATCGGAAGCGCTGCGCGACCCGATAGGTCACCCGCGTCCCGGCCGGCAGGTCGGTCAGGTTGACGGCAGCCACCCTCGGATGGTCCCCCCCGGGCAGATCGCTCCCGGACGCCGCCGAGGGTTGCGGCGGTGTCGCAGCCCCGCCGGGTTCGAGCGGCTCCGACATCCTCAACGGAGGTCCCGCCACACCAGCACCAGCCCGGCAATTACTGTGATATCAGACACGCAGTGCACGCTTGACCCGCGAACGACCGCAAGGATGCGCTTTTGCCGAAATGGCCGATCTACGGAGGATGTTTCCATCACACTGCCGATCGTCGCCTTCGACTGTTTCCATGCCGTTAACGATGGGCCCCGCGCCCGGCAGCCGACCACCGACGCGCGACCAGACCACTACAACGGGCACGGATCGAACCGGCGTTTTGCCGCGATGCCCCTGATGCGTCATCGGTGCCGCCGTATCCGGACATCGTCCCGCGCTGCCGAGTTCACCGCCGACTGGCACCATCTACAGGCATGAGCGAGCTGGTGGCGACCCGTTCCGAACAGCCTCAGCGCAAGGCCCGCAGCGGCCTGCTCGAACCTCTGGAGGCGCCCCGTTCGCCTGCGCCGTCCGATCTGCCAGCCGATCGGTTCATCAACCGCGAGACCTCCTGGCTCGACTTCAATGCCCGGGTGCTGGCGCTCGCGGAGGACGTCTCCACTCCGTTGCTGGAGCGCGCCAAGTTCCTGGCGATCTTCGCCAGCAACCTCGACGAGTTCTACATGGTCCGGGTCGCCGGTCTGATGCGACGTGAGGCCACCGGACTCGCGGTTCGCTCGGCCGACGGCCTGAGCGCGCGGGATCAGCTCGGCCTGGTCAGCCGGGTCACCGCCCAGCTCACGGAGCGGCATTCGCGCTGCTTCACCGACGAGGTCGTGCCGTCGTTGGCGCACGCCGGGATCAGTATCCGGTTCTGGTCCCAGCTCAGCGAGGCCCAGCGGGAACACCTGCACGACTACTTCCACGAGCAGATCTTCCCCGTGCTCACCCCGCTCGCGGTCGACCCGGCGCATCCGTTCCCCTACATCAGCGGCCTTTCGCTCAACCTCGCCGTACAGGTCCGCGAGCCGGGCGGGGACATCGACCACTTTGCCCGGGTGAAGGTGCCGCAGAACGTGCCGCGGCTGGTCTCCGTAGCGGTGGATCCGACCGGGGACTTCCCCGCGGACGGCCCGACGCCGGCAGAGAGCGCCTGCTTCGTGCCGCTCGAAGAAGTGATCGCCGCCCACCTCGACCAGCTTTTCCCCGGCATGGAGGTGATCGACTCCCATCTGTTCCGGGTCACCCGCAACGCCGACCTCGAGGTCGAGGAGGACGAGGCGGAGGATCTGCTGCAGGCCCTGGAGCGGGAGTTGGCCCGCCGACGCTTCGGACCCGCAGTCCGGCTGGAGGTCGACGACGACATCGATTCCGACCTGCTGGCACTCCTCATGCGCGAGCTCGAGGTCACCGAGCGGGAGGTGCACCGGGTCACGGGGATGCTCGACCTGTCGGCCCTGTGGGCCTTGTACGACCTCGACCGGCCGGAGCTGAAGGACGCGCCACGGGTTCCGATCACCCATCCTCGGCTGATCACCGAGGAGGGGGAGACGCCCGACTTCTTCAGCGTGCTGCGCGAGGGGGACGTCCTCGTCCACCATCCGTACGACTCGTTCACGACCTCGGTACAGAGGTTCATCGAACAGGCCGCCGCCGATCCGCACGTCCTCGCCATCAAGCAGACGCTCTATCGCACGTCCGGCGACTCCCCGATCGTGGACGCTCTCGTCTCGGCGGCCGAGGCGGGCAAGCAGGTCGTCGTGCTGGTCGAGATCAAGGCTCGGTTCGACGAGAGTGCCAACATCCGCTGGGCGCGCGAGCTGGAGCGAGCCGGTTGCCACGTCGTCTACGGCCTGATCGGACTGAAGACCCACTGCAAGACCTGTCTGGTCGTCCGGCAGGAACGTGGCGGGCTGCGTCGGTACTGCCACGTGGGCACCGGCAACTACAACCCCAAGACCGCGCGGCTCTACGAGGACCTCGGTCTGCTCACCGCCGATCCCGAGGTGGGCGCCGACCTCACCGATCTGTTCAACGTGCTCACCGGGTACAGCCGGCAGACCGAGTACCGCTCGCTGCTGGTCGCTCCGCAGCACATGCGGGACGGGATCCTGCAGCGCATCGAAGCGGAGGCGCGGGCGGCGCAGGAGGGCCGTCCGTGCGGCATCCGCCTCAAGGTCAACAGTCTGGTCGACGAGCAGGTGATCGACGCGCTCTACCGCGCGTCCATGGTGGGCGTCCCCGTGCACTGCCTGGTGCGGGGAATCTGCGCCCTACGGCCCGGCGTGCCGGGTCTGTCGGAGACGGTGCACGTTCGGTCGATCCTCGGCCGCTTCCTCGAGCACAGCCGGGTCCTGGAGTTCGCCTCCTCGGACGAGTTCTGGATCGGCAGCGCCGACATGATGCATCGCAACCTGGACCGGCGGATCGAGGCGCTCGTCCGGGTGCCCCATCCGGAGCGCCGGGACACCGTTCGCCGCATCCTCGATCACGCCTTCTCCGACGAGGTGTCCGGGTGGGTGCTGCAGTCCGACGGCCGATGGGAACGGCGGACAGCCGGACCGGACGACGTCCGACTGTCGGACTATCAACACGATCTCATGGCCGAGGCCATGCGGCGCGGGCACCGGTAGCCCGGCGCCCGCACCGTGGATCAGTCGCCGCTCGCCGAGACGCTCGACTTGAACTCGGAGCCGGGCCGGAACTTCGGCACGACCGAGGCCGCGACGTGCACGGGCTCACCCGTCGCCGGGTTGCGCCCGGTGCGCGCGGCCCGCTCGACCCGCTCGAACACGCCGAATCCGGTGATGGTCACCTTCTCGCCGCTGGCGACGGCCTCCTGAATAGCGTCGAACACGGCGTCGACGGCTTTGGTGGCGTTCGACCGTCCGCCCTCGATCTGCTGGGCGATGCGGTCAACCAACTGGGACTTGTTCACAACAACCTCCGGACGCCCCCCGCAGGCGCGGGGTGGGGAGCAGATCGGGCATCACACTGCGCTGCACCGTAGGCATCTCCACTGTCGAGGGCAATTCCCGCGACCGTGTCGCGTCACACAAACCCGCACGTCAGCGGGTTCGAGCCGGTGGGCGACGGGATGCGTGCTGTACGACCAGCGCGCAGCATCCGGTAGATTCATCACGTTGGGTAGTGAGAGGCGTCCATTTTTTTGGGCGCAATGTCACGCTTTGATACCCAGCCACCTCCGCCACCGCGCTGCCAGCTCTGCTACGTAATCAACCAAACGCCGCAGGCGATGGCGAACAGGCTGGCGCCGCTCAGTAGTCGAACGCCTACTCGGGCAGACCTGCCCGCACATCGACCCCGATGTTAGTTTCGTCACATCGGGGCCGATGGTCGCGTGGCGGGGCCGAATCGACTGTGCTGCAGGTCTCTGCCCGGCCGGGGCGGGATCCGCGGCCGGGGCTGCCGCCGACGTCGGGACGCCCAGGCGCGGGCGCTACACCGCTGAGGGCAGCCAGCCCGGCCGGGTCGCTTCGAAGCCGGTGATCAGCTCCTCGTGCCGCAGGGTCAGGCCCACGTCGTCGAGTCCCTCCATCAGCCGCCAGCGGGTGAAGTCGTCGAGCTCGAACGGAGCCACCAGGCCGGCTCCCCGCACCTCGCGAGCGGCCAGGTCGACGGTGATCTCCACGGTCGGGTCCTGCTCCACGGCCGTCTGCAGGGACTCGACCGTCTCCGCCGGAAGCTGCACCGGCAACAGTCCGTTACCGAGCGCGTTGCCCCGGAAGATGTCGGCGAACCGGGGCGAGATCACCGCCCGGAAGCCGTAGTCCTGCAGCGCCCAGACGGCGTGCTCACGCGACGAGCCGGTGCCGAAGTCGGGGCCGGCGACCAGGATCGACGCCTCGGCGAAGGCCGGGTCGTTGAGCACGAAGCCCTCGTCGGCCCGCCACTGGGAGAACAGGCCGGCGCCGAACCCGGTGCGCTCGATGCGCTTGAGCCACTCGCTTGGAATGATCTGGTCGGTGTCGACGTCGCTGCGCCGCAGCGGCACGGCCCGACCGGTGTGAATCGTGAACGCCTCCATCGCCGGAAACGCTCCCCTCTGAACGATGTCGTGATCGCAATGACGGTCGTGATCGGGATGACGGTCGCGGTCATCGGGCACCCACCGGTTCGACGGGCGCGGCGACCGCACGGGCTCGTGCCTACAGCTGCGCCGGGGCGGTGAGCTGGCCGGTGACCGCGGTGGCGGCGGCGACGGCCGGCGAGACGAGGTGGGTCCGCCCGCCTGGGCCCTGGCGCCCCTCGAAGTTCCGGTTCGACGTGGAGGCGCTGCGCTCCCCCGGGCTCAGCGTGTCCGGGTTCATCCCGAGACACATCGAGCAGCCGGCGCTGCGCCACTCCGCTCCGGCGGCCCGGAAGACGTCGTCCAGCCCCTCCGCCTCGGCCTCCGCCTTGACCTGCATCGACCCGGGAACGACCAGGGCCCGGACGCCGTCGGCCACCCGCCGCCCCCGCAGCACGTCGGCCGCGGCCCGCAGGTCGCTGAGCCGGCCGTTGGTGCAGGAGCCGATGAACACCGTGTCGACGGTGACCGCGGACAACGGCGTGCCCGCCGTGAGTCCCATGTAGGTCAGCGCCCGCTCGGCAGAGGCACGCGCGGCCGGGTCCGCGTAGTCGGCGGGCGCGGGGATCAGCGAATCCAGCGGCGCCGCCTGGCCCGGGTTGGTCCCCCAGGTCACGTACGGGGTGAGGCTCGCGGCGTCGATGACGACCTCCCGGTCGAACACGGCGTCGTCGTCCGAGGCCAGCGTGCGCCAGTAGGCCACGGCCTCGTCCCAGTCGGGTCCGGTGGCGGCGTGCGCCCGACCGGCGAGGTACTCGAACGTCGTGTCGTCGGGAGCGATCATCCCGGCCCGCGCCCCGGCCTCGATGGACATGTTGCAGACGGTCATCCGACCCTCCATCGACAGGCCCCGGACCGCCGCGCCGCGGTACTCGATGACGTGTCCGGCACCGCCGCCGGTGCCGATCCGGGCGATGATCGCCAGGATGAGGTCCTTCGCGGTGACGCCGGCCGGCAGGTCGCCGTCGACCGTGACCGCCATCGTCTTCGGGCGACGCTGCGGCAGCGTCTGGGTCGCGAGCACATGCTCGACCTGGCTGGTGCCGATGCCGAAGGCCAGCGCCCCGAACGCGCCGTGGGTGGAGGTGTGGCTGTCGCCGCACACGATCGTCATCCCCGGCTGGGACAGCCCGAGCTGCGGCCCGACGACGTGGACGATGCCCTGGCCGGGGTCGTTCATCGGGTACAGCCGCACCCCGAACTCGGCGCAGTTCTTGCGCAGCGCCTCGACCTGGGCCGCGGAGATCGGATCCGCGATCGGCGCCAGCGTGTTCGTGGTCGGCACGTTGTGGTCCTCGGTGGCGAGGGTCAGGTCGGGGCGGCGCACCGGCCGGCCGGCCAGCCGCAGCGCCTCGAACGCCTGCGGCGAGGTGACCTCGTGCACAAGGTGCAGATCGATATAAAGCAGATCCGGTTCACCCTCGGCGCGGCGCACCACGTGGGCGTCCCAGACCTTCTCCGCGAGCGTGCGCCCCATGGCCCACTCCCCTCCTGCGCCGGGCGAGCTGCCCGCGCGGTCGTCCGACAGTCCTGAGTTCGGGTCGTGCCACGACTGGCGCACCACTGGCCCGATCTTGCGTCTTGCCCGATCTTGACCGATCTTGACCGATCTTGCGTCCCATAATCTGGGATGGCAGTATCAACTTATGGAACAGCTTAGCGGAGTCGGGGTCCTGGACAAAGCATCACTCGTCCTGACCGCTGTGGAGCAGGGGCCGGCCTCCCTCGCCGACCTGGTCGCTCGGACCGGGCTCACCCGGGCGACCGCGCACCGCCTGGCCAGTGCACTTGAGATTCACCGCCTCGTCGGGCGGGACGGCGCCGGCCGGTTCGTCCCCGGCCCGCGGCTGGCAGCCGGGGTGGCCACCCCGCTGCCCTGGGACGTGCTCGACCGGGCCGACCGGATTCTGACCGACCTGCGCGATGTCACTGGAGAAAGCACCCAGCTCTACGTCCGGCGCGGCGCCCTGCGGCTGTGTGTGGCCGCCTCCGAGCGGGCGAGCGGCCTGCGCGACACGGTTCCGATCGGCGCCGCGCTGCCGATGACGGCGGGATCCGGAGCACAGGTCCTGCTCGCGTTCGCGGATCAGCCCGACCCCGACCTGCTCTCCGCCGCACCGTTCGGCAGCGGGACGCTCGCCCTGGTGCGCGAGCGTGGCTGGGCCGAGAGCATCGGCGAGCGGGAGACCGGGCTGGCCTCGGTGTCCGCCCCCGTGCGCGGGGAATCCGGGACGGTGATTGCGGCGGTGTCGCTGTCCGGCCCGGTGGAACGCCTGACCCGATCGCCCGGGCGCCGCCACGGGGTGGCCGTGCTCGCCGCGGCGGCGCGGCTGTCGACATCGGCCGTCGACTGACGGATCCACTCGCCGTCAACCCCAGGCCACCGCAGGTCGGCCGCCTCGCGGGGACCGGTCGGGTCCTGCGCGCGGCTGGCGTGACCACGCGCACACGTTTCCACCGCTTGTCCTGGCCTTCTCGAGATTGCGGATGCCCCGATCGGGCCCCACAACCAAACGGAACGCGGACTACGCCCGCCGGCTGCTTTTCGACGTTCCGGTGGCGTGGGTCTCCCCCGCCGCAGGCGGTGCCCTTCCCCCGTCGTAG
Source organism: Frankia sp. AiPs1 (assembly GCF_023716945.1). GTDB lineage: Bacteria > Actinomycetota > Actinomycetes > Frankiales > Frankiaceae > Frankia. Next base: position 1,058 of record NZ_JAMQQF010000019.1, on the reverse strand, counting down.
CCTGTTCGAGTCGTCCGTCTCGGATGATCGGAGAAGTAGTCCGGATGACCCAGTGGGGTCATTGCCATCCAGCGAGCAAGCGATAAAGGTCGCCCGCGCACTGGGGACGGCCGTCCGGAGGACTCTTCCGGGTTCCGCATGGCCGGGCGTTCGTCGCCCCGCGGCGGCGCCGCCGTAGGTTCGGCCGCCTCGTGCGGTGCCAAGGAGGGACAGGGCGCGGTGCGCAAACTGGGTTCGCGGTACGTGCTGCACGAGCTGCTCGGGCAGGGTACGACCGGCCAGGTCTGGCGAGGTGTCCGGGTCCAGGACGACACCGCGGTGGCAATCAAGGTGCTGCGCCCCGAGCTCGCGGGCGATCCGGAGATCGTCGATCGGTTCCTGCGGGAGTGGGATCTCCTCGTGGATCTCGACAGCCCCGATCTCGTCGCCGTCCGCGACCTCGTCAACGAGCCGGACGCGCTGGCCATCGTGATGGATCTCGTCGAAGGCCCTGACCTGCGAGCGCACCTGCGTGAGTTCGGCCCGCGGCCCGCCCAGGAGGCGGTCCGGCTGGCTGTCGGCACCCTCTGGGCGCTCGACAGCGTGCACGCCGCCGGGATCGTCCACCGGGACGTCAAGCCCGAGAACATCCTCATCGACACGTCGCAGCCCGACCGCCCGATCGTCCGTCTCACCGACTTCGGCATCGCCCGCGTGATCAGCACGCCGTCCCGCGTCAGCGCGACCGGGCCGATCGGCACCCCCCTCTACATGGCGCCCGAGCTCGGCACCGGAGCCCCTCCGACGCCCGCCGCCGACGTCTACTCGGCGGGAGTGGTGCTCTACGAGCTCCTCGCCGGGTCGCCGCCGTTCGACTCGACGAATCCCGCGGAACTGCTGCGGGCGCACCGAGAGGACGACCCCCAGCCCATCGCCGGCGTGCCGGCGCCGGTGTGGGACGTGCTCGCCGGCATGCTCGCCAAGTCCCCGAGGCGGCGGCCGGCGAGCGCCGCCGAGGCGGCCGACGACCTCAGTGAGGCCCTCGAAGTGGGCCTGCGTGGCACCGCCGGCGCTGGCGC